>JACCZE010000319.1 GCA_013696105.1 Planctomycetota bacterium | reverse complement strand
GGGTAGGCGCGTGCGCGCGCCGTAGGGGCGCCAGCCCCTGAGCAAAAGCGCCGCGACAAAGCCCGCGGGGTAGGCCCGCAGGGCCGTAGGGGCGTTAGCCCCTGAGATAACCCGGGCGCCGAGCGGCGGTGGCGGCATACAATCGGCGCAGCCGATGCCGCCACGATGTCGGCGGTTCCCGACGACATCGTGCCGCGACAAAGCCCGTGGGGTAGGCCCGCAGGGCCGTAGGGGCATCAGCCCCTGAGAAAAAGCGCCGCGACAAAGCCCGCGGGGTAGGCCCGCAGGGCCGTAGGGGCATCAGCCCCTGAGATCAGCCCCTGAGATTAAGACATGCACTCGCCGGCGCCGAGCTCGTCGAGCGTGAACAGCCGGTCCGAGCCGAGATCGTGCAGGTCCTTCTCGGTCAGTTCGCCCTCCTTGTAGGCGAAGATCGGGGTCAGGCGCTCCTTCAGCTTGGCCTTCAACGCCTTGGCGGCGTCCTTCTCCTGGCCGTCCCCGTTGATGCGCCGCAGGTACTGCACGAAGCTCTCGGTCGCGCTGCGCTCCGCCTTGTACCAGGTGGCCAGTGCGGTGATGGTTTCGACCACCTTGCGCGCCGGGATGCGGGCGATCATCGAGCCGAAGGTGACCTTGTCGCCTTCATCTCCGCCGCCGATCATCAGCACGTAGTGCGGAACCAGCTTGTCGCCGATCTTCGAAGCCGCGCCGTGCAGGCCGATAGTGCCGATGTGGTGCTGGCCGCAGCTGTTCGGGCAGCCGCTGATGTTGATGTGCGCCTGCATGATGCGCTCGTCTTCGCCGATCTTGGTCAGCGCCTCCTCGAGCTCACGGCCGAGATTCTTCGACAGCGTGATGCCGAGCTGGCAGGTGCTGGCGCCGGGACAGCTGACCACGTCGATCAGGCTGTGCGCCTTGCGGGTGTAGCCGAGCTTGGCCAGCTCGGTGTGCAGCGCCGACAGGTCGGCGATCTTCACGCGGCGGAAGATCAGGTTCTGGTCATTGGTCGAACGCACCTCGCTGCCCGCGTACTTCTCGGCGAGATCGGCGAGGATGCGCATCTCCTTCGCCGGGATGTCGCCACGGCGGATGCACACCGACACCACGGCCAGGCCAGCTTCACGGTGCGAGCGCACGTTCCACTTCCGCCATGCACGCTCCTCGGCCGAGCCGACGTCGAGCGGGATCGCGGTGGGATTGGCGGGCGGCAGCGTATCCGGCAGCAGCGTGCCGCGGATGCCCTCGGCCTTGACCGCCGCGAGCTGCTCCTCGAACAGCGCGCGGAAGCCCTCGTCGCCCTTCTGGCGCAGGACGAACTTGAGACGCGCCTTGGCGCGATTCTGGCGATCGCCGTACTTGTGGTGGACGCGCACGACGGCTTCGCACACCGGTACCAGCTCGGCCTTGTCGAGGCAGTCGTAGAGCTTGATCGGGGCCTGCGGGGTCGCGCCCAGGCCGCCGGCGGCGACGACGCGGAATCCCTGCTTGCCGTCCTTGACCACGGCGGTGGCGCCGACGTCCTGGATGTTGACCTGCGCCAACGGATCCGCGTCGGAACCGCCGAAGCCGATCTTGAACTTGCGCGGCAGGGTCGAGGACAACGGACCGCGCAGGAAGTGCTGGAACACCGCCTCGGCGTAGGGCTCGATCGCGAACGGCTCATCGGTGCGAGTTCCCGCGAGCGGGCTGCCGACCACTGCGCGTACCGCGTTACCGCAGGCCTCGCGCGTGGTCAGGCCGCACTCCTCGAGCGAGCGCATCAGCGACGGAGTGTCGTTCAGCGGCACGAAGTGGAACTGGATCGCCTGGCGGGTGGTGATGTGGCTGATGCCGTTGGTGAACTTCTCTGAGGTGTCGGCGAGCACGCGCATCTGCTTCGGGTCGACCATGCCGTACTTCAGTTTGATGCGCACCATCTGGCTCTCGCCCTGTTGGCGCTGGCCATAGATGCCGTGGACCAAGCGGAAGGGCTTGAACACCTTGTCGCCGTCGATCGCGCCTTTGTGCAGGAGATCGAGCGTGTTCTGGAAGTGCGACAGCTCCTTCTCGACGACATCGGGCAGGGCATTGGCGGCGGTCGGGGGATTCATGGGGGCTCCTGGCAATGGCTTGCGACGATACGAGGGCTGGCGGAGCCCCAGGCATGCAAAGCTGCTGGGGCGAGGTATGCACCGCATGTATGGAGGGCGGATCGCAGACCTTAGCGTGCCCGTCCCTGCGTGAAGCGGCGATGATCCGGGCCGCACACGCGTCCCCGGGTTGCAAGCCCATGGGCCACCGCATCATCCCCACCTCGCCGCCGCGCGTCGACGGCCCCATCACCGCAAGGACTCCCATGCCCAGCCCCACGACCCCGAAGCCACCCGCCAACGGCCAGAAGATCACCCTCGTCAACGGCAAGCTGACCGTGCCCGAGAACCCGATCGTCTGCTTCATCGAGGGCGACGGCACCGGGCCTGACATCTGGCGCGCCTCGGTCCGGGTGCTCGATGCCGCGGTCGAGAAGGCCTACAAAGGGAAGCGCAAGATCGCCTGGATGGAGGTCTACGCCGGCGAGAAATCGGTGAAGCTCAGCGGCGGCGACCCGACCTCGCCCGACAACAAGCCCGAGTGGTGGCTGCCCGAGGAGACGCTCAAGGCGATCGACGAGTACGTGATCGGCATCAAGGGTCCGATGACCACGCCGGTCGGCGGCGGCATCCGCTCGATCAACGTCGCCCTGCGGCAGATGCTCGACCTCTACACCTGCCTGCGCCCGGTGCAGTATTTCACCGGCGTCCCGAGCCCGGTGAAGGAGCCCGAGAAGGTCGACATGGTGATCTTCCGCGAGAACACCGAGGACATCTACGCCGGCATCGAATTCGACGCGGGCACGCCCGAGGCGAAGAAGGTGCGCGACCTGCTGGTCGAGCTGAAGATGATCAAGAAGGTGCGATTCCCCGAGACCGCGTCGTTCGGCATCAAGCCGGTGTCGCGTGAAGGAACCGAGCGCCTGGTCGAGGCCGCGATGGACTACACCATCGCCTTCGACAAGCCCAATCTCACGCTCGTCCACAAGGGCAACATCATGAAGTTCACCGAGGGTGGCTTCATGAAGTGGGGCTATGAATTCATCCAACGCAAGTACGGCGCCAAGCTCATCGACCAGGGTCCCTGGTGCGAGCTGAAGAACCCGAAGACCGGCAAGAAGATCGTCATCAAGGACGTCATCGCCGACGCCATGCTCCAGCAGATCCTGCTGCGTCCGTCCGAATACAGCGTCATCGCCACCCTGAACCTCAACGGCGATTACCTGTCCGACGCGCTCGCCGCGCAGGTCGGCGGCATCGGCATCGCCCCCGGCGCGAACATCAACTACGCCACTGGCCGCGCGATCTTCGAAGCCACCCACGGCACCGCGCCGAAGTACGCCAACCTCGACAAGGTGAATCCCGCCTCGGTCATCCTCTCCGGCGAGATGATGCTGCGCCACATGGGCTGGAACGAAGCCGCCGACCTGATCATCAAGGGCCTGAACGGCGCGATCGGGAAGAAGATCGTCACGTACGACTTCGCCCGCCTCATGACCGGCGCTAAAGAAGTGAAGTGCTCGGAATTCGGCACCGCGATGATCGAGAACATGTAAAGGGAACGTGCTCGATGCTCCGTCCTCCGTTCTCCGTCGACAGCCCCGCGCGATGAGCATGGCAGGTCCGGGCACCGCACGTGACCGGCATACTCTTTGCCAGATGCCATCCCGGTAGCCGGAGGAAGGAGAACCTGGGACCGAGCCCCTGTCCTCCTTCAGTTCTTCCCAGAGCCTCTCCGCCAAGCCAGCAAGCGCAGCGAGCAGGCGACCAACGCCATGCGGCCTCCTGGGAATCGCTGAACCGGGGATCTGGACGCGTTCCTTATCCCCGGGGAAATAGCAGCGATCATCGGATCCAGGCAGGCCCATGGGGTACGCGGACCACAGGACATGCGGTCGCAAAGACTCTCCGCCCCTCTCGGTTGACACCCCGACCGCCCGGGAATGATCCCCACCCCTCCCAAACCCACCAAATCCACGCCCTCAGGAGCCTCTCCCATGTCCCTCGTCCAGAAAAAAGCCCCGGATTTCGCCGCTGACGCCGTCATGGCGGACGGCTCGTTCAAGACCCTCAAGCTCAGCGATTACAAGGGCAAGTGGGCCGTCCTGTTCTTCTACCCGCTCGACTTCACCTTCGTCTGCCCGACCGAGATCATCGCCTTCAGCGACCGCATCGCCGACTTCAAGGCCATCGGCACCGAGGTCATCGGCGTCAGCGTCGACAGCAAGTTCACCCACCTCGCCTGGCGCAACACCCCGCGCAACAACGGCGGCCTGGGCGACCTCGGCTACCCGCTGGTCGCGGACATGAACAAGTCGATCGCGCGCGACTACGGCTGCCTGATCGAGGAAGCCGGCATCGCCCTGCGCGGCCTGTACGTGATTGATCCCGAAGGCGTCGTCCGCGCCGCTATCGTCCACGACTTGCCGGTCGGCCGCTCGGTCGACGAGGTCCTTCGCGTCATCAAGGCGTTCCAGTTCGTCGCCAAGCACGGCGAGGTCTGCCCCGCCAACTGGACCGAAGGCCAGGCCACCATGAAGGCCGACCCCAAGGGTTCGAAGGAATACTTCGCCAAGGTGAAGTGATCCGTTTGGCGATGGCCAACGAAAAACCCCGGCGGAAATCCGCCGGGGTTTTTCGTTTCCCGCAGGCAGCCTTGAAGCCGATCATCTCCGTATGCGAGGAGACGGTATGCGCATGATCGCTCTGCTCACCGTGGGTGCGCTGCTTTCCGCCTGGTCGGGCGTCGCCTCGGGCGCCGAGGTGGATCACGTCGGCATGGCATGGGTTCCGGGCGGGGCCTTCACCATAGGCGCGGACGATGGACCAGCCGATGCTCGGCCGGCGCATCAGGTGACGGTCAGCGGTTTCTGGATGGATGCGACCGAGGTGACCAATGCCGCCTTCGCGCGCTTCGTCGCGGCAACCGCTCACGTGACCGTGGCCGAACGCGTTCCCGATGCGGCCTCCTTCCCGGGGGTGGATCCATCGCAGCTGGTCGCCGGTTCGTTGGTATTCACGCCCGCCGGGACCGATCTCACCGAGGCCACCGCCTGGTGGCGATTCGTCGCTGGTGCCGATTGGCGGCACCCTCAGGGACCGGACAGCGGGATCATCGGGCGGGAACAGCATCCCGTCGTCCATATCGCCTGGACGGATGCCGCCGCCTATGCCACCTGGGCAGGCAAGCGCCTGCCGACCGAGGCCGAGTGGGAATTCGCCGCGCGCGGGGGGCTCGTCGGCAAGCGCTACGCCTGGGGCGATGATCAGACCCCCTCGGGCCGCTGGGTCGCCAACATCTGGCAGGGCGCCTTCCCGGCCCGGGACGACGCGAGCGATGGCTTCGCCGGCACCGCCCCGGTCGCCTCGTTCCCAGCGAACGCGTTCGGGCTGCACGACCTCTCAGGCAACGTGTGGGAGTGGTGCTCGGATTGGTATCGCCCCGATGCCTATGCCCGGTCGTTGGCGATCGATCCGCACGGTCCGCAGGACAGCGTCGATCCGGATGAACCGGGTGTCGCCAAGCGCGTGCAGCGCGGCGGATCCTACCTCTGCAGCGACGTCTATTGCCGGGGCTACCTGCCGGGGTCGCGGATGAAATGCTCGCCGGACACCGGACTCTGCCATGCGGGATTCCGCTGCGTGTCCTCGCGCTGACGACCTCGCCCTGACGCAAGAAACATCCGCAATAAAACACATGCGCGGAGCACGCGCGCCCAGCCTACTGCACCGAGCTGCGCAGCGACGAAGCGGTGCGGGTGAATCCAGAAGGATGGAGGAAGCAACACCCCGCTGTGCGGCGGAAAAGGCACCCTGTACGACGGCGGCATGCGCGTGGGCCGCTGCGTCACCTGCCCTGGACGGGTTCCCGCCGGATCGATCGTCGACGCTCCCCTGACCATGATCGACTGTTCCCGACCCTGCTGCGACTGGCGGGGGTCGGGCTGCACAGCCATAGCCTGAAAGCTGACCGGACAGGGACGTGCCGGCTAGGAATTGGGCGTTCCGCCGCGGCCCGATGGACCCCGTGTATCACATCGGAAGTGCCCGTCACGGCAGGCCTTGCTGCCCTTTCCGGCGGAGGGTCCAATCTCTGGATTGACCGCGATGCGGGCGAGCCATTGCGGCAACCGCTCCATTGCCAAGGAGTTGCCATGGCTGGGAAAGATCCGGTTTCGACGCAGGACCTCGCCTCGTCGCTGCAGAACCTGGGCGAGAGCACGACGGCCGCCGAATTGGTGCGCAAGCAGGGCCAGAGCAAGAAGCTCAAGGTCATCAGCGAGAAGAAGCTGATGGAGTGGATCCTGTCCCTCTTGAATCAGCACTTGGCGGGCAAGGCCGACGCCTTCAGCGACGCCGAGAAGGAAGAACTCCTCCGCAAGACCCAGAAAGAGCTCGAGAAGCGCATCCTGCGCGAACAGGCGGCCGAGTCGGAACGCTCGCGCATCCAGAACGAACTGCAGAACGCGATGCAGGTGCTGGGCAACGCCAAGTCGTCGCAGGCCGATTACGAGAAGGCGATGGAAGCGCTGAAGGCGAAGCTCGAGAACGCCGAGCAGACCAATCAGGATATCCAGCAGGACAACTACGAGCTGCAGGACCAACTGCAGGAGAAGATGGCGCTGCTGTCGACGACGCTCTCCGAGAAGGACAAGCTCCGCGAGACCGTGCGCGCGCAGATGATCCACTCGGGCGATCTCATCGGCGGCGTGCTCGGGATCGACAACCAGTATTACGGCGGACGGCACCAGGAAGAGAATCCGGTTTCCGAGAGCGCCGGGCAGGACGAGCAGTTCTACCACGACTTCGGCACCGGCTCCAAGGTCATCCAGACCCTGATGAACGACCTCGAACGCCTGCGCGGCATCGCCAAGCAGTCGCTCGAAGACAAGGCCGAACGCGAGAACGATCCGCGCGCCAACCTGCTCGAAGGCGACCTGCTGCTGCTCGAACAGCTCAAGGAGGGCAGCCTGTCGGCGATGGACGTCGCGCAGCCCGTGGCGAACCTCATCGAAGCCCTCGACGGCGCGCGCACCGAAGCCGAGGAGATGGAGAACACCGTCTCGAAGGTCACCGGCGCTTCGAGC
Organism: Planctomycetota bacterium; assembly: GCA_013696105.1. Lineage (GTDB taxonomy): Bacteria > Planctomycetota > UBA11346 > UBA11346 > UBA11346 > JACCZE01. The sequence continues at coordinate 7,472 of JACCZE010000319.1, read as the reverse complement.
CAGAAGGTCCCCTTCACCGCGCTTCCCGATCCGAGCGGCGATCCCGCCGAGGTCCTCGCCGGCGCGACCACCGTCGCGCGCGAACTCGCGGCCGAACTCGCCCGCAGCCGCCAGCGCATCGTCGCGCTCAAGCAGATCGCCGACGAAGCCGAGCAGGAGCGCGTCGACTCCGAGAACGGCATCCAGCAGCTGCGCTACGCCTACAACCAGGTGCTCGGCGCACTGGAAGACCGCGCCAAGACCGACCATGTCGACCTGCCGCCAGCCCTCGCCGACGAGGAGGCGACGCCCGAGAAGCGCAGCGAAGCCGCCATTGGACTGATCGAGAAGCTCCAGGGCGGTTCGCCCGAGGCGACGCAAGCCATCTCCGACCAGATCCAGGTGGTCAACCGCCTGATCGGCGCCGACGAGGACGCCGCGCCGGTGAACGTCAAGAAGGTCGACCAGAAGAAACTGTCGGATCGCCTGCGCAGCGCCGGCTCCGCGCTCGAGAAGCTCGTCAACGAGCAGCGGCGCGAGCTCGACGCCGGCACCAAGCGCGAGCAATCGCTCGCGGAACAGGTGCGTGCGCTCGCGCGTCTGCGCAAGAACGCTCCAGACGCGCCCGCGCATCCCAAGCTCGACAAGACCCTCGCCTCGCTCGACCAGGCGCTGACCGACCATGACGAGAAGTCCGCCGTCAGCGGCGCCGCCGAGAAGGTCATCACCGCGCTGCAGGAGCAGGTCGAAGCCGACCAATCCGCGGCCAACGCCGTCGCCAAGGAACTGGCGCGTGCGCGCACCCTCGAGACCGAACTGGCCGAAGCGCGCGACGAGCTCAAGCGCGCCCAGGAGCAGACGCGTTCGCAGGCCCAGGTCGATCGTGCGATCGCTTCGCAGCTGCTGCGCGCCGCCAAGGGCGACGATAGCCTCGCCGAATCGACCGCCGACCTCGCGCTCGCGATGGAGCAGGGCGCCGACGCCGACGACGCGGCCAAGGAGCTGCAGAAGCAGCTCCAGGCCACCGTCGCCGCGCTCAGCGCACGCAAGCAGGAGCTGGCCAAGGACAACGATCGCCTCTCCTCCGACATCGCGAAGGTGCGCGGCGAGCTGGCGAAGACCGAGGAGAAGCGCGCATCCGACGCCGCCAACGACCGCGCCATCGCGGCCACGCTGGTGGAAGCCGCACGTGGCGATGCCGATCTCTCAGATGCGACCGCGGATCTCGCGCTCGCGCTCGAAGACGCAAAGCCCGGCGATCCGGTCCCGACCGATGTGTTCAAGCGCACCGTCACCGCGCTCGCCGACCGCAAGAAGCAGATCGCCGAAGAAGCCGATCGCCTCAAGACCGAGCTCGACGAGGTCCGCACCCAGCTCAAGGATGCCTCCGAGCGCGCATCGACGCTCGAGGTCGAACGCGACGAGATGGCTGAGAGCGGCAAGGAGATCATCACCCAGCTGCGCCAGCAGAAGGATTCGCGCGAAGCCGAGCTCAATGAACTGCGCGTCGAGAACAACGCCGCAGCCGCCAAGCTCGGCGAGTTCCAGGACCGCATGACCCAAGCCGAGTCCGCGAACCGCAAGCTGGCCGAGGCCCTGTCGGCGCTCGCAAACGCGACGCTCAAGGACGGCATCGAAGACGCTCCGTCGATCGAAGATCCGCGCATGGACCTCGAGTTGGCGCTGTCGCAGCTGCCGGGCGAGGGCGAAGAGGATGTCGTCGCTCCGGCGGACATCAGCTCGCAGATCGCCGAGAGCGGCCAGAAGCTGGCCCAGGCGATGATCGCGCGCAACCAGGCGGGCACCAAGGCGATCAGCAAGGCCCAGAAGAACCAGCAGAACCTGATGGGCGAGATCGAGAAGCTGCGCGGCGAGATCGCGACCACCAAGAGCGCGATCGACGAACGCGACAACTCGCTCAAGCGCAACCAGGCCGAAGTCTCGGCGATCCGCAAGGAGATGACCGAGCAGGGCAATGCGCTGGCCGCGCGCGTCCAGGATCTGAGCAACGCCCGATCGGAGCTGCTCAGCGCCAAGGCCGATCTGGAAGTCGCGCAGTCACGCCTGTCGGATCAGGAATCGCGGCTCAACGAAGCCCGCAGCCAGCTCGCCGAGGCGCGCAAGGACCTCGAAGAGATGCGCTCGGAGCACGCCGAGGCCCACGCCCGCGCCGAATCCGCGGTGCAGAACCAGCTGCTGATCGCGCAATCGCTGCGCTCGCTGGGCGGACCAGCCAGCGGCAACCTGTCGGACCCGATCAGCAAAGCTGCCCAGAAGCTCGAGATGGCCAAGTCGGTGGGCGGCGACGAACTCGCCAACGCCGGCAAATCGTTCGTCGAGGCCGTACGCAGCCAGACCCAGAGCCTCGCAGGCGAGCTGTCGGACACCCGCAGCCAGCTCGAGACGACCAAGTCGAACGAAGCCCGCCTGCAGAGCGAATTGGCGAACCTGCGCGGCGCGGTGGTCGATCGCGATCACAGCATCGAGAACCTGAACGTCGAACTGGTGAAGGCCAACGAGGTCCAGGCGAATGCGGTGAGCGAGTTGCTGGACAAGGGCAGCGAACTCGACGCGCTGAATGAGCGCCTGACCCTGCTGCAGGAGAGCCTGAACCAGGCCGAGGCCGAGCTCGAGGACTACCGCGCACGCGGCGGCGCATCGGCCGAGAACATCAACGAAGAGCTGGTCAGCCTGCGCAAGGACCTGTCGAAGGAGCAGCTCGCCCGCAAACAGCTCGACGCCGAGCTGCACGGCCTGCGCGAGAAGGTGGAATCCAGCGAGGCGAAGCTGAAGCGCCAGCGCGAAGAGTTCCAGCGCATGCTCGAGGAGCGCGACCAGGTGATCCAGGACAAGGACCGCCTGCTCGACGAGCACGGCTCCAAGAATGTCGATGTCAAGGGTCTCGAAGCCCAGGTCAACATGCTCAGCCAGCAGCTGTCGTCGGCCAACGAGCGCATCAAGGAGATGGAAGCCCAGTACGGCGAACACGTCGGCTCGTCGGTGAAGACCAGCGATCTCGCCAAGGAGATCAAGAAGGCGCATAACGAGCGCGATTCCCTGCGCGAGCAGAAGCGCATGCTCGAGAACGATCTCGCGGATGCTGTGAGCTCGACCGACGAGCTGCGCACCCAGCTCGACGAGAAGCGCAAGGAGATCCAGGAGGCCCGCGAGGAGATGGCGAAGGAGGTCGCCGAGGAACGCCAGAAGACCGCCGCCATGAAGGAGGAGTTCCGCAAGCTCAAGGAAGAGGTCGTCGGGCTGCGCGCGCGGCTGCGCCGGCTCACGGACGGCAAATAGTCGGGGGCTTCGCCCCCAAACCCCCGCGACCCTTGGTCGCCCTCAATCCTGGCTGAAACAGCCAGGATTGTTGCGTGATGGGCTTCGCCCATTGTATCACGCAAGCGGGCTCGGGCGGTCGGGCGGCGGAGCCGCCTGGGATTGTGGGGGCTGCGCCCCTGGCCCCCCCCTACGACGGCGGCCTGGATCATGCACGCTGTATCACTGCACCGCGTTGCGCGTGTGGCGTCGTCGCCTGTATTCACTGTCCTGGGGGGATCATGAGCGGTCGCGCGCATGCGCATGGAGCCGTTATGACCGATCAGACTGATGTCAGTGATCTCGCGCAGGCCGAGGAGCTGGGCGCGCATGTGCGCGACGCCTTTGCGGCGCTCGCACGGCGCAAGGGCGATCTCGCCGATGATAATGCCCGCCTGCTCGGCGAGCTCGACGCGCTGAAGGCGCGACTGGCCGCGGCCGACAGCGACCGGCTGGCGCAGGCGGGCAACGCGAACCGTCTGCAGGGGCAGCTCGCGCAGGTCGGCATCGATCTCGAGCACGCGCGCGCGGACGGCGAGCAGGCGAAGTCCCAGCTGCGCGACACCCAGGCCAAGCGCGCGGCGCTCGAATCCGAGAACCGCCAGGTCTCGACCAAGGCCACCGAGCTTGAGCACCGCGTCGAGCATCTGGCGCACGATCTCGAATTCGCCGCCGCCGAGGCCGCCAACCTGCGGCTGCAGATCTCCGACGCACATGCGCAGCGCACCACGGTGGAAGTCGAGCGCGGGCAGCTCGCCTCCCAGCTGGCCCAGGCCCAGGACCGATCCCAGGCGCTGGTGCACGAGCTGGCCCAGGCCCAGATCGAGATCGACGCGCGCACCGCCCGCGAAGACGCGCGCATGCGCCTGGAGCACGAGTTGGCGTCTGATCTGGCGCGCATGCTCGCATCCGACCGCTCGGTCGCCGAGAGCGCGAACGCCCTCGCCGCGGCGGTCGAGGCCCACGATCCGACCGACGTCGGCAGCGACCTCGGACGCCGCATGCGCGACGCGATCACCGCGCTCGACAAGCGCAAACGCGACCTCTCCGACGAGTCCGAGCGCATGTCCGCCGAGATCGCCAGCCTCGATCAGCAGTTGAGCATCAGCAAGGATCGGGCAGAGGGTCTGGTGAACGAGCGCGATGAGATGGCCGCCAGCGGCAAGGAGATCATCGCCCAGCTCACCCAGCAGCGCGACGCGCGCGAAGGCGATCTGCGCGAGGCGCGCGCCCGTGCTGAAACCTCGGAGCAGCGTGCGACCGAGCTGGCATCCCGCCTGTCGGTCTCCGATTCCGCCACCCGGGCGCTCGCCGAGTCGATCCAGCGCCTCGCCGATGCCGCTGCAAGTACCGGAGATGATGGAGCCCAGGCGATCGCCGGCGCCCGCATGGATCTCGACCTCACCCTGTCGCAACTGCCGAGCGATGGCGAAACCGGCATCGCCACCCGCCGTGATGTGCCGACCCAGATCGCGCAGGGCGGCAAACGGCTCGCCGAGGCCGTCGCCGTCCGTCACCGCGGCCTCGCGGCGACCTTGGCCCAGCGCAGCGATGAACTCGCCTCGCAGCGCGAACGTCTCCAGGCCGCGGCGCAGGAGCTGTCCGTGATCCAGGAGACCCTCGCCGAACGCGAAGCGGGACTCCGGCGCAACCAGTCCGAGATCGCCGCCGTGCGCAAGGAGATGGCCGCGCAGGGCGCAGCGCTCGCTGGGAAGGTCCAGGAGGTCTCGTCCGCGCGCAGTGAACTGGCGTCGGCCAAGGCCGATTACTCCGCGGCGAGCGACCGCATCCGCACCCTCGAGTCGAAGGCCGCCGAGAGCGCACGCGACGCCGCGTCGAAGGATCGTGATCTCCAGCGCACCGCCGATGAACTCGCCCGCGCCAGCCGCCGCGCCGACGACGCGGAAGCGAACCAGCTGCGGATCGCGCAGGCGCTGGGATCGCTGACCTCGTGGCACGCAGTGGCGGGTGCGGGAGGGGAATTCTCCGATCCGATCGCCAAGGCCGCGCACAAGCTGGAGCTGGCGAAATCCATCGGCGGCGAGGAGATGTCCGAAGCTGGCCGCGCGCTGGTCACTGCGGTGCAGGAGCGCGTCCACGCGTTGTCCGATCGGCTCGCCGAGGCCCAGGACCAGATTTCGGCCTCGAAAGTCATCGAAGCCCAGCTCTCCAACGACGTTGCGGGCCTGAAGGCCGCGATGGTCGATCGCGACCACAGCCTCGCCAACGCCCGCACCGAGATCGATCGGGCAAAGGAGGATCACGCCGCCGCCCTCACCACGTCGATGGCCAGCCGCCGCGATGCGGACGAAACCGCAGCCAAGCTGGCGACGGCCAGCGAACAGCTGCGCCAGGCGCTGGCCGAGCTCGATGGGCTGCGCGCGCGCGGCGCGGCCGCCTCCGGCTTCACCAACGAGGAACTCGTCGCCCTGCGCGAGGACGTCGCTGCCCGCGAGGCGGCCGCCAAGCAAGCCGAACGCGATCTGGCCGAACTGCGCGAGCGCCTCGAAGCCGCCGACGCCCGCATGCGTCGTCAGCGCGAAGAGTTCCAACGCATGCTCGACGAGCGCGATCAGACCATCCAGCAGAAGGATGCGCAGTTGGACGAGGTCGGCGCCAAGCGCGTCGACGTGAACAGCCTGAGCGCGCAGGTCAAAGCCCTCGGCGACCAGCTCGCCGCGGCCAACGAGCGCATCCAGGAATTCGAACGGCTCACCGGCACCCACGCGGGCGTCAGCGTCAAATCCGGCGACCTCGCGCGTGAGCTCAAGCGCGCCCAGAATGAACGCGATGGCCTGCGCGAACGCAAACGGCAGCTCGAGAGCGAGCTCGCGGATTCGGTGAGCTCCGGTGCCGAGATGCAGACCCAGCTCGAGGAGAAGCGCAAGGAAGTACAATCCCTGCGCGACCAATTCGCCAAGGAGGTCACCGAGGACCGCGAGAAGTCGGCGGCCATGCGCGAGGAGTTCCGCAAGCTGAAGGAGGAGGTCGTCGGCCTGCGCGCGCGGCTCAAGCGCCTCACCGAGAAGTGAGTAGGGTGATTGGCGGCTCGAGGACCGTCGCTGCTGAGTCGAGGTGACCACCCACCACCGCTGGCGGGTGCCCCCCTGCACTCGAAACCCCTATTATCGGACTAATGCCACCGTGCAGGATGTCCGAAGGTTTTCTCCCTGTGCCAACCCGGGTCCGCAGAATCGCCGGTTGATCCGCATCCCTGCGGATCGAAGGAGGACCGATGAGAACCCTGACCCTGGAGCCGGTGCGCTGGCTCGCGAGCAACCCGATCCGGCAATTGCTGCTCACCAAGCTGTCCGCCCACCCCACCTGCGCATGCCTGAACACCGCGCTGCGCAGCGAGATCGCCATGGCGCGCGCCCATCGCCACGTCATCGATCGGCTGCACCTCTATCCATTCAAAGAGACGCTGGAGGCCTGCCGCGAGTCCCACGGCCAACGCGTGGAGCGCCTGCGCGCGCTGATCCTCGCCCAGGGCGGCGTCCCTGCGGCCAATGCCGGGCTGTTCGGCAAGTCCCTCTCGGGCCTGATCCAGGGCCTGATGCGCGTCAGCGAACGGTTCGCACTCACAGCGCTGCATCTGCAGGAAGAGCAGCTGCTGCGATCCTACCGAACCAACAACGGCCATCTCAATGAGGACGCGCGCAAGACCGTGGAGACCGAGATCCTGCCGCAGCAGGACGGCACCCGGGACACCATGCGTGGAGTCGCTGCGCGGCTTTAGTTTCAGGGGCTATCGCCCCTACGGCCCGGTAGGGCCTACCCCCGGGCTTTGTCGCAGCTCGATGAGGACTGCAGAGCAGTCCTCATCGTGGCGGCATTGGCTTCGCCAATTTTATGCCGCCACCGCCGCTCGGCGCCCGCTGTTTGCTCAGCGTGCGGTTCGATCAGGACTGCGGGGCATTCCTGATCGTGGCGGCTCGGCTACGCCGATTGTATGCCGCCACCGCCGACTCGGCGCCCGCTGTTTGCTCAGGGGCTGTCGCCCCTACGGCACTGCGTGCCTTTGTCGCGGCTCGATCAGGACTGCGGGGCAGTTCTGATCGTGGCGGCATCGGCTACGCCGATTGTATGCCGCCACCGCCGCTCGGCGCCCGCTGTTTGCTCAGGGGCTGTCGCCCCTACGGCACTGCGTGCCTACCCCCGGGCTTTGTCGCGGCTCG
>JACCZE010000314.1 GCA_013696105.1 Planctomycetota bacterium | reverse complement strand
AGGCACGGTCGCGCGTAGGACGTTGTCCACCGAGACGGAGGACGGAGGACCGAGGACGGAGCACGTTTCTCCTACCGCTGCTCTCCCCGTTCATACGCCGCATACAGCTCCGCATACGATCCGCGGGCTGCCATCAGCTCATCGTGGCTGCCGGTCTCGACCAGACGGCCGTGCTTGATCACGGCGATGCGATCGGCATCGCGGATGGTCGCGAGGCGATGGGCGATGATGATCGCGGTGCGGCCGTCGCACAGGCGGCGCAGCGCACGCTGGATGCGCCGCTCGGTGTGGATGTCGACCGCCGACGTCGCCTCGTCGAGCACCAGTACGGCCGGGTCGGCGAGATAGGCGCGCACCAGGCACACCAGCTGCCGTTGACCGTGGCTCAGGTGCGAACCGCCGGCGCCGACCTCGGTGGCGTATCGGTGCGGTAGGCGTTCGAGCACTTCGTCGACACCGAGTTCGCGCGCGGCGGCGATCAGGCGCTGGTCGTCGGCGTCCGGAGCGGCGAGACGCAGGTTGTCGAGCACCGATCCCGAGAAGAGCACGTTGTCCTGCAGCACCACGCCCACGTGGCGGCGCAGGCCTTCCTGGGCGAGGTCACGGACGTCGTGGCCATCGAGGGTGATGCGTCCGCCCTGGACGTCGTAGAACCGCGTCAGCAGCTGGACGAGCGTGCTCTTGCCGTGGCCGGTGGAGCCGACGATCGCCAGGCGTTCGCCAGCGCGGATCTGCAGATCCAGGTCGTGGATCACCGGTGGGCCCGTCGGGTCGTAGGCGAAGCGCACGCCTTCGAAGGCGATCTCGCCGCGCGTGGTGGCCAGGATCTGCGCGCCGGGCCGATCGACCACCTCGGCCCTGGTATCCAAGAGCAGGAACACGCGCTGCGCCGACGCCGCGCCCGTGGCGAACTTTTCGAACAGGTCGCCCAGCTCCTGGAGGGGGCCCAGGAACAGGAAGACGTAGAACACGCACTGCGTGAGCTGGCCGAAGGTCAGCTCACCGCTGGCCACGCCGTGCCCGCCGACCAGCACCAGCGCGCCCAGGCCGGTGGTGAAGAGCACCATGGTGAATGGCGGGAACCAGCCCCAGCCGAACGAAGCGCGGATCGCAGAGCGGTCGAGATCGGTGAGCATCTGGTCATAGCGCCGCTGGTTGGGCTTCTCCTGCACGGTCTGCTGCAGGACGCGCACGCCATTCACCGATTCGACCAGATGGGCGGTGACGCGTGATTTCTTCTCGTTGGTGTCAGCCGACAGGCGCGTGCCCGCTTTCTGGAACAGCAGGATGGCCCCGAACAGCAGGGGGACCGCGGGCAGCAAGGCGAAGAACAGCGGCGGGTCCATCAGCCACAGCAGGATGCCCGCCCCCACGGTGCGCATCAGGGTCGAGAGCAGCTCGGGCGGACCGTGCACCAGCAGCGGCTGCAGGTTGTCGACGTCGCGATCGACGCGCGAGACGATGCGCCCGGTCTTGGTGCGGTCGAAGTAGCGCGCGCTCAGGTGCTGCACGTGCGCGAACACGCGTACCCGCAGGTCGTTGAGTACGCGGTTGGCCATGCTGCCGCGCAGGTATTCGGAAACGCCCGCCAATCCGAAGCGCACCAGCCAAGTGAGCCCCAGGCCAGCGGTCATCCACGCGACGAGGGCGCGGTCGACGTCCCACCCGGTGGGGCCCGAGATGAACCCGTTGTCGACGACCTCGCGGATGAACCACGGACGCACGAAGATCGACGACACCAGCACCGCCTCGATCAGCACGACCACCAGGATGCCGCCGATGATCGGCCGCATCAGTTCGACCATGCGCCCGAGCATGCGGCGGTCGAGCCGCACCTTCGCCAGTTCCTCCTCCATCTGCAGGTCGCTCATGCCGCGCCCGGTTCGTTCAGGCCGAGGAGATCGCGGTACCGATGCGACGATGCCATCAGCTGCTCGTGGCTGCCGTCTGCGGCGATGCGGCCGTCGTTCAACAGCAGCACGCGGTCGGCGAGCAGGATGGTCGACAGTTTGCTCGCGATCAGCAGCACCGTCGCGCCCGCAGCGGCCGCACGCAGGTTGTCGAGGATCCTGCGCTCGGTCACCGCATCGAGCGCGCTGGTGGCGTCGTCGGCGCAGAGGATGGCCGGCCGTGCGAGGATCGCCCGCGCCAGGCAGACGCGCTGGCGCTGGCCGCCCGAGAGGCTGACGCCGCGTTCGCCGATCCGGCTCTCCAGGCCGTCCGGGAGTCCGGCCAGCACGTCGTCTGCCGCTGCCAACCGCAGGACCTCGCGCAGCCGGTCATCGCTCGCCGACGGATCGGCCTGGCGCAGATTGTTCGCGAGCGTGTCGGTGAACAGGAAGCTCTCCTGCGGCACGACCTGCACGGCGCGTCGCAGCTCGTCGAGCCGCAGGCTGCGCAGGTCCGTCCATCCGCCAGCGTCCGAGCCGATCGAGACCACGCCCGCGTCCGGATCGCGCAGCCGCGGCAGCAGGCTCGCGAGCGTGCTCTTGCCCGAGCCGGTGGCGCCGACCAGCGCCACCACCTCGCCCGCGTGGATGCGCAGGTCGAGCCCGGCGAGGATGTCGGTGCCGCCATCGCGGTTGGCGACACGCACGGCTGCGAAGCGCACGCCGAGGGGCCCCGTCGGCAACGCCTGGTCCCCCGCTCTGATCGCCGGATCGGCGTCGAGCAGCTCGAGGATGCGCTCGGCCGATGCGCGCGCATCGGCGAAGACCTGCAGCACCCGGCCGATGTTCTCGACTCGGAAGATCACCGCGAGCATGGCCATCATCGACGCAACCAGCTCTCCGCGGTTCATCGCGCCGTTGGCAACCAGGCCCGCGCCATACCACAGGATCCAGCAATGGCCGGATGCCACCACCAGTTGCGGCACCGGTAGGCGCGTCGCGGTGTAGTGCAGCGCCTTCTGCGCCTCGGCCGTGAACGCGGCGATGCGCAGCGAAAAGCGCGCGATGCGCGTGCGTTCAAGCGCGAAGGCCTTGATCACGCGCACGCCGGAGACGCCTTCGGCCAGATCCTGCGTCGCCAGGTCGTAGGCGGCGTCGGTGCGGCGGTCGAGTTCGACCAGCGGCCCGGCTTGGCGCAGGATCAGCATCATCGCGGTGATCACCAGGAGCACCGGCACGAGCCCCAGCCACACGTCGTAGCTGCACAGGAGCGCCATCGCGCCGGCGACGATCAATCCCAGTTCGAGCAGCGTCCGCCATCCGCCGGTCACGGCGTCGCGCACCTTGTCGCTGTCGCGGGTGGTGCGCGTGATGATCTCGCCCGCGCCGTGCGCGAGGTGGTAGCCGAGATCGAGGCGCTGCACCTGCGCGAGCAGCCGTCCGCGCAGGTCGTGCAGCAGCCGTTGCCCGGTCATGATGTTGACGATCGCGCCGAGGTATCCCAACACGCCGCGGACCAGATTCACCCCCACCAGGATGCCCACCCACATCCAGGCCCGGCTCGCGTCGAAGCCTCCGTCGTCCAGACGGACCACCGCCTGGCCGAGCTCGACATCGTGCAGGGCGCGACCGACCAGGTACTGGGTCAGCGGCATGCTGAGGTTGACGGCGATCGCGATCGTCGTGGCCAGTGCCAGCATCGCCTTCTGGCGGCGATAGAAGGCGAAGCATCGCAAGAGGGGTGAGGGGGAGGACATGCGCAGCGCCACGTTCGCACCCCCCGGTTCGGCTCAAGTGGCGAAGATGTTGCAAGCGATGCAGGGACGGCGCTGGCGTCCCGGTCACAATGGGGAACCTGGAGCATTGTCTTGTCTGTCGGGCCCGACCGGCCCAGGGAGCCCCCATGAGCCATCGCCTGATCTCCACCGCATCCTCGATCGTCTCTGCCATCGCGATCGCGAGCATGGCTGCAGCCGCCGACGCCAAACCGTCCGGCCCGCCGGCGATCGTCAGCCACGTGAAGATCGTCTCCGACAAGATCGAGGATGTGTCGAGCCTCGAGGCGTGGAAGAAATCATTCATCACGGAGGGCATGACCGACGAGCAGAAGGCGCTGAAGATCTGGGAGTCGGTGGTGAAGTTCCGCCAGCAGTCGATCCCGGCGAATGAGTTCCTGCTATCCGACGCGCAGCACCCCCACGATTTCATCAAGGTCGCCAACGTCTATGGGTACGGCCAGTGCTGCTGCGCCTCATCGCATATCGAGGAGCTCTCGCGCTACCTCGGACTGAAGACGCGCGGCTGGGGGCTGAACAACCACTCGGTGCCCGAGGTATTCTACAACGACGCCTGGCACATGCTCGACGCGTCGCTGGTGAACTACTACGTCAAGGACGACAAGGCGATCGCCAGCGTCGAGGAGATGACGGCGAATCCCGAAGGCATCGTCAACAAGGCGCACAGCCCGCACGTCGATGAGAACGGCTGGTATCCGGCGAAGACCCACCAGGTGCAGAATTCGCCCGACAGCTACCGCAAGAAGGGCAACAGCCCCTTCCTGTTCGATTACGGATATTCGCAGAGCTACGAGCAGAACGTGCAGCTGCGCGACGGCGAGCGGCTGACGCGCAACTTCTCGAACAAGGGCCTGCACGTGAATGCGCTCGAGGGCGGCGAATGCTGGCACCTCAAATGCAAGCCCGGCGAAGGCGATCTGGTCTACAGCCCGAAATACGGCGACATCGCCCCCGGCCGCGTCGGCAATGGCACGCACGTCTACGAGCCGCCGCTGGGCGCCAAGATCGTGAAGTCGGCGGCGCTCGCCTGCGAGAACCTCGCCACCACCGAGGATGACAAGAAGAAGCCGGCGCTGCACGTCATCGACGGCGCCAAGCCGGCGTCGTTCGTCGTGCGCATGCCGTCGAGCTACGTGTACCTCACCGGATCGCTCGCCTACACCCCCGTGGTCGGCAAGGACGGCAAGGTGACCGTGTCGTACTCGGACAACAACGGCCTCGACTGGAAGGAGATATCTTCCGCCACTGCGTCCGGCGCACAGACCGTGGACCTCAAGGCGCTGGTGCACCGCAAGCACGACTACCGCCTCAAGTTCGACATCACGGGCGATGGCTCGGGCCTCGACGCGCTCAGCGTCACGCATGACGTCCAGCATTCGCAGCGCGCGCTTCCGGCTCTGGGGGCAGGCAAGAACACCATCGCGTTCAGCTCGGGCGCACAGGAAGGCCGCATCGCCGTCGAAGGCAACCTCGACCCGTCCAAGCGCGACAAGAACGTGGTCTTCGCGGATTTCCATCCCGTGGTCAACGGCCTGAAGTCCGATGGCTATCCCTGGTTCATGACCGGCGGAAGCGCGGATGTCACCATTCCCGTCACCACACCGGGCGACATGAAGCGGATCTCAGCCGGCGGCCATTACCGGGCGCGTGGAGCCGGTGAGGGCTGGGACTACCAGGTCTCGTTCGACAACGGCAAGACCTTCACCTCGTTCGGCAAAGCCGAGGGTCCGTGCGCCGGCGCCAGCTCGTACGCGACGTACGACAAGGTCCCGGCGGGCACGCGCTCCGCGCTGCTGAAGCTCGTCGGCAAGCAGAACAATACCTGCGGCTTCTTCCACATCGGCGCCTGGGCCGATTACACCGAGCCCAACGGCGGCTTCCGGCCGGTGAAGGTCACCTACCAATGGCAGGAGAACGGTCAGGCCAAGGAGGATGTCCATATCGCCGCCAAGGCCGAGGACACCTGGACGATCACCTGCGCTGCGGCGCCGACGATGACCGCGATCGTGGTGGAGCTCGCTCCGGCCAAGTGATCCCGCCTGGCGACGTGGGCCTGTCGATCCGACCGGTCCACGCGGCCGCCGGTGCCGGTGCCGCTGCCCGATCAGTCGGCCCCAGTGCGACGGCGTGGATTCACCGTTCGCTCATTCCGTGTTCACGAATACGCGCACGTGCAGCTTGCGGTAGGCGAGGGGCGTCAGGCTCTCGTGGCGCTTGAAGATGCGACGGAAATAGATCGCGTCCGAGAATCCGCATGCGCGCGCGATGTCGTCGATCGGACGTGCGCTGTCCAGCAACAGCGTGCGTGCACGCTGGAGACGCACGCGGTGGATGCCTTCGACGATCCCGTGGCCATGGATGGCGCGGTAGCACCTCCCGAGATAGTCGGGATTGCAGCCCAGCGAACGCGCGATGGAAGCTGTCGAGATGTCCTGATGGAACCGGGTCACGATCAGATCGTGGGCGTGGCGTGCGAGCACCGACTGCGGGTCACCCTGCGCGGTCGCGGCCGACGGCATCGCCAGTTCGCAGAGCATCAGCGTGATCAGGCTCGCTCCCGCTGTCGGCGACAAGCGGCCCGCAGCTTGGTCGTCGAGGTAGCGACGGACCAGCGCGGTGAGCGCATCCGGGCGCGCGACGGTGACCGACTGCGGCACCCGCACGCTCGGAGGCTTCTCATCGCGGGATGACGCGCCGCGCGCATCGCGGGATTTCGCCGCTTCGATGAGTTGGAAATGAATCCAGTAGAACCGGCACTCGGGCGCGTAGGGCTGGGTGCCGGAATGCTCCACGCCAGGACGCAGGAGCAGTGCCTGATCCGTGAGCAGATGGAAGCGCCGTCCCGCTTCCTCGATGTGGAGGTCGCCGCCCGCGACGAAGATGATTTCCCACGAGTCGATGGTGCGTCGCGGGTGGATGCCCTGACCACGCGAGATGAACAGGCCCGCGTGCAGTGGCTCCAGTGCGAGGGGATGCTCGAGGACGAGCGCCGGGTGGTCCGCCATGCGGCCTCCGCATACGGCTTCGGGCGTGCAGGTCCCTTTGCAAGCGCGGAGCGAGCAGGCGATTCCAGCGGTGCGCTTGCGGCCTTCCGCATCGGGGCATAACCACGGCGTGCTCGCTTGGATCGGACGCAATTGGTATCTCGCGGCCTTCGTCGCATGCGTGATCGCCGCCTGGTGCGCCCCAGCGGTTGGCGCATCCGGTGGTCCCCTGCATGTCCCTGGCGCGAAGATCGGGATCATCGCGCTGATCTTCCTCATCTGTGGATTGTCGCTGCCGCTGCGCGCCTTGAGCGCTGCGGCCGGGCGGATCCGGGTGCACGTATTCGTTCAGGGATTCTCGTTCGTGCTCATCCCGGTGAGCTTCCTGCTCGTGGATCGCATCCTTGCCGTTCTGGAGCTGCCGTTGCCGATGCGCAACGGACTCCTGCTCGCGGCGTGCCTGCCCACGACGATCTCGACCTGCGTCGCGCTCACCCGGCTGTCAGGCGGCTCCGAGGCGATCGCGATCTGCAATTCCACCATCGGCAATCTCGTGGGCATCGTCGCCACGCCGATGCTGGTGCTCCTGTCGACTGGACGCCAGGCGACCATACCGATGGGGGACATCTTCGCGCAATTGGCGCTGATGGTCGTGCTTCCGCTGGCGATCGGGCAGGTCCTGCGCCTGGTGGGCGAAAGATGGCTCGTCCGGGGACGCGCGGTGTTCTCGCTCGCGACCAGCCTGCTGCTGCTGGTCCTCGTCTACCTGGTGTTCTGCGACAGCTTCGCTGCCGGCCTGCGCGTCGGAGCCGCGTCGCTGGTCGCGATCATCATCATCGTCGCGGTGGCGTATCCGCTGCTGCTGGCAGCCGCGTTCGCAGCGAGCGGTCGGAGGCCGTGGAACATGACCCGCGCAGAACGGGTGGCCGCGTCCCTGTGCGCATCGCACAAGACGGCGGTGCTGGGAGTGCCGATGCTGTCGATCATGTATGCCGGCGATCCCCACCTGCCGCTGCTGTGCCCGCCGCTCCTGATCTATCATTTCGTGCAGCTGTTCATCGGCACCGCGCTGGCACCGCGCTTGCGGGCATGGGTGCAAGATGCCGACGTGCCCGGTTCAGGCCGGGGGATGGTCGACGTCCCCGGCTGACGGGGTTTCAGGCGTTGCTGCGGCCGGTGCGCCGGGTGCGGCCGGTGTGGAAGCTGCGGAAGCGTCGGGTGCGACGGCAGGGACATCGCCGGTGGCCGGGAGGATCTTCCCGCGCAGTCCGCGTCGGGTCTCACGGAGCTTGCGCACCTGGACCTGCATATGGTCCGCAGCGCGGTTCTCCTTGCGCATCTGGAAATAGAACACCGTGAGCAGGACCAGCACGGTCGCCGCGATGGACATGCCGACGACGAACTCGGTCCGCGTCTGGCCTGCTGGCGGCGGAGGCGGGGCGGCCCCATAGGAATGCGCGATCAGGAAGTAGGCGTAGACCTTGTCGCTCTGGCGTTGGAGCTTGTGTGCCCGATCGCGGGCCTGGTTCTCCTTCACCGGAATGGCGTGGAATTTCAGGAAACGTCCGGTCACCGAGAGTTGCGTGCGAGGCTCCGGGATCGGCTGGGATCCGGTGATCGCGAACTCGAACATGCGCTGCACGATCTTGCTGCGCGTCTTTGCCTCACCGTCGATGGTCTCGGTGATCGGGCCGAAATCGCTGTGGTACGCCAGGATGCGGATGCAGCGACCGACACCGAACGGCTGATCCTTCGCGACGTCGGGGTCCTCCCAGGCGCGCAGGACCGTGGCGACGAAGCGCACGGGCTTGTTGCGGAACGCGTCGGGATCCTGGTGGATGTCGTTGGCGCGCGCGTTGCCGTCGATCGCGTCGGCATAGACGTCTGGGCTGGTCAGATCGAGCTTCACCTGACCGAGCAGGTAATAGTAGGGCCGCGTCTCGATGACCGTGCGCTCGTCGCTCAGGTCGGCGAACAGGTCATCGGGGAGGCGCCACTCGCCCCCCGATTGCCATTCGCGCGGTACCCCGAGGTCCTGGCTGACATCCGCATCCTCGCTGACGACACGGGCGGCGATCAGTGGGACCTTCACGGTCACGCCGCTCGCCGATGGCAGTTGGTCATGTCCGAGGAAACGGCCGACCACCTGGACGTTGTGTCCGATGATGAGATTCGCCGCTTCCGGGGGGGCCAGGACCTCGGCGAACTGCTGCTCGTCCAATGCCAGGAGCAAACGCTGGTACCCTTCGTCCGCACCGTCTGGAACGGCGCTGATGCTGTCCTCGATGCGCCCGCTGACGAGCGCCGGTACGCCGGCATGGATGTTGCCGCCGACCAGTTCGCGCGCGGTGAAGCGCTGAGGGACCGGCGGACTCTTTGCGTCCAGTGCGAGCTGTTCGCGCATCCAGGCGAGGGTGATCGGGTCGGTTTCGCCGATGTGCAGATAGACGCCCTGCGGATTCTTCATCAGCTCGCGCGCGCCCTCGGTCATGGCGACGATGGCGGATTCAGACGGCAGCGGCGGCGCGTTCGCCAGGATGGGCTGCGACATAGGCGTGAAGGTGGCATCCTGGATCTTCGGCTGCGCGGACGCCGCGTGGTACTGCTCGAGCAGGTGCATGACGAAGTAGACGACGACACCGATGGCCAATGGCAGCATGATCACCGCGCGCCACTCGCGCTTACGCATGGTCTGGCGACGCAGGTGATCCCGCTTGTCCAGGCTGAAAGCGGGCACTGGGCCCTTCTTGGTCGTACGGAAGTCGAGCATGGTGGTTGCCGTGATGGTAGGCGATGCGTGGGGCGTGGCCACCCCGGTCGTCCGGTCCTCGCCAGGATAAACTCGGTCCGACGGGCCTGGTTCAGCCCGGCGCGCGGCTCAGCCGCTCAGGGCAGCGGCTTCCAGCGTAATCCCACCAACGTCGTCGTTCCCACCAGCCATGGCTGTCCGTCGGGCGACAGTGCGAGGCCGGACACGTCGGGCACTCCCGCCTCCTTGCAGGTGCGCCTGAAAAGGGTGACAGCGCTATTGCCGCGGAAATCGACCGCCTGCACGTCTTCGCGCGAGGAATCGATGAGATAGAGGATCCCCTGGCGATCGCAGCCGAGGCCGACCAGCTCCCGGATCTGTCCGGGGCCGTCGCCCTTGCCGCCGGTATTGGTGACGTGCGACGCGGCATTCTTGGAGAAATCGAGCGCGAACTTCTTCACCTCGTACTTGGAGGCATCATAGACGAACGCTGCGGAGCCATCGGGCGCGACGGCGATGAGCTTGGGCTCCTTGAGTTGATGGGCTCCCTTGCCTTCGGATCCGAAGGCGAACAGGAACGAGCCCTTCTCGTCGAATATCGATACCCGGTAGAGGTCCTGATCGAGCACGTACGTCCGTCCGGACTCATCCACGGCCAAGGCGATGGGATCCTCGAACTGGCCGTTGTTCTTGCCTGGTTGGCCGAATACCAGCGGTGCCTCCTTGGTCCCCGGCCGCAGGCGCACCACCGCCATCTTCTTCGCGTCGAGCACGGCTACCGTCTGGCCGTCGAGTCCGGCGGCGAGCGCGATCGGATTGGCGAATGGTCCGCCGCGCTTTGCCAGCCCGCCAGAACGCGTGCAGCGCCAGCCTTCGGCATCGCAGGAATAGACGTAGCCGTCCTCGGTGTCCAAGGCATGGATGCGGCCGCTGCCGTCGGCGCTCACCAGGGGCGACGCTCGCAGCGGCATGCCGCGTACCCCCGTGACCGCGCCCTGGGACGAGTGGCGGGCGACGAGTTTCGAAGCGGCATAGGTGACGATCATGTCGCCGGTGCCATCGACGGTGAGGGACGACGCCTTGCCCACGTCGGCGGCGAGCTGACTCTCGGACAGGGGGGCGATCATCTCGCGCGACAGTCCCTTCGCGTCGTAGACCTGGATGTGGCCGCTGGCCATCAGCAGCATCACCCCGCGTGGATGCACCGCGAGATCGACGGGCTGGAGACTGGCATCCCCCGTCATGGTCCACGTCGGCTGCCGGCGCTGGAAACGGTCGAAGCGATGGATGCGGCGTTTGACCGCATCGAGCGCGTAGAGTTCTCCGGCCGGGCCCAGCGCGATGCGGCTCAATCCGGCGAAGTCGTCGTCATTGCCGCCGGCGCGGCCGATGCGGCAGCGGAAGCGTCCGTCCGCTTCGTGTACCTGGATCCCGCCGCCGGTCTGGTCGGCGATGTACAGGGTGCCGTCAGCCGCGATGGCGAGGTCGGTCGGCTTTTCGCTATGGCCGACGGTGCGCTTGAGCAGGCCGTCGACGCCGAACACGGAGACCGCGGTGGTCTTGCCGTCGAGCACGTACAGCTCCTTGCGCCAGGTCGCCAAGGCGATCGGGGCTCGGGGTTCGGTCCCGGCGGCGAATCGGAACGTCGTCGAGCCGAGCCAACCGGGATGGATGCGGATCACCCGGGCATCGGCTTCGCTCAATCCCCACCACGTGCCATCGCCATCGCGTTCGATGCGCGAGACGCCCGGCTCGGTGGTCTCGTCCCAGCGGCCGAACACCTGCAGTTCACGTTTGCGCGGATCGTCGAGCGGCGTGGTCTCGAGCGGAGTCTGCAGGGTGGTTTCGTGGCCCGCGCTGTCCCGGGCGACCACCGACAGCATCGCGGTACCCGGCTTGCCGGGCGCCGTCCAAGGGACTTCGGGCGCGGTGGTGGTGCGCGCATCGAGCCGTCCGGCAGACCCCTCGCTACCGGTGAGCGTCCAGGTATAGGTCACGAGATCGCCATCCGGGTCTGAGATCGGCGCCTTCACCACCGTCGTGGTCTGCGCGACCGCCGAGACCTTGGTCGGCTGTCCCGCGGACGGCTGGCTGTTGGGCGCAGCCTCCTCGGACAGGGGCACGACATCCAGGCCGGCGACGATGCCTTCGGGTGCTTCGGGCCAGAGCACGCGGGCGAGCGGATGCGCATCGTCACCGCCGATGAGCTGAGCCTTGGCGATCAGCACCGGGCGTTCGATGATGACTTCTTTGGTGAGCGGGTGCTTCTCGAGCTTCCCGGGCGCGTAGATCGCCACCATCGATCCCGGCACCAGCCGCGCTCCAGAGTCGAAACGCAGCACGAGTTGGCGCCCATCGCAGCTTTCGATCTGCCCCAGCGGCTTCTCGGCTGCGGCGGCGCTCGTCGCAAGGAGCGACGCGAAGAGGGTCGGGATCAGACGCATGGTATTCTCGGTGGGATGGACGTCGGGTGCGGGCGGTTCGGTAAATAACGCTTCAACGTGCCGGAGCAGGCGCCTGCAGATGCGCCGAAGCGATCTGCCAGCCGTGATCGCCGTGTTTGAGATCGTAGACGTACTCGAGCGTGCGTTCGGGAAAGACCGCGAGCGCGTGGCGGATGCGCACCTTGGCAGTAGCGGTGCGGTCGTCCGCACGCAGGAAATCGACCAGGGTGGTCTCGAAAACCAGGCCCTGGTAGGTCCACAGGGTGCGAAGCGCTTCGGCGTATTCGCTGTCGGTGACCACCTTGGCGACCATCTCCGAGCTCTTCGATGCCAACGCCGCGTCGAGCGAGGCGAGCGACACCGAGAGCGCCGAGCGCTGGCGATGGTCTTCGAGGCGGCGTTCGAGCAGCGTGCGCTCTGGCCGACCCGCGGGAAGCGTGGCGGTGAATGCCGCCACATCGCGTTCGAGTACTGCGATGTCCTGTTTCGGGTCGGCGATGCGATCGATGAGATTCTTCGATTCTTGGGACAGCTTGGCGTCGTGCTCCTCGGCTTGGCGCTTCTTCTCCTCCTCGGCCAAGCGCGAGCTGGCGAGCGCGCTCTCGGCCAGCACCAGCGCGGAGCTGCCGGGAGCGACCGTGCGCATCTCGGCGAGGTGCTTTTCGGCGGCGACGAGATCGCGAGCCTTGAGCGCCGTATCGAGCGCCTTGCGGATCTCGGAAATCTGCTGGCGGATGGCGTTGACGCGCGCCAGTCCGTCGCTCGCAGCGGAGTTGCGCGGATCGAACTGCTTGGCGGACGTGAACGCCAGCAGCGCCGACTCGAGGTCGTTGCGTTCGAGCGCCTGGTTGCCGCGTTCGATCTCTTCGCGCGCCGCGGTGGCGACGGCCTGGGCGTTCTCGCGCAGTGCGCGCGCGCGCGCGAGCGCGGCGGTGATCGTCTGATCGTTCGGATTCTCTGCATCCAAGCGCTTCAGGAGGTCCTCTGCTTTGGCGAAATCCCCGGATCCGAGCAGGCTGTCGGCCTCGGCGAGCGAGCGTTTCCGCTGCTTGCGCGTGCCTTCGATGGCAGCGAGATCATCCTCGAGCTTCTTGAGTTCCGGCGCGTCCTGCAGCAGCGCGGATGCCGCGGCCGCTTGGCTTCCAGCGGAATCGTAATCGCCTTTGGCGAAGGCATCCTGCGCCGAAGCGAGCAGCTTCTTGCCGCGGGTCTGGTCGATGGTCGCCAGGAGCTCGAGCCAGCGCTGATCGGTCGGATCGTTGCGCAGGGCATTGTCCACGAGCGTCTTGGCCTCGTCGAGCTTTCCGGCATCGAGCAGGGCTCTGCCATCGGCGACCGCGAATCGCGGCTGCGCCGGGATCGCGGCAGCCGTGGGGAGGACCGGGATATGCGGTACGCGAGCTCCGGTGCGGACGGGATCCTCGTCGAGCGGCTTCGGGCGCAGCTGCTGGACGGCCAACGCAGCCACTGCGATCGCTGCCGCAGCGGCGATCGCACCGACGATCCAGCCGCGCCTGCGTTCTGCGCGGAACGGTGGACTCTTCATCACCGTCGCGCCATGGCGCAGGGCATGCGGGTCCTGCAGAGCGATCGCGGGCTGCGCTCCGGCCTCGAGCCGCTGCAGGTCGCTCAGCAACTCGGCGGCGGATTGGTAACGGTCTTCCGCGCGCTTCTGCATGCACTTGAGCGCGACCGCCTGGTACGCCTCGGGGATGTGCGGATCGATCTCCTTCGGCGGCTTGGGCGCCGCATGGATATGCTGGTAGATGATCGACGTCGCATCGCCGCCGCTGAACGGCAGCTTGCCGGTGAGAAGTTCGTAGAACACGACTCCGAGCGCGTAGATGTCCGTGCGCTGATCGCAACGATCTCCGCGGCCCTGTTCCGGACTGAAGTAGGTGACCGTGCCCATGATGGTGCCGGACAGGGTCATGCTGTGGTCTTCGCTCGCGAGCTTGACCAATCCGAAGTCCATGATCTTCAGGACGCCCTTGGCGGTCACCATCATGTTGCCGGGCTTGATGTCGCGGTGGATGATCCCGAGTTCGCCGGCTGCGGCCAATCCGCGCGTGGCCTGGGTGATCAGGCCGAGCGCCTGGGCGTACGACGGCTTGAAGCCACCGTGCAGCTTGTGCGCGAGGTCTTCTCCCTCGACGTATTCCATGGCGAAGTAGTGCTGGCCGTCGTGGACGCCCGCGCCGTAGACCTGGATCACGTGGGACGAATTCAACTTCGCGACCGCCTTGGCCTCGAGCTGGAAACGGGAACGGAAATTCTCGTTCTGGCTCAGGTGCGGGGGCAGGACCTTCACCGCGACCGGCCGATCCAGGCTGACCTGGATTCCGCGATACACCGCGCCCATGCCGCCGCGCCCGAGCAGATCTCCCAGACGGAAGTCGCCCCAGACCTCGCCGCGGTGGGTGCCGTCGACGCGGTCGCCCGGCGTCTCTCCCGCCACATGCAGATGGGTGGCCTGGGTGCGGCTGCCCGGGAGCGCGGCATCGCCCTGGATCATCGTCGCCTGGGTCGAGCGTTGCTGCTGCGATGCCAAGGCCGGGTCTGCTAGCGAGGTGGCCTGCAGATCGGTCGGCTTGGAAACGCCTGGCATGGTCGGCTGGGTCGCTTTGCCCGGACCGGCGTTGAGATCGCCCACGATGGTCGGCTGCTCGGCCCGTTTCGGGTCGCTGGGCGGCCGCTCATCGCTGGTCATGGGTGTTATCCGGGGTTTCCAAACTGGTCATGCGATCTTGGCTGGGCCACCCGGGAATCAACGGCCCCGCACGTGGCTGATGGCTGCTCCTGCCCGTGGTGGCATGGCCCTCGGAGGACGAGAATTGACCCATGCTTGGCGCCGGTTAGGGTCCTGCCCCGCTTGCGGCAGCCCTCCGAATCGTTGGAGGGCGGCGCACCGGATCGGAGACGCACATGTCCAAGGCCGCCAACGGCAATCCCTCGCTCTCCAAGGACCTGATGAAGGTCTGCGAGACGCTCGAAGATCGCTATGGCCGCCGCAAGATCCAGAAGTTCACCGACTTCATCGAGGCCCTGGTCTACCAGATACTCGAATTGGGCGTCCAGGAAGCGACCGCCAAGGCCGCGCTCAAGCGCTTGCACGAGGAGTACACCGACTGGAACGACATGCGCGTCGCGTCGGTGCGCGAGATCGAGGACGTTCTCGGACCAAAGTATTATCGCGTGCGCGAGAAGGCCGAGGACATCAAGCACCTGCTCGCCGACCTCTACACGGCTTTCCGGCGCATGGACATCCATGATCTGCTGAATGCCGACGGCATCGAGACGCTCCGTGCACTGCCCGAGACCACCAACATCCGCAAGGACATGGTCGAGCGCTCTCTGCTGCTCGCTCTGGACGTGAAGGTCTTCCCGTGCGATGAAGACCAGTTCCGCCTGCTCAAGTTCCTCGGCGGCGTACCCAAGCATCTGAACCTCCAACAGGGCCTGAGGAAGGTCGAGGAATCGCTCGACCAGGAGCAGATCCTGCGGTTGTCGCGCGTGTTGCGCGAGCACGTCCATGTCTACCACACCGCGGGCGAAGACGACCCGCAGCCTGCGAATTTCGGCATCAAGCCCGAGAAGAAGAGCGGGACCGCATCGATCTCGAAGCCGGCCACCGCCACGACCACGAAGCCTGCCACGTCCACCGTGACAAAACCGGCCGCGTCATCGTCAGCGAAGCCGGGGGCGTCGTCGCAGGCCAAGCCGGCGAGCGCCTCGACGCCGAAATCCGCGGCATCCGCCGCGCTGAAGCCGATTTCCGCATCCTCCAAGTCGGCGCGGCTGAAGAAGAAATAGCCCGCCGCCCAGCGGGCCACGCTCGCCTCGGCGCCACCAAGCGACATCGCCATGGCCAAGCACTCCCACTGGGACAACATCAAGCACAAGAAGTCCGCGAACGACGCCAAGAAGGCGAACGTCATCGCGCGCATGGGCAAGCTCATCACCGTCGCGGTCCAGATGGGCGGAGCGAACATCGACGACAATCCCCGGCTGCGGCTGGCGGTGGCAAAAGCGCGATCCGCGCACATGAACATGGAGGCCATCGAGCGCGCGATCAAGAAAGCCGCGGGCGAAGGAGCCGATGGACGGATCATGTCCGAGGTCACCTATGAAGGCTACGCGCCCGGTGGTGTGGCCGTGCTGGTCGATGTCCTGACCGATAACCGCAATCGCACCGCTCCCGAAGTGAAGAAGCTCTTCGAGCGCAGCGGCGGCGCGGTGGGAGCGCCCGGCTGCGTGTCGTGGCAATTCAAGACCCGCGCTCTGTTCGTCGTCGAGGCGGTCAGCGACGACACGGTCATCGAGGCGCTGTTGGGAGGCGGCGCGGATGCCGTCGACATCAGTGCCGATGCCGAGGAAGGTCAGGTCCTGATCACCGCCGAGCCCACGCAGTTCGATGCGATCAGCAAGGCGATGGGGGCGGCCAAGCTCACCGTGGTGAGCGCGGATTTCAGCAAGCTTCCCGACAACCTGGTGACCGTGCCTGCCGGCGACCCGACCCTCGCGGTGCAGAAGCTTCTGGATGCCCTGGAAGAACAGGAGGACGTTCAGGACGTCTACCACAATGCGGACTTCGCTTAGGCACGGTCCGGTAGGCAGGTAGGCAGGTAGGCGGGTAGGCGGGTAGGCGGGTAGGCAGGTAGGCAGGTAGGTGGGTAGGTGGGTAGGCGGTGGATTGGCGACGTTCGTCCCGGGTCGGACGCATCTCGACCCCCCTGGTCAGATTGAGAGCGCACCGTCCGGCACATGGGCCATTCGTCCCGGGGCTTGCTATTCGTGCGGCTTTCCCCACGATTCCCACCCCCGCAATTGGAGTACATATGGCACGTGGCATGCATCGGCACCGCCGTATCCGCCTAGACAACCTGTCCGCGACCAAGATCGAGACCCGCGAACGCAAGCGCCCCCACAAGGTCAAGGCCCGCACGCGTCGCGACGCACGGGTCATCGCGAAGATCAAGGCTACCAAGAGCGGGGTCGGCTATGCCGCCGAAGTCCAGAGCTGGCTGTCGCGCCGCCTCGACAAACCGTTTTCGAAGATCACTTCCGAAGAGATCGCCCAGACGATTGCCTGATCCGGGTCGTCCCCGAGCCTGGGCCGTCTGCCGGCACCACGGTGAATCTGGGGTCGTGCACCGGATTGGGATGCATTTTAGTAGCGATTGAATCGATTGAGGCGGCGCGATGCGTCGCCTCATCTTTTTTGTGCATCAGCACTTACGTCCAAAATACTGACCATCTGCTGTCTCACCAGCCGGTCGTCCGAGCACCCGATATCGGGCTGACAGCTCTGGCGCCGGCTCTAACGTTGGCCTCGCGTTGGTGTATGAGACGGCCGGGATCGGCCGCGACTCGATGCCAGCTCGGGGTGAACCTCGGCGTCCGCCGTGCGTTGGCCCCGCGAACCTTTCTCGGAGGCCTCATGGCGAACGACGATATCGACGACCAGAACGACGAACTGCTGGATGAAGAGCAATTGGAGGGCGAGGAGGAGCAGAAAAAGCCGACCGGCTGGGTCGGCTGGGCGATCAGCTTCAGCTTCCATGCCCTGCTGATCATCCTCATGACGTCGATCTACTTCCTGGTCGCGCCGCCCGAGGTCGATGTCCCGCCGGTGCGCGTGGCCACGATCGAGCCGCCGCC
>JACCZE010000304.1 GCA_013696105.1 Planctomycetota bacterium | reverse complement strand
ACGTGCGTTGGGGACCGTCCATCACGCCCGGGTGGCCTGCCGCACCACGTCGGCCAGCGCGGGAGGGAGGGGGATGGAAGCCGCGAGGTCCCGGGCCTTCGGGCTCATCTTCGCCCAGGTCTTGGCGGTGATGGCGATGAGCTTGGAGCGGTCGTAATCGTGCGCCGCGACGAACGGCTCGAGTTCGTTCGCGAGGAAGACCAGGCACGCCGCGTCCTCGAGTGCCTGCCCATCGGCATCGTCGCGCGGCGCGCGCTTGGAGACCAGGAGCGCTACCCGATTGGCGAGGTCCGGCACGCACCCGGCGCCGATCAGCAGCTCGCGCGCACGCTCGCCCTGACGCTGCTGGACGGCCGTGCGCCAGCGGTGGTAGCCGGCGCGGTCCATGGGGTACGAACTGCGGGGTATGGTCCAGCGTTCGAGATGCTGGGCCCGTGCGGCGATGACGAGCTCCGGGCTGGGATTGTCGACCAGGCGGCCGATCCAGGATGCGATGCGATCGGCGTAGACCCGTTCCGACGACTCCCCATCGCTGCGTTTCGGATCGGCCGCATGGGCCAGGTCGATCGCCTCGCAGGCACGCTGGTGGGCGGGATCCGGAGCGATGTTCACTGAGCTCCCGGATCGACGGGATGGGCGCGGCTGCAGAACTCCTGCGCAAACGACTCGAGCGCTGCCGCCGTCTGTTCGTAGGCGGAATCGGGTCCCCCGAACGGGTCGGGAACGCCGCCCGCCTCGGCGTTCACCACTTCGAGCTTCGACGCGGGAATGCCCAGGCTGCGCATGTAGGCGGCGTGGTTCGAGGACATGCACAGCACGCGATCGAAATCGGAGACGCTCAGGCTCTGTACGCCGCGGCTGCGGTGCGCATCGAGCGACAATCCGCGCCTGCGCATGGCCCTGATCGCGCCGCCGCTCGCCGCTTCGCCCGCTACGGCGCTGGTGCCGGCGCTCTCGACCACCACCCCGGTCCTGCTGGCTTTAGCGCATGCCGACGCGATCAGCGTCATGAGCATGGGCGACCGGCAGGTGTTGCCGGTGCAGACGCAGAGGACCTTCATGACGTTCTCGGTTCTCGGTTCTCCGTTCTCCGTCGACCACCGACGACAGCCATCCTGCCCTTGCGGCCGTCCTGTCTCCGACGGAGGACGGAGGACGGAGAACCGAGAACGTCGCTGTCCCCGATCATCTCGCCTTCCTCGCTTCGCGTCGCTTGCCGATGTCGCGGCGGAAGTGTTTGCCCTCGTACTGGATGGCGTCGCAGGCGGCGTAGGCCTGCGCGCGCGCGTCGTCGAGCGTCGCGCCGAGCGCGCACACCGAGAGCACGCGCCCTCCGGTGCTCAGCAGGCGGCCCCCGCCCATGCCGGTTCCGGCGTGGAAGACCATGGCGCGCTGCGCTTCGGTGCTATCGAGTCCGGTGATCGGCAGATCGCGGGCATAGGCGTCCGAGGGATAATCCTTCGCTGCCATGGTGACGCAGATCGAGACGCCGTCCTTCCAGTCGAGGCTGACCTGATCGAGGTGCCCGGCGATGCAGGCTTCGCAGACCTCGACCAGATCGGTGTCCAAGCGCATCATCAGCGCCTGGCATTCGGGGTCACCGAAGCGCACGTTGTACTCGATCACCTTCGGTCCGGCATCGGTGATCATCAGACCCATGTAGAGGATGCCGACGTAGGGCCGGCCTTCATGCACCAGGCCGCTCATGGTCGGCACCAGGATGCGGCGGATCATCTCGTCTTCGTCGCGCGGCTTGAGCAGTCCAGGGACCGGCGAGAACGCACCCATGCCACCGGTGTTCGGGCCTTCGTCGCCGTCGCGGACCTGCTTGTGGTCCTGGCAGTAGTCGAGCAGCACGGCGTTGCGGCCGTCGCAGAAGGCGAACACGCTCAGCTCCTCGCCCTTGAGGACCTCCTCGATCACCACGTTGCGTCCAGCCTCCTTGCCGAATTCGTTCTTCTCCATGATACGCAGGATCGCATCGTGGGCTTCGGCCGCATTGCGCGCGACGGTCACGCCCTTGCCCGCGGCAAGGCCGTCGCATTTCACCACCGACGGCCCATCCAGCTCGTCGATGTAGGCGTGGGCGTCCGCGGCCTTGTTGAAGATCTTGAACTGGGCGGTCGGGATGTTGTGGCGGCGGAGGAACTCCTTCATCGCCACCTTGCTGCCCTCCAAGGTGGCCGCAGCCTTCGAAGGCCCCCACGCGCGCAGCCCGCGCCGCTGGAATTCGTCGACGATGCCCAGCACCAGCGGGGTCTCCGGTCCGACGACGGTCAGGTCGATGCGGTTCTCGACCGCGAACTGCGCCAGCTTCTCGATGTCCGTCGCCTTGATCGGGACATTGGTGCCCAGGGACGCGGTGCCGGGGTTTCCTGGCGCGATGAACAACGCATCCACCCGCGGGCTCTGCTTCAGCTTCCACGCCAAGGCGTGCTCGCGACCGCCGCCGCCGATGACCAAGACCTTCACGCGACCTCCTCGTGGGAAGCGGCGAGTCTAGACCGTATCGCACACCAGCAACGAACACTGGGACGCGGCCAAGTGTCGATCGTCGCAGCCGCTGCGTCGGAGCGCACATCGACCGACAAGTACGTATGGACACCCCCGGGTCGATCGGATACTGGCCCGACATGCGTTTTCGGGGCCTGGGGCTGTGGCCGGCAGTGGTCGTCACGTTGCTGACCGGCGCCGGATTCGCCGGTCTGAAATTCGTGCTCATCGGCGAGCTCGCGTTCGATTACGACGACAAGACCACCCATCTCTCCATCGGCTGGATGGACCGCATCGTCCATCGTTGTTTCGAGAAAGGGGCGATCACCGAGGCCGTGTCGCAGGGTCTGGCGGCGGTCCTGACCCTGGGCGTTCTGGTCGGCTATCTGGTCAATGCGCCATTGGCGGGGGCGTGGCGGTGCGCCTGGCTGTTCATGGTCTCGTGCGCTGGCATCGCCGCCGGCACGGTCCTGACCCTGTGGCTCAATCCCTGGATCCTCGCCGGCTTCGTCGGCATCGCCTATGGCGCCGCGTGCGCGGCGCGCGGCAAGGTGATCCCGCTGCTGTCGCGGGCGACCAGGCGGCCGAACACCCAGGTCAGCGGATTCATCAACGCGTCGCTGGTGATCGGCCTGCTCACGGGAACGGTCATGGGGACGATGCTGCGTGAGCAGCTGCCCGAGTCCATGCGCGCGACGCGTCACCTGATCCTGTTCGCATTCATGCTGGTGGCGATCGGACTGAGCGTGCTGGTCAGGCCGCCAGAGCCCCGCCGCATCCCGTTCCGCACCGGTATGCGCGAGCTGGCGAGCGGCACCTCGCTGATGCTGCGCCAGCAATGGCCGCTCCTGGTCGGCGGCGGGCTGGCCTGGGGCATCGCTTCAGCGGCGAGCCTGGCGGTCTACATCGACGCGATCGATCGCCTCGAGTTCCCGCCCACCGATGCCAGCTTCATGGCGATCTTCGCCGCCATCGGCGCGATCGTCGGCAACCTGGGTTCGCACTACTTCACGCGTCGACGCCATGTCGTGCTATCATTCGTCGCCTTGGCGATCTGCATCGGCATCTATCCCCACGTCATCCACGGCTGGGTCTCGGCCGCGGTGATGATGATCTTCGTGGGCGCGTTCTTCGCCGCGCCCACCAATGTGCTGGATGCACGCGTGCTGGCGCTGGCGGGCGCAGCGGGGCTTGCTGGCCGGGGATCCACCGTCATGAGTCTGATCCACAACGTGTTCATCTTCCTGGTCGGATTCGGCCTGGCGGTGCCGTTGTTCCTCGGGGTCATGACCCCGACCCAGCAGTTCTACTTCCTCGCCTTCGTCACCGTCATCACCATCCTGGTCAGCAGTCGCGCCCACCTACGCGACTACGAGGTCCGCAGCGCGGTGAACGAGCCCGGCGTCGTCTCATCCGCGGGCGGGTCCCTGACCTGAGGGGCCCCATCATCCTCATCCGCGCATTCATGCTGCGTTTTTCCGCAGCCTGTTAGGGTGATTCCCATGCCGACCTACGTCTACGAAACCATCTCGGCCGACGCCACCAAGGTCCGCCGTTTCGAAATCCAGCAGCGCATGAGCGAGGCTCCGCTGACCAAGGATCCCGCGACCGGAGAACCCGTGCAGCGCGTGATCAGCGGCGGCCTCGGCTTCACGGGCTGCGATTCGCGGACGGGCGGAGCGCCCATGGCCCCTGGTGGCGGCGGATGCGCGCTGCCAGGATGCGGCCACGCGGGGCATTGAACTGAACGGCAGATCGCACGGGGCGGATTGCGGATTGCGGATGGCGGATGGCGATGCGGCCGTCCAGCTGGCCGCGGTTATCCGTCTACGGCTGTCCGTCTCCCGTCATCGTCATCCCCGCGCCTGCCGCTCCTCCTCGAGGTAGAAATCGCCGGTGATCTCGCGGATGCGGTTGTCCCACTTGGCCAGGAACTGGCGTTCGGTCGCGGCGTAGAGCGGGCTGATCTCGATGCGCGCCCCTGCCGGTAGGGCGAGTCGCACCCCGGCCTTCGCCAGCCACGAGGCGTGGAGTGCGCTCGCGAGTGCGACCGCGCTCTCGGCGCTGTCGACTCCGGTGGCGTTCTTGACCGGTGCGAACTCGGCCTCGCGCCGGATCGCCAGGCCCAGGCTGACCGAGGCCTCGGGGATGAGGTCGAAGATGAAGCGTTCGCTCTTCCAGCCCTTCACCTCGGCGACGGAGCCGCCCGATGGTCCGGGAGTCCAGGCCTTCAGCGGCTTGGCGCTGCGGTGCAGCGGCAGCTTGTAGCCCGCCGATGCGAGCCGCGTCAGGAACGCGACGCTCCAGCAATGGATGGCGGGGCTGCCCCAGCGGTACACCATCTCGCCCGTGGCGTTCTTCTGCCGCGTCTGCTCCGGGGTCAATTCGGTGTACTCGATGATGCAGTCGTGGGTGCCGACGCGCACCAGGTGGCCGACCTTCTCGTCGGGGTTGGCCTTCTCGAGCACCTTGGTGATGACGTCCGTCTTCTCGGCGACGGCGAGCCCGATCAGCAGCGGGTCGTCGACCGGCACGGTGATGTTGTCGACCTGGATGTAGGCGATGTGTTCGACGCCTTCTGCGCGCAGGCGCTCGAGCTGCCCGGATTTCACCAGCGCGGTGAAGCAGCCGCCGTGGCCATCGGGATTCTCGAGCAGCTTGCCCGGCTTCTCGAGCAGCGCCCGGCCTTGCTGGTCGAGGCTGGGCACCGTGCCCTGGCTGAACATCCGCACCTGACCGGGGGCGAGCTGGAAGTCGCCGTGCGCGGCGAAGAATTCGCGCGTCTCGGCGTCGGTCATCGGGCTGGTCATGATCAGGAAGGGGACGGCCTTGCCGACGCGCCGGGACAGGCTCAGGACCTTCTCGGCCTGGAGCTGGTAGATGCTCTTGTGGGAATGGTGGCCGATGGTGTAGCAGCCCTTCGGGCCGCTGAATCCCAGGCGCGTGCCTTGACCACCGGCGACCATCAGCACGGCTACCCGCCCATCGCGATACGCGCTCTCGCCGAGCGGTTCCAGGTCGCCGGCGCGTCGATCGCGTTCGGCGGGATCGACGACGCGGCTGCCGCTCACCTCGCCCGCGGTGTGGACCGCCAGCTGATGATGGAGCTCTTGCCAATCCACCTCGGCCAAGCGTGCGAGGTGCGCGTCGCGCGTAACGGGATCCAGGTGATCGAGCCCCGCGAGCAGATGTCCCTGGCCGAGCTTGCTCAGCGATTCCGACAACGCGAAATGATCGACCATGGCGCCTCCGGTGGGCAGGATGTTCACCCTGCCTCCGTGGACAAGCGCGCTGGATGGAAACCCTCTCCGAGGCCTAGTGTCAGGACACTACGGCGCTGCTGGTGCGTCCGATGCGGCCGTGACCTCGAGCTGCGGGATGAGGATCCCGTCCGTCGGGAATTCGGGGACTTTGGCCACGACCGCGGTCGCCAGCCCCTTCTTCAGCGCCGCCTGGTCGGGCTCGGCGAAGTCGGCGGGATCGAGCTGCTGCAGGTGGCCGATGATGGCGTCGCGGATCAGCGGAGCCTTGGTCTCCAGCCGCTGCGCGGTTGCGGCATCGGGCAGGAACAGCGCGATGCCGAGTGTGAGCTGACGCCTGCCGATGCCTTCGCAGGTGCGGGTCAATGAGAGCGGTGGAAGCGAGACGATGGTCTCGGCGGCAGCAGCGACCGGCTTGGCATCCCCTGCCTTGGGCTCGGTTGCCGGGGGGGTCTTTGCGGTGACGCCTCCCGCATCGGGTGCTGCTGGATTCACCGGTTTGACCGCCTGCGTGTTGGCGTCGGCCTGGTAATCGAGCAGGTCCAGGAGCAGCGCATCGCGCGCGGGACCGCTCTTGAGCACCGGAGGCAACGAACCGAGCGCGTCGAGCAGCTGCTCGCGCGCGGGGAGTGCGCGCACCAGCACCTGGCGCAGCTGCTCTTGCTCGGCGGTGGTGAGCTTGCCCTTGGCGTGGCGATTGGCGATCAGCACCAGCGCGTCGAGGTCACGCTGCCGGTAGATGAACGCCGCTTCGGCGACCACCGCCGCGGTGGGATCGAAGCGCGGGGCCGCCTGCGGCGCCGGGGCGGAAGCCGGTGCCGCGGCGGGAGCGGGAGCGGGAGCAGGTGCAGGTGCAGGGGCAGGGGCAGAAGGCGGCGTGGCCGCGGCGTCGCCAGCGTGGGCCGGACCGCTCGCGAACAGCGCGAGGGGGATCATGAGCAGGGCCGATCGCAGCGGAGAGGCGCGCATGGGGGGGGCTCCTGCCGGATCCTAGCGTCAGGCGCATGGGCGGCCACCCGTTCTGCGAATGACCGGCGGATGTGTCCGGCGGGGCTGTGCCCAAGCCTATCGGTGGCGATGCCGCGGGTGGCCGCTAGACCACGGCATGCGCCTGCTCCTGCTCCTGTCGATCGGCTGCATCCTCCTATCCTGCGGGCAGCAACAGCGCGATCAGCCCTCGCTGACGGAACCCGCGGCGGTGCTGCTCGAGGATTTCGAGCAGGATACGTTGTGGTCGCTGGACAGCGCCAGCGACTATGCCGCCCTGACGTCCACCCGCCGCTCGGCCACCAGCGGGACCTGGGCCCTGCAGGCGGACTACTGCGACAACGGGCGCGAGAAGGCGATCCTGCGCAAGGAGGTGGATCTCGACCTCTCGGGGGTACGCAGCCTGCTGATCGACGTCGATAACGCCGGCACCGCCGCTCCGGCGATCGGCATGGCGCTGCGCGGTCGTGACGGCTCGCTGTATGAGACCACGTCCATCCAGCTGAAGCCGGGAATGAATCGTGACCTCGCGTTCACACTCGACGGGACCGGATTCAAGTCCGGCACCGATGTCGCGAAGTGGCGGTCGGCATCGCAACAGATCAACCGCATGATGGTGTACGTGCTGCCCGACAAGACGGACGGACGCGCGATCATCGACAACCTGCGCTACGTCGGCGAGGCGCTGCTGCGCAAGGATCGCGCGCGCTTCGTCGAGGTCACGCCAGCGAGCGCGTCTTCCCGGCGCTACGGCACCGTCGAGATCCGCGCCGCGGTCGCATTCCCGGCGGATGCGCTGATGACCAAGGACGCGCGCGCGGACACGTTCATGCGCCGGATGTCGGCGGTGCAGGCGCGCGTGCGCGCTCCGGACGGCACCGAGACGATCCATGGCGGATTCTGCACCGCCATCGACAGCGCGGAGGGAGAGGCGATCCATCGCTACGGCGTGCGCATCTCGCCGCACCTCGCCGGTGAGTGGCGTTACCAGCTCGGCGTCACCGCGTCCGGGGTCCAGACCTGGAGCGAGCCGGCATCCTTCATCTGCGCGCCCGAGGCTGCCGGGCCGGGACCGATCCGCATCGACGCCGGCGACCCGCGTTGGTTCAGCCGCGCCGATGGCACCTGGTACTACCCGATCGGGGAGAACGTGGCGTGGAGCGGCGATTATGCGCCGTACCTCGAGCCGATCGCCGCCGCCGGCGGCACCCTGATCCGCACCTGGATGTGTCCGTGGAACAACGGGCTGGACGTCGGCGGACGGCTCGAGGTCGTCAACTTCGCCGCGGCGGAGGCGATCGACCGGCTGTTCGCGCAGGCGGCCGAACATGGCGTCGCGGTGCAGCTCTGCCTGCAGTATCACGGCATGCTCGGCGGCGACTGGGCGAAGAATCCCTTCAACAAGGCCAACGGCGGCCCGTGCACCGATGCGCGCGAGATGTGGACGCACGGCCAGGCGCGCGCGCTGTTCAAGCGCTACCTCGATTACGTGGTCGCGCGCTGGGGCCACTCGCCGCAGCTGTTCGCCTGGGAACTGTGGAACGAAGCCGATCTCACGCCGCGCTTCGCCGACGCCGATGTGGTGTCGTGGCATCGCGAGATGGCCGATCACCTGAAGCTCATCGACCCCCACCGCCATCTGGTCACCACCAGCACCACCAACGTGGCGCTCTTCCCGGGCCTCTGGCGTCTCGACGCCATCGATATCGCGCAGCTGCATGTCTACGATCCGAAGGCGGGGTCGTCGCTGAGCTGGCTGCGCACCGCCACCGCTGACATCCGCCGGCCGGTGATGATCGCCGAGGTCGGCCGCGGCTGGGATGCGCCCGATGACCAGCACGATCGCCAGGGGACGTACCTGCGCCACGCCCTGTGGGTGACGTGGATGTCCGGATTCGCTGGATCGGCGCTGCCGTGGTGGTGGGACACCCATATCGAGCCCAACGGGCTGCACCGCCAGCTCAAGCCGCTCGCGGCTTTCGTCGCCGGAGAGGATCCGCGCGGACACGAGCTGCGCCCGACCAGCGTGCCGATGGCCGGCGGCTACGAAGCGCACTGCCTGATCGGCACCGACCTGGCGTACGGCTTCATCGCCGACGCGGCCGCTCTGCAGCGGCCTGGTGCGGCGGTTGCGACGCGATCGATCGCGGGGACCGTGACCGTCAGCGGACTCGCCCCCGGGCCGTGGTCCCTCGAGATCTGGGACGTCGCGCAGGGGACCGTGGTCGATCGCGCCGCGGTGCGCGCGGCCGAGGACGGCACGATCGCCATCACCCTGCCCGAGCGGATCCACGAAAGCGCCTTCAAGCTCAAGCGCGCTCCGCGCTCCAAGGCCGGTGTGCGTTACGACGCGGCGAAATGAGGTGGAGCAGCGCCGCCCCTCCCAACCCGCAGGTCCGGATGCCGATCAGCAACTGAAGATCCGGCGCTTGGAGGAGGAGCGCACCGATCGCGCCATTTCTGGCTGGCTGCGCATCACCGCGGTGGTCATCCTCTCGAGCGTGACTCTCGTCTCGATCGTGGTGATCGGCATCACCGTCGCGAGGTCTCTGCGCGGCCTGGATCAGCGCCTGCAGGGTTACGACGGTCAAAACGCGGAGGCCGCCGCGGGTCCGGACGATTCCACGGAGCGTGCGCCCGCTCTGCGCGGATCCGCCGCGCCGAAGGACGAGCCCTGATACGCCCGCGCCTTGCACCTGGTCGCGACGCGGGCATGCCGAGCGCATGATACGATCGGATCGCTGGCTGCTCGTCGGCGGCCTGCTCGCCGGCGCCCTGTTCTTCAGCGCCATCGGCGTGCTCTGGCCGCTGGCCGATGCCGACCTGCTGCGCTCGAAATCGTCCTTCCGGCCAGCCGCGTCCGGACTGTTCGAGCGCATGGGGCTCGACCTGTCCGGCTACGCCATGGGCAGCCGGCTGCGCATCGACGAGCCCGCGCTGTCCTACGTCGAGTCGACCTTCGGCCGCGAGAAGGCACAGGCATTCGTGCGCGCCGGGCATCCCCTCGTCCTCTACAAGACCACCTTCAAGCAGGCCCGCGTGCCGGATGCGATCACCGTGCTGTTCCACCCCGATGGGCGCGTGCTGGGTTGGGAGCGCGCGATGCAGGAGGACGCCTCGGGTCGCGACCTCGCGACCGCGGAGGCCGAGGTGCGCGCGCGGACGGTCGTCGATCGCGAACTGGGCATCGATCTCGGCCGTTACCACGTGAAGGAGCGCGCCTCGCGCGAGCGGCCGCACCGCCGCGATCATCGCTTCACCTTCGAGCGCGACCTGGTGGACCAGTCCGGTTCCGAGGAGGTCGAGCTTCCCGAACTGCGCGAACGCGTCGAGATCGTGGTGTCCGGCGACCGCGTGACCAAAGCGGCGCGCACGCTGGTGGTGCCCGCCAGGGCCGAGCGCGCGGGACGTGCGGACCAGGCTCCCGTCGAAGGGCTGCAGGCGCTGGGATTCACCGCGCTCGCGGCTGGCGCTGCGTGCGCGCTCGGGGTCTTCCTCGTGCGGCTGGCGCGCGGTCAGGCGCTGCTGCGTCCCGCGGCATCCGTCGCGGTGGTGGTGGGGGGACTGCTGCTGGTCACCTCGGTGCTGCAGCAGTCGCTGCTGTTCGAACGGTGGGATCCGCTGTGGCCGCAATGGATCGCCTACCTCAAGGACCTCGCCTACCATTCGATGGAGGACCTGGCGATCGTCCTGGTGCTCTTCGCCTTCCTCGCCGCCGCGGATGCCCTCGACCGCGCTGGCGGCCACCACCGGGGTGCATCGCTGTGGATGCTCGGGCGCGGGCGCATGCGCGAGCCGGCGGTGATCGCCGCGTCGCTGCGCGGGTTCCTGGTGGGTGCATTGTGCGGAGGGATGCTCGCATTGGGCGTGCTCGCTTCGATCGCCCTCTGCGGTGGACGGACCGAGTTGCAGCCGCGCGGATTCTTCTTCTTCCCGCTGAATTCGGCGGCGCCGGCGCTGACGACCATCTGCTTCTTCGGCCAGATCGCCCTGCTCGAGGAAGTCGGCTACCGCTTCTTCGCCGGCACCTGGCTGCGCAGCCTGACCGGCCGCACCTGGATCGCGATCGCAGTGCCCGCGGTGGTCTACGGCCTCTGCCACACCGCGATGGATTTCCTGCCGCCGGTCGAGCCATTCTGGGCGCGGCCCCTGGTGATGACGCTGGTCGGCTGCGTGTGGGGCTGGGCGTTCTTCCGCTACGACGCGCTCACCGTCATCCTGTCGCACCTCACCGCAGACCTGTTCATCTTCAACTGGCCGCGCCTGGCGAGCGGCGACCCTTGGCAGGTCGCATCGGCTGCGGCGACCATCGCCGTCCCGCTCATACCTGCCGCGATCGGCCTGACCCAGCGACGCTGGTCACCACCCTCCGCTCCGCTCCAACCCTGACCAAGATCCCGACGTCTGACGTCTGACGTCTGACGTCTGACGTCTGACGTCGGACGTCGGACGGTCGATCAGACCGTGAACACGCCGGACGAATACGTGGCGCCCTTGGCGAAGCCCTGGACCTCGGTCCATGCCGAGCGGGCCAGGCCCTGATCGACCGGATGCGGGAAGGATGCGAGGTAATCCTCGAGCGGCTTCTCGAGCACCCGCGCACGGCAGGCGCGGCGCAGCAACTCACGCGCCTCGCGATCGTATTGCGTCGACCGCGCCTTGCAGTCGCGGATGGCGAATGCGAGTTCCTGGATCGTGTGTTGTTCGAATCTGCCCATGAACGATACGGATCGTTATCTCAAGCGTGGCGCTCTGTCAATGCATCGAGCCGGCTTCCGGTTCTCTACGCCAGCACGTTCCCCATTTCAAACAGTGGCGATCAGGTCGCGTTGCGCGCGCGCTGGGCGGGTTTGGTGCCGGAGGCCAGGCCCATCCCCACGAGGTAGACATAGCTGTCGGCTACCGCCTGCAGCATGTCGCCGGCGCATTCGTCGAGTTCGACGATCAGCCATGTCAGCAGCTTGGGGTCCGCGGCGGCGACCACGGTCGGGAAATCCTGTTTACCCGATCCGCAGGCGACCATCGGCTCACCCTTCACGAACGATCCATCCTTGAGGTGCAGCAGCGGCGTGCGGCTCTTGAACTGGGAGACCATCTGTGCGGGAACCTCGGCGCCGAAGTTGCACGCCCAGTAGGTGTCGATCTGCAGCTGCATCTTCGGGCAGGTTTCCAGCAGGTGCTCGTACGGCAGGCGGCCACCGAGACGGATGAATTCCCACCAGTGGTTGTGCAGGCAGAAGGTCACGCCCGCCGCGGTCATGCGCTCGACCAGCGGAGCGAGGCGCTCGCCCAGGCGCCGCGTGGTGTCCGCGTCGGCGAAGTCTTCTGGGCGGTAGCTGCAGATGGTGTACGCGCACCCGAGATCCTTCGCGGTGTCGATCAGCTGCTGCACGTTCTCGGCTGTCGGCTTGGCGCCGTGGGTCGAGGAGATGCGCATGCCCAGGCTCTCGACCAGCGCACGGAAACCCTTGGCGTCCAGACCGTATCCGGGTCCTCCTTCCACCGCGGTGTAGCCGATGTCGGCGATGCGCTTGAGAACCGCCGCGTGGTTGCCGTCCTTCATCTGCTCGCGCACGGTGTAGAGCTGGATGCTGATCGGGAGGGGCATGGCGATCCTAGGTCGGGTTATGCGCGGGGTGAAGGCTGAGCATCGAGGCTGTCGACCTACTTCTTGGCGGCGGTGTTGGCGGGCTTGTTGCCCACGGCGAAGCCCTTGCCGACCAGGTGGGTGTAACTGTCGGCGATCGCGGTCCACATGTCGGTCGCGCATTCGTCGAGTTCGACCACGACCCACTTCAGCACCGTCGGATCGGCCGCAGCGACGATCGCCGCGAAATCCTGCTTGCCGGCGCCGCAGGCGACCATCGGCTTCTTGTGCTCGAACGAGCCGTCCTTGAGGTGCAGGAGCGGCGTGCGGCCCTTGAACTGCGAGACCATCTTGGCGGGGACCTCGGCGCCGAAGTTGCACGCCCAATAGGTGTCGATCTCGAGCTGCAGCTTCGGGCAGTGCGCGAGCAGGTGCTCGACGGCGAGCGTGCCCTCGACGCGCGAGAACTCCCAATCGTGGTTGTGCATGAGCAGGGTGATGCCGGCCTTGGCGAGGGGATCGAGCACCGCGTTGAATTTGTCGGCGACCTTCTTGATCGCATCGACGGTGGCGTACTCCTCGCGCGGCAGCCATGGGCAGACGGCGAAGGTGGTGCCGAGGTCCTTGTGGTTGTCGATGCACTGCTGCAGCGTCTGCTCATTCGGCAGCGGCGCATGGTTCGAGCTCACCACCATGCCGTTGTCGGCGACCAGCTTACGCAGCTCCTTCGGCTGGAGGCCATAGTACCCGGCGCACTCCACGCCCTTGTATCCCGTCGCAGCGAGGCGCTGGATGATCTCGGCGTGCTTGCCGTCCTTCATCTGTTCGCGCAGGGAGTAGAGCTGGACGCTGATGGGTGCGGGCATGGTGGTTCTCCGGTGTGTCTGCGCTGCGGTACGAGTCGTTCGGCAGGACATGATCGATCGCCCGGGAGCGAAGCAATCGCACGCCCGAGCCCCTGCGCGCTGGGGAAACACCGCTTGCACCGGTCAGCATCTCGTTGGGAGGCGATCCCTCAGGGCTTGAGCTCGCGCACGAAGAACTCCACCAGCTGCGCCTTCGACTCGTCGGTGTGGCCGTGCTCGGGGCGATTGGTCATCGCCACGCGGTCCGACACGCCCAGTAGCGCATTGACCGCACGCGCATGATTGAGCGCGATCCATCGCGACGGCGGATCCTCGGACCCGCCCGAGACCAGGAAGGGACGCGGAGCCATCAGCGCATGCAGCTCGTGCAGGTCGTGCTTGGCCGCGATCATCCGCGCGTACGCGCCGGTGCGGGTGGCGGGATCGGTCATCTCGCCGCGCGCGCGCTGCGTTCCCGGTTGCCAACCCAGGTACCACGGCTCCCAGTAATTCACGTTGCCGCGTTCCTCGTCGAAGACGATGCCGCCATCCGACCAGGCCGCGCACGCGAACCGCTCGTACAGGCACGACGCGAACATCGCCCACTTGCCGCCGTAGGAGTGGCCGGTCACGCCGATGCGCGCCGGATCGACCTCGGGCATGGCAGCGAGCGCATTGCAGCAGTTCGCCGCGACGTAGGCGAGGTAGGACAGTGGCTGGATGCCGTCGGGGTAGAACGCGTGGTCGTCCACCGTCCACGGCTGCACGCCGATCGACAGGGTCACGAATCCCCGCTTGGCGAGATCCAATGCGTAGGTCGAGCGAGACGGCGGCTTCATGCCCGCTCCAGTCTCGGCATCGTAGTAGACGGTGAGCACAGCGGGACGCCTGCCCGTCGTGCCAGAAGGAACGAGCAGGTAGGCGGTCAGCGTGCGTTCGGCCGCGACTTGGACGCGCACCGTGCGCAGCGCGTAGCCGTCGCGCTGCTCCTCAGAGACCAGGTCCACGCGTGGCGCATCGATCAGCGCTGGCCACGCCCCCATCTCGCCGTGCCAGAAGCCCAGGATCTCGGCGCGCCGCGCCGGCCACTGCGATGCATCGGCGACCCGCGTACCATCGTCCCGCATGAGTGGCGAGCGGAAGGAACCCGGCTGGTCGCGAAAGTCCGCGGGAGGCGCATGGCTGGCTGCGATGGATGCCTGCGCATCGAACGCTGCGGGAGCAGGCGTCGCGGTGATGCGCACATCGCCAAACCACACGGTCGCGGTCTGGCTCCACCACTGGAACAGGCACAGCGACTTCATGCGGCTGCGGTCCTGCTTCACCTCGGGCTCGATCGACTCGAGATCGACGCTGACGGTGTTCGCGCCCGGCTTCAGCACCACCGTGGCGGTGATCTTGCGGTCGGACTGGTCGCGGGTCCACACCCCGATCGCCACCGGCATCGTCGCGTCCACGAAAGCGTCGATGGTCAGGTAGCGCCCAGACGACCAGTCGCTGGCGATCGCCGTGGTGAAGACGTTATGGGCGTTCGCATCGACGAAGCGCATGCGCAGCGACGACGTGCCGCGCGTGGCGTGCTCGGGCACGATGGCGACATCCGCGCGCGTCTCGCTCGACCACGCGCTCGCGTCATCGCACCGGGCGACCTGCACGCCGGGATCCATCCCCGCGGCATTGAGGGAGGCGGCGAGGCAGGCTGTGACGGTACGGATGGGGGCCGGCATGGCTGCTCCTGGCAGCCGGATGTGATCCGGCGGGGATCAGGGAGCAACGCACGCGGCGGATGCCGCGTGATGCCTGCCAGCGGGCGCGCGAAGCGTGCTAGACCATGCCGACGGCCATGCCGACGGCCGTGCGTGTCAGCGCGTCGCGGCCGCGCGGGGAGCGGCGACATCCGGCACAGCCACCGTCGCATTCCCCGCAGCGATCGAAGCGGCGCTCAAGGCCGAGATGCACGACCACGCCACCCCGGCGCGCACGTCGA
Organism: Planctomycetota bacterium; assembly: GCA_013696105.1. Lineage (GTDB taxonomy): Bacteria > Planctomycetota > UBA11346 > UBA11346 > UBA11346 > JACCZE01. Next base: position 1,920 of record JACCZE010000304.1, on the reverse strand, counting down.
TGCTGGGCAGGCGCTCGCCGCGGATCGCGTCCACGAACTCGCGCAGCACGAAGAAGTCGCCCCCGCCGTGGCCAGCGCGCATGGCGTCCTGACCGTGCGCCCGCCACGATGGGTGCTCGAACTCGTCGGCATGCTTCCACAGGGGGTCCCAAGCCGTAGCGATGCCGCGGGCATTCGCCGGGCTCTTCCCGGCGATCCACACCAGCGGATCGCCCTCGGCGTCGGCCGCGGCGGTGAACGCGGCGCGCGTTCCCTGCAGCTGGTAGTCCGCCATGTGGTGCGGCCGCGGGCTGACCGGATCGAAGTGGTGGGTGACGATGACGCCGCGCTCGGTGCCGAGCACGGTGGTGACCCGGTCGGGCATCGACCATGCTTCGGGCCGTGCCCCTGGGTGGCTATCGCCGAAGGCGCGCCGCGCATACGCGCTGGCGTTGAGCGCGCGCGATCCCCACGACGACAGGCGCGCGAAGCGGTCCGATCCGGGAATATCCAGCCAGCGCGCGACCGGGCCCAGCGAATGCGTCGGATAGATGTTGCCGCGTCGGGTGCGGAACATCTCGCCGCGCCAGGTCTCGGTTCCGTCCGGGTGGAACATCAGCTCGCGGCAGTCATGGATGTAGTGGCCTTCGGCGCTGACGATGTCGCCGAAGACGCCGCGGCGGACCATCTCCTCCACCATCATGCAGTCGCGGCGGAAGCAGTAGTTCTCGCCGAGCATGTAGGTCAGGCCGCTGCGGTCGACCGCCGCGACCAGATCCGCGCACTCGTCGAGGGAGTAGGCGGAGGGGACCTCGCTGAGCACGTGCTTACCGGCTGCCAGCGCCTGGATCGCCTGGCGGGCATGCAGCGGCGCCGGCGTCGCGAGGACGATGGCGTCGATGCGATCATCGGCGAGCAGGGCGTCGAGGCGGTCGAACGAGCGCACGTCAGCAACGGAGCGCCATGGTGCCAACGCCTCCTCGCGCACATCGCAGACTGCGGCCAGCCGGGCGCCGGCCCCCAGCGCCACAGCGGCATCCGCATAGCAGCGGCCCCGTCCGGCGCCGACGACCGCGAGCCGGATCTGATCGTGATGAGACATTTCCTCGTCCTCCCTGGGTTGCTGTTCTGTGTGGCCTACCCAGTAGGATACGGTATCCTTGGCGATAGCATCCAGGGCAAACCCATGAATCAGGACTTTTCCTAGGTGCTTCCGACGCTGCGCGCGATGGGCCGACTGCAGGGCAGCTTCGAGCGCCGTCTCGGCGAGTTCAGCCGCACCACCCACCCGCACCACGTGCTCGGCTTCCATGCGGTCGGCCGCGGGCGCTACCGATCCGGCGCCGAGGAGGTCGCCGTCGAAGGGCCGTACCTGGGCCTGCTGCCTGCAGGCGAGGACGACGGCAACGGCATGGTCGGCCGCTACGACATCCGTTACTGCCTGTTCGACGGTGATGCCGTGGCATCGACGTCGGATCGCGTGCAGGCGATCGTGCATATCGGCGAACTCGCCATCAAGCGGCCGCACGTCCGCCACCTCGACGCGGATGCTGCACGCTCGGCCATGGCCTGCTTCCGCGCGCTCGCCCTGCTCGAGCACGCGGCGGATCCGGCAGCTCGGATTCGCGCGTCGGCGCTGATCGTCGAACTGATCGGGCTCTGGGCCGAGTCGCGCCCGACCTCGGCGGACGATGCCGTCGAGCGCTACCGCATAGCGATCACCCGGCACGCGACGGATGCGGCGGTATCATTGGAACGGATCGCCGCCGATCTCGGATACGCCGCGGATCACCTCGGGGCGCGGTTCCTCGAGCGCTTCGGCAGCACGCCCGTGGGTTTCCGCCTGCGGTCGCGGCTCGCCCAGGCGCGCGAGTCGGTCGCCGCCGGCGCATCGGTCGCCGCCGCAGCGCGGTCGGCCGGCTTCTCGGACCCCGCCTACTT
>JACCZE010000296.1 GCA_013696105.1 Planctomycetota bacterium | reverse complement strand
GAACAACACCTACCTCTTCGTCATCGATGTGCCCAACACGTCGACTCCGAGCAGGACCGGTGATCTCGAATTCTATGCGCGCGAGGCTCACATCCACGTCATGCGCCAGAATTCCGAGCACGTCGTCCACTTCCAGGCGCGCAACATCAAGACCACCACCATCCCGGCGACGAAGTGGCGGATCAAGAGCGTCTCGCTGGGCATCGATACGCTTTACGATCTCCCCGAGATCCTTGCCGGCGAAAAAGGCGAAGTGGATCAGATCCTGCGCATCCTCGCACCCGGCGAACACGACATCACCATCACCCTGGATGCGACCGGCCAGGTGAGCGAAACCAACGAGGGCAACAATTCCCACCCCTTCTTCGTGCTGGTCGGGAGCCCCTCCGGATCGGGTTGAATACCGGGACCTTCCGGAGCACCGTGATGGAGGAGTCTGGCACAGCACTGTGACACCGCGTTCACTGGCAGCGTACCCAGGGGATGCAGGACTGGTCCTCTGGGCACCTGTGGCTAGACTCAGTGGTGACCGGGAGGGCCCATGCCGAAACCGCCCCGCAGATCGATCAGCGGTCAGCAGCTACAACCGCAGTCTCAGTCGGTAGCCGCCCCGGGTTCCGCAGCGCCGGGCGAACCGGTCAATCCTTTCAGCCGCGCGGTCAACCCGCGCCTGCAGTATCCGCTGCACTTCGACCTGCTGATGCGCGATCTGTTCGCGCGCGGCCTGGTCCCCGAGCACTGGCAGGTGGTCGCCGCCGACGAGGTCCGTCTCGACGAGACCGGCATGGATGTCGAGTTCACCCTGCTCGAGGTCGGCACCGAACGCCTGTGGCGGCGCCGCGTCGATGTCCAGCACGGCAAGCTGGTGGGGATCCACGAGAGCTGATCTCCGGGGCGTTACGCCGGGTCCGTGGTCCGCCAGGTCTTGGGTAACGGCTGATCCGAGCCGTGCGTGCATCCCATGTTTTCACTATTTTCATCAATGCCGTGACGACGACCACCGCGTGGATCGGCAACGAGGTGCTTTCCGAGACCGCGCAGGGCTCGCCACGACCTTCGCCTTTCGCGGCTCGACGCCGCTGTGGCAGCGTGGGGGAAGTCAGGCGCGCATCGGGTCTACGGACTGGATCTGCTCGGGAACGTGATCGGTCCACTTTCCAATACGATGCATTTTGCCAGACGTCCGATCAGGTGTTCGAGGGCACCTGTCCATGATTTTACATTCATTCAATTTTTAGACCGGTGGATGCTGCGCAGGCTGCAAGGTCCAATTACACTCTTTGGGTTCCGTGAGTACACTGTTCAATCCCCTGTATTCGCGATGCAGATACGAGTGAAAATCGGATGTCATGAGGTGCGTTTGTCCTGCGTTGTGCCCACGACAACGATGTGCTGACCTCGTGCGACAGGCGATGCGAAGGCCTGTGCGATCACCACGCCACTGACCTCCGCCCGCACGGCCCACGGCTGATCGTCGATACGGACGAAGTCATGGAGCAGGCCGATGACATCTCCTCGCTCGACTGTCTGGCCGCAGTCCACCAGCGACTCGTAGTGGCCAGAGAATGGAGAAACGGTGAAGCATTCGCGGTCGACCATCGACACTAGGCGTTGGGTTCCATCCCGATGATGGTCGATCGGCGCAATGGATCCGCGAAGCTGACCGTGATTGATCGCGGCGGCGAGGACCCCTTGTTTGCCGTAGCGCACTCCTTCGGCGCTGATCGACCTGCCCCAGCCGAGTTCGCATCCGACGGTGACCTTGCCCAGCCGTTCGGCCTCGCTGGTGAGCAGGCCCGGAGTGGAATTCTGGTAGGTCACGATCAACGGAGTTCCGAACCAGCGCGCGGTATCTTCGACGAGGCCGGCCTGCTCGGGATCCTCGATGGGATGGTAGCTGGTGCAGCGGGCGAACCGTGCAGCGTCACCCCCCGCATGGAGGTCGAGCACGACGTGCACACGGGGCCACAGGTGATCGCGCACAAACGCAGCGAGACGGTGGGTGATGCCGCTGATGGCTGGGGCCTTCCCGGCGCCCTCGATGAAGGCGCGATTGAGATTCACGCCGTCATCGCTGACACTTTCGCGTGCTGCCTGGGCGAAGGCACCCGGATTGAGCACCGGTACGAGGATGATGCGTCCGAGGACGTCACTCTCGCGCACCTCGCTCAGGAGGTGTTTGATCGCAATTGGCCCTTCGTACTCGTTGCCATGGTTCGACCCGAAGGCGACCAGTCCCCGCCCAGTTTCCATCTGTGGGCCGACCATCACCGTCAGCGGCATCAAGTGATCTCCCCAGAGGCTGTCGTGCGCGAACGCCACCCAGTAATCGCGCCGACCTGGAGAGTCGAGATCGAGCTTGTGCGACTGCACGATCGTGCGTGAGGGAATGGCCGATGTATGCGGTTTGTTCACGTCAACTCCTGCTTTCATCGGGATTCGGCGACCAAGTGCCGGGATATGAAGGATTCGTCGAGCGTGAGGCCGAGGCCGGGTCCATCGGGAACGGTTACCCAGCCATCCACGGCCTGCATGCGCTCCAGGGTCAATTCGTTACGCAGCGGCAAGTCCTCAACACAGTCCTCGAAGAGGAATGCATCACGGCAGGTGCTCAGCCAGTGCATGCTCGCGGCGACGGTGATCGGGCTGGTGTAGCTGTGATTGCATAAGCGGGCTCCGATCTCCTCGACCCGAGCGCGTATATAATCGGCATCGGTGAAGCCGGCGCGTGAGATGTCCACTTGATAGACGTCGAATGCATGGCGATCGATGTAAGGCCTGAACGACTCACGTCCGCATTCTCCTTCGCCTGCCGCGATTGGTACCGGAGACCGATCGCGCAACCACACGTAGCCATCGACATCATTCTGGCGTAGTGGCTCCTCCAGCCAGCTGATCTGGTATTCGGCGAAGGCGTGTGCCCGCCGCAAGGCGGTGCGGGCGTCCCATACGCAGCCGGCGTCGATGAGAACGGTACCATCGGCGCCAACGCCTTCGCGTGCCCCGCGCACCAGATCGATGTCGAGAGCTTCGTCGCGACCCATCGGCTCCCAGCCGAATTTCACCGCATTATAGCCGGCTTCGACCCAGCGACGTCCGATCTCGGCAGTCTGCTGGCCATCGCGTCCGAACAGGATGGAGGCATAGGCCTTGATGCGCGGATGAAGATTACCTCCAAGAAGGCGATGGATGGGTTGGCCATAATGCTTGCCCTTGAGATCCCAGAGGGCCATGTCGATCGCCGCCATCGCCGTGATCGTGACCGATGTCCTGCCGAAGTATTGGGTTCCGCGCAGCATCTTCTGCCACAGGCGCCCGGTCTCGAGCGGATTTTCGCCGATCAGCAATGCTCGTAGGCCGCAGGCGATGTTGTGACTGAATGGCGCGTCGATCACCGCCTTCACCACCTCTGGCGACGAATCGGCCTCGCCGATGCCTTCGAGGCCGGTGTCGGTTCGCACCCGCACCAGGACCGCATCCTGGCAACTCGCGGTCTTGGCCACCACCTCGCCAGTGCGCAGGATCTGACAGATGATCTCGGTTATTTTCATTTCCACTCCGTCACTCGAGGAACCTCCTCGGCAAGGTCATCCAGGCAGCGTCACGCACATGCGCGAGGGTCCCGGCTGAATGCGCGATGTCCTCGCTCCCGACCCGTTTTATTCCGAGGCCTGGCAGCGACGGCTTCACGGGAACAGCATCATAGGGAATATTCCCCAGTGTATTCCGCTAGTGGGCTCGGCAATCGCGCTAGATTCCCCTCCGATATGGACAGAAGGGGGCTCGTCAGGCTGATGCTGTGGATCAACAGGACTCGAATCGAGCAGGCTCTGTCGTGACAGCGACAATCCCTCCTCCGTCAGGCCAACAACGCCGAGTCAGGGTTGCGCCCATCGGCTGACGCCGCCAAAGGGTATCCAGCCCACGATCATCGCTTCCAGCGGGTGTCCGTCACTTCGACCCCACCCGTCTCGCATTCGTATCACCATCGCGCTACCGTAGGAATCACGTGTTCGATGGAATCATGCGATAGCGCTGGATCATGTCTCGCGGAGCCATGCCGAAATGCTCTTTGAAGACGCGCGAGAAATATAGCGCATCGGGGTATCCGACCTTACCGGCGACAGCGCCGATCTTCAGCGTGCTCGACGAGAGCAGCTCTCGTGCCCGTGCCATGCGGAGGGCCGTCCGGTATTCGACCGGTCGCATGCCGAAGCGCTTGCGGAATTGCTCGCGCAGATGATCCGACGTCAGTCCACTCGCTGTCGCCAAGGCCTCGATCGAAATGCGCTCGTAGCAGCGGCGGCACAGCAACTCGTGGAATCGCACCACCGCGCGGTGCGACGCCAATCCGTCTCCCGGTGTATCCAGGTACGCCGTGAAGATATCCAGCAAGAGTGAGCGCGACTGCATCAAGCCGGCAAGTCCAGGTTTGGATAGCGCGCTACGCAGCAGCGCGAACCTCCGCGTCACCTGGGCAGCGATCTCGGCATCCACGACCTTGAAAGGCGGCACCACCAGGTGCTGGCCTTCGAGTTCGATCCTGATCTCGCTTCCGCCTGGGTCGTGCACCTTCAGTTCTGGCCAAGTGAATCCGGCGTACCACGACATCGTCGGACCAACCAGGCCATTGACGTCCTCGCGGCCGGACGGAGTGAACGCGAACAATGGCCGATCATCGGGTAGGACCACCGAGCCGCTCCGGTAATATCCGTCTCCTCTGAGCATGATTCCCAGGTAGTGCTCGGCATGGCGATAGGTCACTGGCTCGCGTTTATCGTGGAGCGAGCTGTTGTTGACGGATACCAGCGGCTGCGGTGAGGAGGCGGATCCCATGAGTCCCCCGTTTTCTCCATAATGGACTCGTTTCAGAGAGCATGAAAGGGCATAATGACCCGTATGCTCACGGAAAGATCACAGCCTCTTGCGCATCACGCCTTTCTTCCGCATCACACCTTTCTTCCGCATCACACCTTGGAGGACCCATGAGCTGCCCCCTGCGCGACGACTTCCTCCGCGATGGCTTCATTCTGCTGCGTGGAGGAATTCCCCTGCCACTCTTGGAAGAGCTGCGTAGCGGGTTGGCCCCCATCCTCGCCCATCGTGGGCTGGGACGCATCGGCACCTTGCGCCACCAGACCATCCTCGAGCCGTCGTCGTACCATCCCAGCTTCAAGGAATTCCTGGATCTTCCGCGGCTCAATCGTGCGGCGGCAGCGGTGATCGACTCGACCGATATTGCATTTGCTGGGCTCGGAGTGCTCATCGGCAGCGCAGATCACCGGGTGTGCAGGTGGCACCGGGATTTCAAGGATGGCTACCCCGAGCTTCCTGCCCTCCTCAAGCGCCACCATGCCGACTTCATCCAATTCAACTGCGCACTCTATGACGACCTGAGCCTGTGGGTGGTTCCGGGAAGCCACCGACGTGCGAGCACCCCGGGGGAGTCCGCATTCTCCGCCCGCTTCGACGTCGTTGGATTCAACGGGACCTACGAACAGGCGAGAGCGATCGACCCCGATCCACTCTCAGGTATGCCCGGCGCGATCAACGTCGTCCTCGCAGCGGGCGATTGCGTGCTCTACAATCCGCTCCTCTGGCATGCGGCTGAGTACCGTCCAGAATGGATTCGCACGACCCTGCACGGGGGATGGCGCAAGACGGAGATGATGTACGCATTCGAAGCGATGCGCTGGGGCCTCGAGCACAATCCGTGGCTGCTCGAGCCGTCCTACCTCGGCGACGCCGGCACGTTCCTCGGTCCCCAGCTCGCCCGCTACGCCGAGGCGGTGCGGCATTTCCATCCCGAGCTCACAGCCCCGGCGCATGCCACCGGATGATCGGCCCCACGTAGAAACCTAGCAGGCTGGTGCCCACTAAGAAACCATCTGAAACGTCAAAACCGTGGTAGCCCAGGTGGGACTCGAACCCACAAGATCTTGCGATCGGCGGATTTTGAATCCGCTGCGTCTGCCAGTTCCGCCACTGAGCCGAGGCGAGGACGGTAGGGGTGCCCTCAGCGGGCGCAATCGCCAGGGCTCACGGGCGCGAGAGCTGCTGGATGCGCCATGCGATCACCTCCTCGATGAAGGGATTCGCGTTGTCGAATCGCTGGTAGAAGGGGATGTCCAGGTAGGCGCGATAGGACATGACGGCATCGCCTGAGCGACCGGCGCGATCGTGGACCACGGCCGTGAGCAGCTGCAGGTCGAAGCGCGCTCGGACCGGATGCGGCATCGTGATGATCGCGGGTTCGTCGATCTCGCCGGCGAGGAAGCGCGCATAATGCCAGGGTCGCTGCTCGTACATGAACGGGTGATCGCGGCCCCACGAGTAGGCGCGGGCGAACGCGGTGGTGTCGCCGGCCAGCTCCTGCAGCAGCGGTACGAGGATGGCGTGCTCCAAGGGGAAGAGGTAGTACTGGTGGAATTCCAGCCGCGCCGGTGGGTCGAATAGCTCCAGCGCCTTCGGGAGATCGCCGTTCAGGTAGGCCTTGAACCCGAAATAGTGCCGAGGCCACATGGCCCAGATCCAATGGTGGTGGTACAGGCGGTCGACCTGCTCGTACTGGCCGGTCGCGATCAGGTACTCCGGGTATTGCCGCTCCTTCTCGGGAACCTGGTCGAGGATGCCCAGCATGCGCATGTTCCAGCCGCTGCGCGGTTCCTGCCGGAGAGCGAGTTCCTTGGCGCGCTCGATCTGTCCGTCCATGATCATCGCCCCGATGTCGTCCGGGCGCTTGGCGATGAGTTCCGTCAGGCGTCCCTGCGCATACAGCGCGTTGTCCGGGTCTTCGAATTCGGGGAACAGCGCGGCGAGTTCCGGACCGCGCCCCGCGTTCCAGAATGCGGGGCGGACGACGGTCGGCTTGTCGATGTAATTCTCGATGATCTTCTCGGGGTGACCGAGGTCCCACAGCGCCTTGGTCACCTGGATGGGTAGTCGTGGATAGCGGGCGATCAGCTCTTCGAAGCGGCCGGCGACATGCAGGCAATCGGCTGCGGTGCTGTCGGCGACGATCCGGTCACCCAGGATCTGGTCGTGGACCGCGAGATACCGTTCGACCATTGCCAGATCACCGCTGTCGTAGGCGGCGCGGTTCAGCGGCGCCACGTACTCTGCCCAGCGCACGGCGATCTGCGTGCGCAGATCATCGTCGGCAGACGCATACAGCGCCGTCATCGCCTGCAGCACGTCCTCGTGGCGGCCTTCGGCGATCCACCGGTCCCACCGGAGCAGGTCGGCCATCCCGCGCCAATGCCCGGTGCGCAGGTGGCTCCAGGCGGATTCCGCGCCCGCGGGATCCGACCGGCGCTGCAGGCACAGGCCCTGCTTGTAGCGCGCCTCCTCGCCCATCGCGGTCCCCGGGTGATCGGAAGCGACCTTCGCATACTGCTGCGCCGCTTCGAGATAATCCTCACGCTGGGCGCAGAAGTCTCCGATGGCGATCGCCGGCAGGCGTCGCGGGGTCCCTCGTGCGCTGATGCGGATCCGATCGAATGCCTTGCCGGAATAGTATGCGTAGAGCGTCACGTAGCTGCTGGTGAACGGATACAGATCCTGGTATTCGCAGACCGTGCGGCCGTCGATCAAGAGGCGGAGACGGTTGTCGACCAGCTCGGCGCGGATGCGGTAGCGCGTGCCGACCGTGGGTTTGAAGTAGCTGAAGGCCACGATGCGCCTCTGCCAGTCGAAGATGCGGCAATAGGATCCCTCGTTGCCGCCGACCTGCAGCAGGGCTCGCTGCTTCTCTTCGATCCGTCCGAGCTCGATCGAGGATCCGATATCCGAGGAGCGTGTGAACATCACCGACAGATCGCAGGGGTGCGAGCCGGGCAGCATCTCGGCATCGTATTCGATCGCGATGTCCCCGTGCAGCTCGGTGCGACAGGTGAGGGTGCTGTCGCCGACCCCCTGCGACACCGCCCTGCCGTCCTCGACCTTCCAGGAGCCGCTCGTCGTCACCCAGCGCTCCAGCCAGGTTCCGTCCTCGAAATCCTCGCGCACGATGGGATCGCCCCAGGTCGCGATCTCCTTGAGCCGTTCGCCGTAGAGGGTGGCCGCCAAGGCCGCGATGACGGTCACGGCGCCGATGGCCGTCCAGAACGGACGCGCATTGCGCGCATGCCAGCGTCTCCAGGCCTCCCACCACGAGTCGCGGTGGGCGGTCACGGCGACGCCGGCCTGGTAGTGCTCGAGGTCCTGCACCAAGGCCTGCACATCGGGGTAGCGGTCCTCGGGACGTGCGGACATCGCCTTGAGCGCGATCGCCAGCAGCGGAACCGGAACCCGGCGGCGCTCGTCGCGGGTGATGAGGTCGAGCTCGCCGGCGCGCTTCTTGCGCCAGAACTCTTCGGGATCGTCGGACCAGGTCGGACAGCGCAGCACCAGCGCGTGGAAGAGCGTGGCGCCCAGGCAGTAGACGTCGCTGCGGGCGTCCGCGGACTCGGTGCGCGCCTGCTCGGGGCTCATGTACAGCGGCGTGCCGTACAGCCGCGGAACGCCGCCATGCAGGCGCAGCGCGCTGCCCCAGTCGACGAGCAGGACCTCGCCGTAGGTGCCGAGCATGATGTTGTCGGGCTTGATGTCCTGGTGGACGACGCCCGCCGCGTGCGCGCACGACAGGGCGTTGCCAATGGCGATGAAGATGCTCACCACGGTGTTGAACGAGGCGATGCGCTCGGAGCGCTGCTGGGGGGTCGATGTACCGATGGCTTCTCCTAACGAGCAGCCGTTGACGCGCTTCATCAGGAAGTACGGCTGGCCGCGGTCGTTGACGTCGATCTCGTACACCGGCAGGACGTTCGGATGCTGCAGCGATGCGGCGATGCGCGCCTCGTCGA
>JACCZE010000288.1 GCA_013696105.1 Planctomycetota bacterium | reverse complement strand
CCCCCGACGAGGACCCCCGCCATGCACATCGAATCCCGCTCCACCGCGTCCCTCTCCCCCTACGAGAACAACCCGCGCCAGAACGAAGACGCTGTGGCGGTGGTGGCGGAGAGCATCCGCCAGTTCGGCTTCCGCCAACCCATCGTCATCGATGGGGAGGGCGTGATCGTCATCGGTCACACCCGCTGGCGCGCTGCCCAGCGCCTGGGCTTGGCGGAGGTGCCGGTGCATGTGGCCGATGGCCTCTCACCGGAGCAGATTCGCGCCCTACGCATTGCCGACAACAAGACCGGCGAGATCGCCGAGTGGGATCTCGACAAACTCGGCATCGAACTGCAGGCGCTGGAGGGCAGCGGTCTCGACCTGGATCTCGCGGCGCTGGGCTTCGACCAGGACGAGTTGGCGAAGCTGCTCGATCCAGGCGTTCGGGACGGCCTTACCGATCCCGATGAGATTCCGCCCGTGCCCGATGCCGGGCAAACGCTCACGAAACCGGGTGATGTGTGGGTGCTCGGTGATCACCGCCTGCTCTGCGGGGATAGCACCGAGCCGGAACACATAGCTCGGCTGATGGACGGCGGCCATGCCGATCTGCTCCTCACCGACCCGCCGTACAACGTCGCCTACGAGGGCGCCACCGAGGCGGCGATGACCATCGCCAATGACGACATGGACGATGCGTCGTACCGGACGTTTCTCGTCGCCAGCCTCGGGGCGTCGGTCGCGGTACTCCGTGCGGGTGGGGCGTTCTACTGCTGGCACGCCGACTCGGCGGGTTTCACCGTGCGCGGTGCCTGCGCCGATATCGGCCTCATCGTGCGGCAGTGCCTGGTCTGGGTGAAGTCATCCATGGTGCTCGGTCGCCAGGACTACCAGTGGAAACACGAACCGTGTCTGTACGGCTGGAAGGATGGCGCTGCCCACACCTGGTTATCCGATCGCTGCCAGACCACGGTGCTCGCCTTCGATAAACCGAGCCGCAACGGCGAGCACCCGACTATGAAGCCGGTGCCGTTGTTTCTGTACCTCGTGCAGAATTCCTGCGCGCCTGGTGGTGTGGTCATCGATCCGTTCGGCGGATCCGGCACCACCATGATCGCGGCCGAACAGACCGGGCGCCGCGCTCGGCTGATGGAACTCGATCCGCGCTACTGCGATGTGATCGTTCGTCGCTGGGAACAGTTCACCGGCAAGCAGGCTCAACGCATCGCCGCCGCCGCCATCGAGCAGACCCCGGCAGGTGCCGGGGTCGTCGAGGGCGCGTGATGCTGCAGATTCTATTTCTCGTCGCAGTCCTCGTTATCGAGGCCTTCGGCCAAGCCACGCACCCGTTTCCCCGTTCAGCCGACAGCGGCGAAGCGACCACGATCCGCCTTGCGGAATCGGCTGGCCGAACCCTTCGAGCGAATCTCTCGGATCATGGCGGCGTAGATCGTCGCGGCCGGCGTCTTGCCCTCGGTCTTCCACAGGCCGCGTTCGAGCATGAGGCCAATGAGATCCTGCGCGTTCAGCGGCCCGCTCGCCTCGCGCAGCACAATCGCTGCGGCGTCCAATCCGGAGAGCGGCTTGCTGACCGAGGACGCTTCAGAATTGGCAGCAGCATAGACCCCTTCCACGGGCCCCGACTTCGCTTCGGGCTTCACATGGGTTTTGGATTTTCGGCTCTTCGACTTGGCGCTCGTCTGGGCCTTGTTCGCTTTGGCGGTCTTGGGGTTGCGGGTGCTGGACATGGGATCCTCCGGGTTGCGGTGGTTATGCTCGGCCAGGAACGTCCCGGCCGAGCGGGTGGTGGGTCAGCGGGACGCCGGCCCGTAGAGGTGATCGGCGAGACGTTCGCTGATGGTGTCGACCGCAGCTTGCGCTGCCGTGTCGGTTGCCCGGACATCGAGGCCGCGATCCCAGGCGTAGGCCACCGCATTGGTATCCAGCCGGCGCAGTTCCAGCTTCGAGATGCGGCTGCGGCCGATCTCGTAGGAAGGAACGGTCGCGTGCTCGGCATAGACTTTTGCGTCGAAGCGAAAGGCTCCGATGCGGCCGGTGGTCCAGCCGACGGTCCCGTCCTTCGGCGTCGGGCTGGTGATAATCAAGTCACCGAGGATCGCGATGGGCTTCCGCGTGGGGCGGCGAGCGGATTGCCTGCCTGCTTCGAACGCGGCACGCAGGGCGTCGCGAATTTCCCAGCAGGCCTGTTCCTTGAAGTCGAGGCTGTCCATGCGCCGGCTCTCCAGGGTCTCCAGCCCGAGGTGGACCTGGGCAATGGTGGCGATGATCGCGTCGCGCTCGCTGGGGATCACAGGGATGGAATCAGGGCGGGTGGCGGGGCGCTTGGGCATGGGTGGCTCCGTTGGGGTACTGATGTTCGTGTTACCCATGCACATCGGCGACATCCAGTTGAGTCCGGCACCGTGGGGTCGGTGCATCATCAGCGGGCTGGCACGGCCACAGGCGGCGCAGATGTCACTTGATAAGCCCATCCCTGCGGATGCCGGCGGAGCCCGTCTCACCGTCCTGTCGCTGGAGGCCGTCGTCCTGCTGCTGAAGCGTAGCGGTTCGCGGCAGGCCTCGGTGGACACGGTACGCGCCGATCTCGCGGCCGGCGCACCGCAGAACGCCGACGGCACCATCAACCTCATCGCCTATGGCGCTTGGCTCGTGCGCGATCTCGCGCATCGGGAAGGCGGCCATGCCGGTTGATCCGCATCACCTCAAGCCGGCCGATCTCGCGCGGCTGCTCAACAGCTCAGCGCTCGGAGCGGTCATCTCGGAGCGACAACTCCATCGCCACCGCACGCGCGCCGGCTTCCGCATCGGCGACGGTCGCAGCGTCGACTTGCTGCGCTATTTGGCGTGGCTTATGGACCAGGTGCATGCGGAGATAACTGCACGCCGGCCCGACGGTGGCTACGCCTCGCACCGCGAAGCGACCGCCGAGCGCGACCGCCTGAAGTCAGAGTCGGGCCGCGATATCGGCGACCTGCCGCCGGTCGAGAACCCGCCACGCCGAGCTACTGCCGATCGCAGCTTCCGCGCCTTCTGCGAGTCCTACTTCCCCGAGGTCTTTCATCTCGGCTGGTCAGAAGATCACCTGCGCGTGATCGCCAAGGTCGAGGAGTCCGTCCTGCAGGGCGGACTCTTTGCCCTCGCCATGCCACGTGGCAGCGGAAAGACCACGATTGCCGAGTGCGCCTGTCTGTGGGCGATCCTCTACGGGCACCGCGAGTTCGTCTGCCTCATCGGCTCCGATGAACAACATGCCTCGGACATGCTCGATTCGCTGAAGACCGAACTGGAGATCAACGAGCTTCTGCTGGCGGATTTTCCCGAGGCGGTCTATCCCATCCAGGCCTTGGAGGGCATCTCCCACCGCGCCAACGGCCAGCTCTTCCGGGGGAGCCGCACCCACATTGGTTGGACCGCCAAGGAGATCATCCTTCCCACCATCCCCGGATCGAAGGCCAGTGGCGCGATCATCAAGGTGGCCGGCATCACCGGTCGCATCCGTGGCATGAAGTTCAAGCGCCCAGATGGCCGCGCCGTGCGGCCATCGCTCGTCGTCCTCGACGATCCTCAAACCGACGAGAGCGCACGCTCGCCGAGCCAGTGCCAACACCGCGAGGCGATTCTGTCGGGTGCGGTTCTCGGCTTGGCCGGACCGGGCAAGAAGATCGCGGGGATGATGCCCTGCACGGTGATCCGTCCAGCCGACATGGCTGACCGCATCCTCGACCGAGACCTCCATCCGGAGTGGAACGGCGAGCGGACCCAGATGGTCTACAGCTTTCCCACGGCGACGAAGCGTTGGGAAGAATACGCAAAGTTGCGCGGTGATGGCATGCGCGCTGGGCGAGGCCTAGCGGATGCCACCGCGTACTACGTGACCCACCGCGTCGAGATGGACGCTGATGCCCGCGTCGCCTGGGAGGCGAGATACAACCACGACGAAGTCTCGGCGATCCAACACGCCATGAATCTCAAGCTCCAGGGCGAGGTCGCATTCTGGGCCGAGTACCAGAACCAGCCGCTGCCGGAGGTAGCCGAGGAAAACGAAGCGCTGACCGCAGACCAAATCATGGCCAAGGTCAACGGTCACGATCGTGGCGTCGTGCCACTCGATGCGAGCCACCTCACTGCCTTCATCGACGTGCAACAGAAGGCGCTGTTCTGGGTGGTCTGTGGCTGGAACGACGAATTCACCGGGTACATCCTCGACTACGGGACATGGCCGGATCAGCGGCGAGCCTATTACACCCTACGGGATCTGCGCATCACCATGGCGGCGGCCACCAAGGGCGCCGGTCTAGAAGGTCAGATCTACGCCGGCCTGGAAGCAGCCACCAGTCAATTGATGGGTCGACGTTGGTGCCGAGACGATGGAGCTGAGTTGACCATCGAGCGCCTGCTCATCGATGCAAATTGGGGTCAGAGCACCGACGTGGTGTACCAATTTTGCCGGCAGTCGCCGCACACCGCCCTCATCACGCCCAGCCATGGGCGCTTTGTTGGCGCGGCATCGATTCCATTCAGCGAGTATCGCCGCAAGCGCGGCGATCGCTCCGGACTCCACTGGCGCATTCCGGCGGTGGTCGGCAGACACACCGTTCGCCATCTGCTCTACGACACCAACCACTGGAAGTCGTTCATCCACACTCGCCTCGCGGTTCCGATGGGTGATCCCGGCTGCTTATCGCTTCCGGGTCACGATCCAGAGCGGCATCGCTTGATCGCCGAACATCTCACCGCGGAGTACCGGGTGCGGACCGAAGGCCGTGGACGCGTGGTCGATGAGTGGCGCCTGCGACCCGAGGGCTTCGACAACCACTGGTTCGATGGAGTCGTCGGGTGCGCGGTCGCCGCATCGATGCTCGGTGTAGGTCTGCCCAGCACCGACGCCAAGACGAGCTCTGTTCCGAAATCCCGCCTGAAGCTGTCGGCGATGCGGGGTGCACGGCGGTAGGTCACAATCGCGCGACAAAATTCCGGGGTCGGTGGGGAGTAATGATTAGAGGAACTCCACGGTGCCCGACCCCACCCCAACTGAGCAGGCTATCGAGCAGAATGCCCAAAGCCCCAAGAGGGCCCAGGGCGATGCCGGATCGGTCGAAAGCCACAGCCTGCCCGATCAGATCGCCGCCGATCGCTACCTGGCGGCGAAGCGCGCGGTGCGGTCGAGGGGCAAGGGCATCGTCATCAGCAAAATCGTCCCTCCGGGGGCGGCGTGAGCATTGTCAGTCGGCTCATCGAGGGCGTCCGCGCCATCGGCCGCACACGTGCCGCCGCTCCTGGGGGTCACCGGGTCGTTGTCCGGGCCCGCTACGACGCGGCCCAGACGAATCTCGACAATCGCAAACATTGGGCGATGGCGGACGGACTGTCGGCGGACGCTGCGGCGTCGCCGACCGTCCGCCGGACCCTTCGGAATCGAGCGCGATACGAAGTCGCCAACAATTCGTACGCTCGGGGCATCGTCTTAACACTGGCCAACGACTGCATTGGAACCGGACCGCGTCTGCAGCTGATGGGGTTCAGTGGGGAGGACGCGCGCTTCATCGAACGATCGTTCATCGAGTGGTCGCACACGGTCGAGCTGGCGGAAAAGCTTCGCAGCATGCGTATGGCGATGGCCGAAGACGGTGAGTCGTTTGCGCTCTTGACGTCCAATCCAGTGCTCCCGACTCCGGTCCAACTCGATCTGAAGGTGATCGAGGCCGATCAGGTGGCCACCCCGACCAGTCCGATCCTGCCGAGTAACGCCGTGGACGGCATCGTCTTCGATGACTTCGGTAACCCGCTCGAGTATCACGTCCTTAAAAATCATCCCGGCTCGCCGATCACCACGCTGCGCCTCGAGGCCGATCGCGTACCGGCCGCATCGATGATCCATCTCTTTCGACCTGATCGCCCCGGGCAGCGTCGCGGCATTCCCGAGATCACGCCGGCCATTCCGCTCTTCGCGCAGCTGCGCCGCTACACCCTGGCGGTGATCGCGGCGGCCGAGACCGCCGCCGACTATGCCGGTATCGTCTACACCGACGCGCCGGCTGGTGGCGAGGCCGACCAGGTCGAGCCAATGGACACCATCGAGTTGGAGAAGCGCGCGCTCCTGACCATGCCCGGTGGCTGGAAGATGGAGCAGATGCGTGCCGAGCAGCCCACGACGACCTACGCGGAGTTCAAGCACGAGATCCTCAACGAGATCGCCCGCTGCCTGAACATGCCGTTCAATATCGCGGCAGGAAACAGCAGCAGCTACAACTACGCGTCCGGCCGACTCGATCACCAAACCTATTACAAATCCATCCGGGTCGACCAAGCCCGCCTGGTGAGTCAGATCATCGACCGGGTGTTCGCGGCCTGGGTTCGCGAGGCGATCCTCATCGAAGGATTCCTCCCACAGCGTCTACGTTCCGTCGACACGGACTGGTCGCATCAATGGTTCTGGGATGGACATGAGCACGTCGATCCCGCCAAGGAAGCGAACGCCCAGGCGACCCGCCTTGCGAGCCACACCACCACCCTGGCAGACGAATACGCCCGCAAAGGTCAGGATTGGGAGATCCAACTGAATCAGCGCGCTCGCGAACTCACGTTGATGCGGCAACTCGGTCTTGAATTGAAGCCGGCAGATGGCGGACCCTCGCTCCAGCCGATTCCAACCGGTTCCGCACCCGATGAGGAGACGGGCGATGAATGACCCGATCATGGCTACCGCTGCCTCCGACCAGCGGCCCGATTTGCTCGCTTTTTCCTGCTCGCCCGAATGGATCGAGGCACAGGCCCCTGCGACTCCAGCTGCCGACGAGGTTAAGGCGGTTCTTCCACGCTTTCGCATGGTCGCCTATACCGGCGGGCCCATGCGTCTGCAGGGATGGCGCCATCCAGTGGTTGTCGATCTCGCCGGCCTGCGGGTTCCGACCCAAAATCGACCGATCCGTCTCGGTCACGACGCGGCGCAGGGTGTCGGCCATACCGACGCTATTCGAATCGAGGGCGGGATTCTCGTCGCCTTCGGAGTGGTGTCGCGCGACACCTCTGCGGCGCGCGAGGTCGTCACCTCGTCCCGAAATGGGTTTCCCTGGCAAGCATCAATCAGCGCCTCGGTCGAGGAGCACGAATTCATCCGCGAGGATCAGACCGTACGGGTCAATGGGCACGAGGTCGCTGGTCCTGTCAATATCGTGCGCCGCTCCGTCCTCGGAGAGATCAGTTTCGTCGATCTCGGAGCTGATGGAAACACGTCGGCCCTCGTCGCATCCACCCATCTCATCCCCCCTCCTCCTGGAGATTCATCGGTGATCACTCCCGCTGTTCCCGCTGCCGACACCGTAACCGCCACCGCAGCCACGCCTGCTCCTGTCCCCCCGGCCGTGCCTCAGGCGCCGGTTTCCGTTCCCGAACCGTCGGCTCAACCGGTGGTCCAGGCGGCGTCGGTACCGATCGTCGGGGCGGCGCAGGCTCCGGCGGGCCCGACGGTGGCCGACATCCGGGCGCTCGCGCTCGCCGAGACGGCGCGCATTACTGCGATCCGCCAGGTATGCGGCTCGGCCCACACGGTCATCGAGGCTCGGGCGATCTCCGAAGGCTGGGACGCAACGCGCACGGAGCTGGAAGTCTTGCGAGCAGCTCGGCCGACCGCTCCGGCGGTGCACATCCGTGACCAGACCCTGACCACGGGTGTCCTGGAAGCTGCCTGTCTCCTGTCCGGTGGACACACCGCCATCGAGGATGTCTGCGAGGCGCCAGCGATCGAAGCGGCGCAAAAGCGGTTCCGCAGCAGCATCGGCATGCAGGAACTCCTGCTCGAAGTCGCGTGGGCGAATGGCGCGAGCATGCGCACCTTCAAGAGTGACCCGCGCGCGGTTCTGCGCGCTGCCTTCGGTCCCGGCATCCAGGCGGGACTCTCATCCATCGATATCGGCGGCATCCTCTCCAACGTCGCCAACAAGTTCCTGCTCGATGGTTTCCAATCGGTCGAGAGCACCTGGCGTTCGATCGCAGCGGTTGGTCCGGTCTCGGACTTCAAGGCCATCACCCGCTACCGCCTGATCGGCAAGGACCAGTACGAGCAGGTTGCCCCCGGCGGTGAGATCAAGCACGGCACGCTCGGGGAAATGAGCTACAGCAACAAGGCCGACACCTACGGCCTGATGCTTTCCATTGATCGTCGCGATCTGATCAATGACGATCTTGGCGCCCTCACAACCGTTCCGAGAAAACTCGGCCGTGGTGCTGGCTTGAAGATCAATGACGTGTTCTGGACCGTGTTCTTGAACCACGCGGCGTTTTTCACCGCACCGTTCAAGAACTACCTGGTCGGCGCCGACACGGCCCTCTCGATCGACGGGGTCACCAAGGCCGAGACCGGCTTTCTCGAACAGGTGGATCCGGATGGGAAACCGCTCGGCATCATGCCGGCGATCCTGCTGGTCCCTCCGGCGCTCTCGGCGTACGGCTCGCAGATCTTCAAATCCATGGAGCTGCGCGAGACCACGGCAAACGCCAAGTATCCGGTCTCGAACCCGCATCAGGGAAAGTTCCGCGTCGAGGTCAGCCGATACCTGTCGAATCCCGGATACCCAGGTGCCAGTTCGAAGGCATGGTACATGCTCGCCGATCCCAAAGACCTGCCAGCCATCGAGGTGGTCTTCCTCAATGGTCAGGAGAGTCCGGTCATCGAGACGGCCGAGGCGGATTTCTCGGTCCTCGGCGTCCAGATGCGCGGCTACCACGATTTCGGCTGCTCGCTCCAGGAACCTCGTGCCGCCGTGAAGGCCAAGGGCGAGGCCTGATCGCTCGGTTCTTTTCTTCCCCATCCCTCTGCCAGGAACCACCATGTCCGCGACGTTCATTCATGACGGCTGCTACCTCGATTACACGCCGCCCGCCGACGTGCTGGCTGGGGCGGTGGTCGTCCTCGCTGATGCCCTTGGCATCACGCGTCGTCCCATCCCCGCCGGTACGCTCGGCGCCCTCGCCATGGAGGGCGTCTTCGATGTCGCGCGCACACCGGGCGGTGTCATCCCCCAGGGCACGCGCCTGTTCTGGGATGCCGCTGGCCAGCGCGCGACCCTGACAGGCGTGGATCCGGTCACCGCGATCGCCAACCGGACGCTCGGCATCGCTGCGCTCGATTCACCGGACACCGCGGTGGCGATCCGCGTGCGGCTCAACCACTTCGGCTGAGCGTATGTCGGATCTCCTTGGGGACGGGCTCGCGTGGCTGGAGCGACAGCGCACGGCCTTCCTCACCAAGCCGGTCACCTACCGGCGCGGACCACGGGAGGTCGCGGTGCGGGCCACGGTCGGCTGCACCATGTTCGAGGCGGTGATCGCTGGCGGAGTCATCGAGCGCGTCGAGTCGCGCGACTTCTTGATCGCTGCCGCCGAGCTGGGAGACCTCGGCTTACCCCAGCGCGGGGATTTGGTGGTCGAGACCGGTGATGGCCGTGCCCACCACCACGAGGTTTTGGCTCCCGGTCGAGAGCCCCACTGGCGCTGGTCGGATCCCCATCGACGTGTCCTGCGCATCCACACCAAACACCTTCGGACGGAGACCATCCCATGATCGAGACTGTCGCCAAAACGAGCATGGTCCTGCTGATGGCCGCCTCGGCGCCGATCGAGAGCGGAGAGCCGTCACTGTGGTGCCAGTGGGGACTCGCCGGCGTGGTGGTCGCCTACGTCCTCTGGCGCGATCACCACCGCGAGCGCCGCATGGCGAGCGCCATCGAGACGCAGCAGCGCTGGATCCGGGACACCTTGGTCGCGGCCCTGGAGCGCAACGGCAAGGTCATGGAGCGGATGGTCGCTTGGTTGGAGGAGCGCGATGACCACCACGGCTGAAATCGCTGACGCTGTCGCCGCGGAATTGCGCTCGGGTGCTTTCACCCCGGCTCTCGCGCCGGTACGGGCATGGATGCCGCTCTACGACCTCGGTGACATGGTCGACCTGCACGTCACGGTCGTCGCCGCCGGACGTGTCGTCGCTCCCGCGTGTCGCGGCGCAGTCCAGCTCGATCACCGCATCGAGGTCGCGGTGCAACAGAAGGTCGCGGTCGAAGATCCTGCCGCAGTCGATCCGGTCCTCGCGCTGGTCGAGCGCATCGCCGCGCACCTGACCCATCAGCCGCTGGCGAGTCTCCCGCAGGCGCAGTGGACGAAGACCGAGCATGCGCCCTATGTGGCGCCCGAGCATCTGCACGAGCTTCGCCAGGTCACGAGCATCATCGCCATCACCTATCGCACGTGGGAGCCCGCGTGAACAACATCGTCCAGCGAGTCATCGACGTCACCGGCCAATACCGAGCCTGCTCGGATCTCGACGTGGAGGTCGCTTCGGTCGACGTGCTCGCGTTGCCTACCAATACCGCGCCCGTCGAGTTCGAGGGCGACACCGGCTCTCCGGTCCCATGGCAACCGGGGGAATGGCACAGTTTTGGCCGCATCAATCTCGCGCTCCTGCGCGTGCGCGGGCAGGCGGGCGATCGTGTGACGGTGGTGGGTGGCACATGGTGATGGGCGGAATCGGTGGGGTCGGCGGAGGCGGCACCCAGGGGCCTCCTGGTCCACCGGGACCAGCTGGGTTGGACGGAGTTCCCGGACCGCAGGGACCATCCGGACCACAGGGGCCAGCCGGCGTCATCGACCCGTCAGGGTCGCCGCTACCTTATTATATGCGCTGGCGGATGTTCCCATCAGCTCCGTTCCCGCCGAACCAATGGATCACTCTCGATTTCGCTGTGCGCGAGGAGGATTCCTTCGGCACCGTTGGGCCGGGACCGAATTGGCAATTCCGTTCACAGGTACGCGGGTCCTACCTCCTGATCGCAAACGTCCTGTTCCAGGATAACGGAGCGCCTCTCGACTTCAGCCTTCGCGTGCAGCGCAACGACGTCTTCGAAGACGCCGTCCAAGACTACGACGCGCCGAGCGCGCAGCTCGTGTGGGTCGCGCCGCTGGAGGTCACCGACACGCTGCGGGTCCAGGTCCGCAACAACAACGGCAACTTCCTCATGGCGCGCAACGGCGGCCCGCCGCCAAGTGTGATCGTCATCCAGGGTGTCGGGGTGCGACCATGATCGGTATGCGGCTCCGTCAGGCGCAGGCCGGATTCTTCGACCGCGAGCGCATCCTCGCGGCGACCACTACCGCTGAGCGCAAGGTTCTCTCGCGGTTCGGCGCCTTCGTGCGCCAGGGCGCACGCAGCTCGATTAGGACGCGCAAGGCCCCGGCTCCTCCGGGTCAGCCGCCGTCGAGCCACACGGGGCTCTTGAAACGAAACATCTTCTTCGCCTTCGACCGCGCGCATGGCGGTGTGGTCATCGGTCCGGTGACGCTCAACCAGAAGGAGGGCATGGCGCCAAGACTCTTGGAGCATGGCGGCACCATCGTGCGGCGACGATCCGGGCGGACGGTCACGAACCGCTACGCGCCGCGACCATTCATGCGTCCAGCCTTCACCCGCGAACTCGCGTCGCTTCCGCCGCTCTGGCGCGACTCCATCCGATAAAGGAATCTCATGGCCATCCGTCTCGGAATGAATGCAAAATTGTATTATAAGACCGGCGGCGTCGCCGGGGTTGGTCCCTGGATCGAGCTGCCGAACACCAAGGATCTCACCCTGAACCTGGAAACCGGCGAAGCCGACGTGACCACGCGCGGCAATGCCGGGTGGCGTGCGACCATCGCCACGCTCAAGGACGGCTCGGTCGAGTTCGAGATGGTCTGGGATACGACCGATGCCGGCTTCACCGCCATCAAGAATGCCTTCTTCGGTAATGCCGCGATCGGCCTCGCGATCATGGACGGCCTCATCACGCAGGCGGGCTCGCAGGGCTTGGAGGCTGATTTTACCATCACCAACTTCTCCCGCAAAGAGCCCTTGGAAGAGGCCATCGGCGTGTCGATTACTGGAAAACCGACCTATTCCGCTACCGCCCCCGCGTGGGTCGTCGTTCCGTAGGAGTACGCATGCGCACCTTTACCGATGCCACCGGCCGCGCGTGGTCCATCGCCATCACGGTCGATACCCTTAAGCGCGTACGCGCGCTGGTCCAAATCGATCTGCTCGACGTCCTCGGCGGACACCTCCTCGAGACGCTCTCGTCAGACCCCGTCGTGCTCTGCGATGTGCTGTTCGCGGCGGTGAAGCCCGAGGCCGACGCCCGCCAAGTGTCTGACGTCGACTTCGGCCGGGCGATGGCGGGCGATGCCATCGAGCAGGCGACGCGGGCTCTCCTGGATGACCTCGTGGATTTCTTCCCCCAGCCGAAGCGCCGCCTGCTCGCCAAGGCACTGGGGAAACTGACCACCTGGCAGGCCAAGGCGCTGGACGCAGCGGAGCAGCGGCTCGACGGGCCAAAGCTCCAGGCGGCGCTGACCGCAGCCCTGATGGCCGATCCGGAACCGACGGATCTCCGGCCTGGCGACTCGTCTGGCAGTGCGCTGGAATCCTCGGCTGTGACCCCGGACCGCTGACGCTGCGCGAACTCGTCGCGATGGCCGAGGGCCGGATCGGCGAGCGCTGGAATCACACCGCGGCGCTGCTCGCCCTGATCGCCAACTGCCATCGCGACCCCCGTCGGCGCGCGTTCACGCCGGCTGACTTCCATCCGCGAACGCTCGCGCCGGAGCCGCTCCCGATGACCGATCTCTCGATCCTCAAGACCGTCTTTGTCGACCGTAAACTGCCGGAAATACCATGATCCCACGCCTGCTCGTCATCCTCGCCGTGGTGTTCCTGACGGGATGTTGGGAATCGCGCGCGGAAACCACCCGCCAGGACCGCATCACCTTCCAAGCCCAGGTGCCGCTGGTCACCGCCGAGGGCGTGAAGCTGGTGCCGGTGAGCGGGACCATTCGCCGCGTCAGCAGCGAAGAGGCAACGACGCGCTCCGCCCCCGACGTCGAGGAGATCGCCGCCTTGGTCGGTCGCGCGGTGGTCGGCGTTTCCCAAGCGGCCAACCCGTTCCCCTGGTCGAACATCGTTGGCGGCGTCGGCGCCGCGCTGACCGCCGCCACCACCGGCTACCTCGCGCTGAAGAAGCGCGAGCAGATGAAGCTGCCGGCCAAGGGCGGATAAATGGCCTCCGCGGGCGGAATCCGGGCAGGCCAGGCCTACGTCGAGTTGTTCGCCGACGACCGTCTCCTGCAGCGCGGCCTGCGCTCGGCGCAGCAGCGGCTGAAGGCGTTTGGCGACTCGGTGCGCGCAATCGGCGTCCAACTCGGCGTGGTCGGCGCCGTCATCGCCGCTCCGCTCGTGGCGGCGACGCGCCAATTCGTCTCCTTTGGCGACCAGTTGGAGAAGATGGCGACCCGCACCGGCATCTCGGTCGAGGCGCTCTCTGAGCTGGCCTTCGCAGCAGAGTCCTCTGGCACCAGCCTGGAGGCAGTCGAGACCTCGGTGCGGGTCATGCAGCGCACGCTCGCGGCGGCGGGACGCGGATCGAAGTCCGCGGTCGACGCCCTGCATGCGCTCGACCTGTCGGTGGAGCGGCTTTCGAGCCTGAGCCCGGAGCAGCAGTTCGAGGCGATCGCCTTGGCGCTGACGCGGATCGAGGATCCGACGACGCGAGCAGCCGCCGCCATGCGAGTCTTCGGCCGTTCGGGCACCTCGCTCCTGCCGCTCCTGCGGGATCTTCCGGCGCTGCGCGCCGAGGCGCGGCGGCTCGGCCTGACGATGAGCACGCAGGATGCCACCGCGGCTGCGAGCCTCTCTGACGCGTTCGACCGCCTGCGTGCCTCACTGCGGACGACCTCGGTCGCCATCGGCGCCTCGCTGGCTCCGCTATTGGAGCGTGTTGCCGCGCGCGTGCTGGGATTCCTCATCGGGCTGCGGGAATGGATCAGCCGGAACCAGGGTCTGGTGGTCAGTCTGCTCCAGGCGGCGGCAGCGACGGTGGTCGCTGGGGTCGCGCTCATCGGGATCGGCGTCGCCCTGAAGACGCTGGGCTCCGCCATCGGCGTTGTCTCGGCAACGATCGGCTTATTCCACACCGTGCTCACCCTGACCGGGAGCGTGCTCAGCGCTCTGCTCTCGCCGATCGGCCTGGTGATCGCGGCGTCGACCGCGCTCGGCGTGGCCGTACTCCTCTCTGCCCGCTCTGGCGTCTCGGGTCTCACGGACCTTGGTGCGCAGTTCCAGGCGCTGCGCGACGACGCGGTTGGCGCCTGGCAGGGCATCGCTGACGCCTTGGCGGCAGGCGACATCGCGCTCGCGGCGAAAATCCTGTGGCTGACACTCAAACTGGAATGGAACCGCGGGGTCGCGGTGCTGAAGGCGGTGTGGATCGACGCCACCACCGGCATGGCCATCGCCATCGCAAAAGGCCTCTTCCAAGTCCAGACCATCTGGACCGAGGTCGTCGGCGCACTCGCGCGCGTGTGGACGACCTTCACCACCGGCATCGCCAAGGCCTGGAATGTGACGCAGGGGTTCCTCGCCACGAGCATGGCCAAGCTCGCGGGGCTGTTCGACAGCACCTTCGACGTCGCCGGCGTCACGCAGCAGATCGAGCAGGAGGTCGTCCAGCGCACCACCGGCCTCGACCAGGGCGCCGAACAGCAGAAGGCCGAACAGGAGAGCCGCCTCGCTGCGATCGAGACCGACCGTGGATCGGTGCTGCAGGACCTTGGCGATCAGAACGTGGCGGAGCAGCGCGCCGTGGAGGACGACCTAGCTGCCACGCGCCAGGAATTCCAGCAGGCGTTGGCCCAAGCTAAGGCCAAGCGCGCCGAGACCGATGCGCGAGTGACCCCAGCCGAGACGCCGACGACGCCACCTCTTCCAGATCTCGCCGCGCTCTCGGCGTCGCTTGACGTCGCGGCGCAGAAACTCGACGTCACCGGCACGTTCAATGCGTCCGCGGTCGGACAACTCGGCGTCGGTGGTTCCGCGTCGGAGCGTACGGCGAAGGCCACCGAGGACACCGCCCGCAACACCGCGCGCATCGTGCGCGAGATGAGCGACACTGGTTTGGAGTTCGAATAATGGCTGCGATCGTCCAGGAACTCTTCGCTGGCCGCACCGAGACCGTCAGCGACAAGCCGAAGGCGGAGATTCCGTACATCGTCATGCAGGCGGTGGACGAGGCCGATGTCAAAGCCGCCGTGTTCGCCGCCATTCCGTCGGTCTACGGCTTCCTCATCCTGCGATCGGTCACCATCGATGAGCGTATCAATAGTGATACCTGGAAGGTCACCGTCTCGTACGACCTTCCGGAGCCCTCCCAGCAGGAAGCACCGCAACCGGTCTTCTCCTTCGATACCGGTGGGGGCACCCAGCACATCACTCAGAGCCGACAGACGGTGGCGCGGTACGGCCCTGCAGCGTCAGAAGCGCTGGGCGGAGCAATCGGCTATGATGGCGAGAATGTCGCGGGCGTCGACATCACGGTTCCGGTGTACTCCTTCTCGGAGCTCCACTACCTGCCGGACGCTCTGGTGACGCCTGCTTATAAGGGAACGCTCTTCAATCTCACCGGGACGGTGAACAACGCGCCCTTCCGGCTGCTGAATGCCGGTGAATGCCTCTTCCTGGGTGCGAGTGGCACCAAGCGCGGCCAGGACGCCTGGGAGATGACCTACAAATTCGCCGCGCAGCCGAACCGCTTCAACCTCCAGGTCGGCACCATCACCGCGATCGCCAAGAAGGGTTGGGAGTACCTCTGGGTCCAGTACGGCGATGACGTCGACCCCACCGCAAAAGTCCTGATCAAGAAGCCGATCGCGGTCTATGTCGAACAGGTCTATGACTCCGCCAATTTTGCACTGTTGGGATTAGGGCCATGACGCTCGCCAAGGTCTCACGTGGTCAGCCGCTGCGACTGTCAGCGGAGGCATTCAACGCCTTTGTCGACGCCGCCAACGCGCACCGGGCTGGAGAACAAGCCCTCGGTGGCGATGGGACGCAGCGGCAACGGCTCTCGGGCATTGTCCCGGTGCGCAACGATACCGGAACCGATCAGGAGCGCTTCGCGGTCCTAGGCCTGGGAGACGTGCTCATCACGCCGACGGAGAATCTGCAAAGTTTTCAGGAACGCGTCACCTTCGCAGCGGTCCTCCCCGACGAGGAGGAGCACGCCCAACGATTCTGCATCCTCCAGGAGCCGATCGCCAGCGGTGCCCTGGGTCGAGCGATGGTGTCAGGCATCACCCCTATGCGACTGACCGTTGCCGACCTCGAGGATTCATCGGCGTCCATCGTCACTGGCAATGTCGACCGCCTCGCCTCGGGTTCGAAGGGAGATGCCAGGATCCTCTGGAAGGAGCCGGGAACCGGGGATCTCTGGGGGATCATCCAGTTCCCAGCCGGAGGAACCGCTGGCGGCGAACCCAACCTGGTCCTCTCGCTGACCCGAATCGGCCACAGCTTTATGGTTGGAGATGTGCTGCGGTGGGATGGCGCAGACTGGGTCTTCGCTGACGCAGCGGTGATCGAGCCAACCGATACGCTCGCGGTGGTCGGCCGCATTCCAGACGAAGACACCGCGCTGCTCGTGCTGTGGGGCCTCTGCTGCCTCGATGACCTCGCCCCGCATACCGATTACTGGCTCGACCCCGTGGTGCCTGGGGCGCTGACTCCGGTGAAGCCAACGGAAGATCCTCGCCTGATTCTGCACTCCGCCGAAGGGCGCTTGTGCGTCGTACGCACCGGAGGCGGCGGTGGCGGTGCATCGGCGACCACGTTCGCAGATCTGACCGATGTCGATGTCACCACCACGCCTCCGACGGATGGCCAGGCCGCGGTCTGGAACGATGCCGAGCAGCTATGGATGCCACGGGACATCGTTGCGTCCGATCCAGTGGACCCGCATCTGGTCCTGATCGGACCCACGAGCGACCCAGCAGACACGCCCACGTTCCGGCTCCTGGAATTGGATGACCTCCCCGAACTGGCAGCCACGTCGGTGGTGGTGAATGCGACGGCGACCGCGGGTAAACCCAGTGCGCTGGCAGCAGATGCCGATGACCGGGTGCTCATGCGAGCGGCCGAGACCCTCCAGTGGCTGACGATCACGACCGCTGCGATCGGTGACGCCCAGGTGACCGACGCAAAGATCCAGTCAGTCGCCTGGACGAAGATCACGGGCACACCCACCGCGTTCCCCCCAACCGCGCATGACCACGTCCTCGGCGGTGATCTGACCGGTACTACATCGGCCGCGGCGATTGCCCCTGGTGCTGTCGATACTTCCGAGATCGCAAATGGTGCCATCACGCGACCAAAACTCGCGCCCATCACTGGTCCGGCGGTCCTCGGACGAGCAACAGGGACCGGATTGGTCAACGCACTCTCTCCGGCGACCGAGGGCGAGGTCCTTCGCCAGCAAGGGGGCGTGCTTGGATTCGGACTGATCGGCGATGACAGTATAGATCCGGCCGCGGGCATCGCCTGGTCCAAGCTCGATACCACCGACGCCACTCCAGCTGACGTCGGAGCCGCGCCTGCCTCTCACACCCATTTGATTTCTGAGTTGAGTGATGTGCAGGTCGTCTCACCGACCATCGGTCAGGTGCTGGTCTGGAATGCGACGCTCGGCGTCTGGCAGAATGACGATCCTGCGGATGTCACAGGCTTGATGGCCGCGCGAAGCGTCTGGGCCAACCCCACCGGGGCGCCAGCGGAAGGAGTGAGCGTCACCGCGGGTGCCGACAATCAGGTGCTGATGCGGGTATCCGGGACGCTGCAGTTCGCAGCTCTGACTCCCGCATCCTGGGGCGATAGGCTCTCGTGCTCGGTGATCGGGAGATCCAGTATCAATCCAGGTCCAGCAGCGGATATCCAAGCGCCCTCGAATGACTCCGTGCTGATGCGGGTCACCGATACCCTCCAATGGCTCACCACCGTCCCGCGCATGAAATTCGGCAATTCGCCGACGGGATCTATTGAATTCATTAACTCGGGAGGATTCGTCTCGCACGAATACATCTCCCTGAACACCAGCCAGGCCTGGAAGCAGCACAACAACGGTCGGACGCGCTTCTATTATAACGGGTCTGACTATTGGGAAATCTCTGCCAACGGACAGACCATCGAGCTAAGCGGCTGGGTCTCGGGGACTATACGCCATCGCATCAGTCTGAATGCCAATGCCAATCTCGGTGGCGCATCGAGAACGCTCTCGTTACGCGAGATCGATGTCTGTGAGAACGGAATCGCGAAGAGGATGGCGGTCCTCGCTTCGGCGCCGTACTGATATGGCAATCACCTGGAACATCAGGTCGAACACGCCGTGCCTAAATGCCTGCTGGTACCGGATCACCCCTACCAGGCCCTGCGGCCAGTTGCCGTGCCCATTGCCGCTGTTCATCTTCGTAAACAGCACCGACCAAGTGGCTGTCAATTTCGCCGGACGGGGAAAGCGAGGCTTCGGATGCCCTGGCGTCGATACCTACATCACCAATCCGAACAGAGGTCAGACGCTCATCGATGTGTGGCGAGCATATGGGAACGGCATCTGGGTGAGTTCCGTGGTGATCCAGGTCTACGCCAGTTTGGCAGCAGGTAGCCAATCAGCCGACGTGAGTCTCAGCGTGCGTGTCGACATAACCCCCAATGCGGCGTGCCCGAATCGGGGAGGCTTTCCGGTTGTTCCTACGATTCGCGGAGAGGTCTGTCCGACTCGGCAGATCGCTACCGTCACGGTGTTTGATGACGGGACGTATACATGCGTTATGCAGTGACTTCCGCTGACATCGAGCGTCTGGCGGTGTGCGCAGCCATTGTCGAGGCGAAAGGAGCCGATTCGCCGTATGCAGCAGACTGCGTCGTTCGAACCTACCAAGGCCGACACCTGTCCGATCTATTTCTAGATCTCGGATGGGAAATCGATTCAACCAGCGAAGCAGTCATCCATGCAGGCATCGGCACACTCACGATGCGATCGAATGGTAATCAGCTAGTTGAGGTTGCTCCGCACACCTCTGGTGAACCCCTGGCTGCAGATGCAGCAAAGGCCCAGGAGCGACGACAAATTTGCGCAGGCTGTTCCCACTACATCGACGCCAACTGTCTCGTTGCTGGCTGTCGATGCGCTGGAAAAGGGATCGCGGATAACAGATTCTCGCGTTGTCCGGTTGGGAAGTGGTGATGCGCTGCATCGTTCCCTCAATTTGCCATGACCTCATTCCAAGCGCATGCTCGGAGCTCAATGATTCGAAGTGCTCTCCATGCCTGCTCGATCCTCGACCACCGCAGCCGTGCGGAGCGACCACAGCCAGTGGCGGTCCTGGCATCACGCGAACTCGTCACGGTCTCGGTCCGTCTCAGGGCATTGTGCTCATCGATTATGAGATGCAGGCCGTCCCAGACCGCCTCGACTGCTACTACAAAGGTGTGCTCGTGGCCACGACTGGCGGGCCGGTGTCGAATGCGGGAACATTGACCTGGGACTACGCACCTGGACCAGGCGACCCCCAGTGGTGCCTGGTCGTCGTGACCGGCCCCCTTGGGACGGCGTGGCAATACACGTTGTACTGCCCGGCTTGAGGAGGCTGCTGGGCACCCCACCCCGTGCGCCCCTGCAGTTCCCCCGTGCGTGGCTAACGATACACTCTGACCTGAGTCAGCCTGCTCTCGGAGACGACGATCGCATGTTTCAGCGCCAAAAAGTCCTATTGCACCTGATCGACCGCGCCGGTGGTCGGATGGACAAACTGCGCTTAATGAAGCTCGCCTTCCTGGCCCGCCGCGAGGGCCATCTCTCGGCTCAGACGGCGACCTACGGCTTCGTTCCCTACCATCATGGTCCCTTCTCCTTCACCCTGTATCGGGACATCGCGAAGCTCGCCGAAGAACAGGAACTGGTCGAGGACAAGGCGACGGTGGGACTTCGTTCCCGTGAGGATCTCCCGACCCTGGAGGCCGCGAACCGCGTGGGAGTGGATGCGCTGTGGGATCGCTACGGCTCCTGGGATACCGACAGGCTGATCACCTACGTCTATGGGCGGTACCCGTGGTACACCGTCAACGCCAAGGATCCGTCCAAGCGAGACGGCAGCCGCCCCGTCGCTGATCCGGGCGTCTATACCGTCGGCTACGAAAAGCTGTCTTTCGATGATTTCCTCGACCGTCTCCTGCGCTGCGGAATCCGGCGGGTGATCGATGTGCGAGCGAATCCGGTGGCACGGCGTTATGGATTCCATCGGTCGACCCTCGATCGCAATCTGAAGAGCCTCGACATCGACTACGTCCATGTGCCTGAGTTGGGCATCCCCGGCGAGGAGCGAGCGAATCTGACGACCGTCGCGGATTACAGCCGGCTCTTCGCACGCTACGAGTCCGACACCTTGCCAAAGCAGAAGCCGGCCATCGCCCGCGTCGCCGCGCTGCAACGCGAGAAGCCGACCGCGCTGCTGTGCATGGAGGCGGATCCGGAACAATGCCACCGTAGTCGCCTCGGTCGCGTCGTCGCTGCCGAAACCGGCTTGGCTATGCAGGATCTCGGATATGTGGCCACGGCGTGAAGCTGGGACATATCGGGTCTTCATCACGGTGAAGACCTACCCGCAACCGTCGACCAAGCACAATGAGACGGTCTGCACCGCCGGTATCACCGAGGATGGCCGCTGGATCCGCCTCTATCCAATTCCCTTCCGTTGGCTGGAAGACGGGCGGCACTATTCCAAGTGGCAGTGGATCGAGGTCGCCATCGCCAAGGAGGCTTCCCAGAACGATCCGAGGCGCGAGAGCCACCGAGTGGATGTTCTCACGATAAAGCCGGGCGAGGAACTCGACTCCGCCCATGACAAGACCTGGAAGCAGCGACGTGCGCTGCTGGACCATCTTCCACATCACACGATGCAGGAGTTGGAGCGCGCATGGGACGCGGACCGAGCTGCAGATCGCCCATGGACTTCGATAGGGATGATCAGGCCATCGGCCATCCTCGACATGACCTGGGTGGATCAGGATGAGCGCGAGTGGACACCAGAGCAGTTGGCAAAGCTGAGCCAGGAGAGGATTTTCGGCCCCGACAAAGTCCATGTGCTGGAGAAGATTCCATACCGCTTCTATGTCCACTTCTCCTGTCCCGATCGGCCTGAACCATACAAGCTGATGTTCGAGGACTGGGAAATCGGGATGCTCTATCGGAATTGCGTTTGCAGCAGCGCATCCGAAGCGGAAGCCTTGCAGAAGGTCCGCGACAGCTACCTCAAGGATTGGCTGAACCTTGAGAAACGCGATGTGCGATTGCTCGTCGGCACCCGCTCGGTCTACCCGACTTGGCTGATCATCGGGATGTTCACTCCGCCCCGACGCTCCGACGAGGGCCAGCAGAGCCTCTTCGGCGTCACCTGACGCCGTCCATGCGGAACATCTTCGACCAATTCCACCATCCCGAGAATCAACTCACCCAACACGCTGGCCAGTGTGCTTGATCTGATTCCCTCGCTCTGTCGCCAAACGAGTGCCCGAAAAAATCCTGACGTATGCATGCCCTGGAGTTCGAGCATTTTAAAGGTCTGCTTACATGCCGTCCCGGCTGCCCGTTCCGGGACACGGACGAGAGGCGCCCGGCTCTGGGGCCACACCTCCACGGGCATGTCAGACCACTTCTACGTGTATGCCTTGTCAATGAACAGCCAACCGGTCCCGGCTGGCAGTACGTCCCGAGGCGTGATCACTTCGCCTCAGTCTGCCCGCCGAACTGCTGCATGATCTCCTTGAACGTCTTGAGATCCTCAGCGTGATGGTCGATCAAAAACTGTCGGATCTCCTTGATGGTGACCAGTTGGCGGACATGGGTGGCGAGCTTCACCAGATCGGCCGCGTACTGTCGGTAGAGTCCCTGATAGAAGTCATGTCGGCGCTCAGC
This sequence comes from Planctomycetota bacterium, assembly GCA_013696105.1. Taxonomy (GTDB): domain Bacteria; phylum Planctomycetota; class UBA11346; order UBA11346; family UBA11346; genus JACCZE01. The sequence continues at coordinate 4,048 of JACCZE010000288.1, read as the reverse complement.
TTCAGTGAGGCGATCGATGAGCTTCTTGCGCGTTTCCGCTGCCCGATTCCACGGACTGGTTTTCCCGGGTCCCTGCGTGCGCTGTGACACCGGTGTCATGAGGACCTGGGCCTTCATGAAGGCGGTCGAGCTGTCGCTGGCTTGGTCTGCGAGAGCGAGAATCTCCCGCTGACGATCGAAGGTCACGTGCATCAAGTGATAGCAGGCCATCTTGGAGAGACGCCCATGCCGTTCGCGGTCCAGGGCCTCGGGACATAGCGCGCTCTTCTGCCCAGTGGTAAATCCCTTTTTGAGCTCTCGGAGGTCCAATGCGGATTTGAGCGTCTCCTCATCCACCACTTCCAGTGCCTTTGAGAGCATTTTCCACTGCTGAGAGCGGGACAGAAAACTGACTTGGCGGTTGGGGGTGTAGAGATCGAGGTTGTCGATCACGATGCAGGGCACGGTCTGGGTATTCATCTGCAACAGAACCTGATAGCGGAGATACCCATCGAGGATGAAGTTCTGACCTTTGTGTTGGTAGACGAGAAAGGGTTCGATCAGACCGACCGCTCGGATATTCGCTTCTAATCGCGAAAAAACGGCTTTCTTCGCCGTGCGCTTGCGCACCGGAGTGAGTGAATCCAGGGGCAGATCGATGGTGACGATGTCAGCGTTTCCTGCCGCCGACGTCGCTGGGGGATCAGACGCCATAGCGGCCCTGCAGCTTCGGCATCTGTTCGATGCCGTGCCGTTTGATCAGAGTCAGGAAGGTCTTGTCCTCAGCCAAACGGCGCAGCGTATCGATCATACTGATGAGCCGGGTGCCACGATAATCGGCTTCACTGACGAATTTCTCTTTTTCGTTGGTGAGGCGGGTGATGTCCTTCATCAAATCCTTGGCGGAGTAGCCCGGCCTCAGCGACGACTTGGAATCCCCGCCGGTGAGCGACGGCCCCTGGCGTGAGCGGTCCATGAGGATGTTGCGCACCATATCGACATGCTGAGCCGTGATGAACTTCTTATCAAAGGCATCCATGAGGATGTGCTGGATCGCTCCATCCGGTGTTTCGGCGACCCGCATGGCGAATTCCAGTGGAAACAGACCACGCTCAACGCCTTTGATCAAACGCTCTTCGCCATTCTTGACCAAACTGATGTAGCAGCGGATGTAATGTGGCTGAAATCCCGTCACGCGTTCCAAATCCTTGATCGACGCTCCCTGCTCGTGCATCTCCAATATCGCATAGGCATATTCAATCGTCTGCGGCTGACATTTGGTCATGTTCTCGCCCAAGGACATGATGTGCGCCTTCGCCAGAGACACGGTGACGATCTCCGCTTTGATCTCCTCCTTCTTGAGCTTCTGGTGGACCATCAGACGGCCTTCGCCGCAGATCAATTGGTAACGTCCGGTATTCGCATAGTCGAGGGCATTGACCAGGATCGGTTTGTAGAGGCCATTATCGGCGATGGAGCGCACATTCTCTTTGAGCTGCTGTTGGCCCCGTCCGCGAGAGGTGACCACATCGACCGCATCCACACGGATCATGGCGAACGTCCGCTGGGCGATGGATTTTATTTCGGTGGGCGCGTGCGGATCCATCATTGCAGATACTCCTGGAGAAAATCCAAGCCCTTATAACCATGCAGCGTGATGAGACCGGTATTGGCTCCACTCAGACGCAGCCAGCCGGTCGGCATCATTAGCCGAGGCATGGCTAAGTAGCCGAGGATTTCTCCGCTGTGACGGTCGGCGAGCGGAACTCCAATGGTGATATCCACCACCGGGCGGTGATCTGGACGGAACAACCAACTCGGCGATGCGCACCCGGTCATCGGGAGAGCCGGCTGGATGATCACCGTCACGCGACGGTTGATGACCAGGAAATCGAGATGCGGTTCCACCAAGTCATGCAGCGCTGCAATGCGCGTCTGCACATCGAGCCGCGTCCGATCCTGCACCTCGGCGTACATCTGGTGCAGGGTGCCTGCCACGCCGCCGAAGTGTCGCGTGACACTGGCCAGGCTCGGCAGGACGCCATCGGCGGCGACCAAAGCTTCCGTCAAAACGCCGTGCTTGGTGTAAATGGCTCGGAGACGCTCCAGCATCTCATTCGTTCCGATGCGGCTTTGCCGCTCGGCAAAACGGATTTGGGCACGCTCGAAGATCTCCAGTGGGATGATCGCCTCGTAGGCGTGATCCGTAATCACCCATTCACTGGGAGGATTCCGGCGACGAGGGCCCTTCAGCTTGCTGGAGGCGCGGTTGTAGACGGTGGCCCCGGCATAGGTCCGATTGGCCAGGAGGCGTCGCACCGCTTGGGGACTCCAGGCGCCACCTCCGGGGGCGGAGATGCAGCGTTGGTTGAGCCGACCAGATATCTGGCGCTCATCGAGACTCTCCTCCACAAAGAGATGGAAGATATCCTGGATCACAGCGACCTGTTGTCCTTCGCCTGGAGCCAGCTTGACCCGCCAATCGCTGATCGCCTTATGCTCGCCAGGCTCCAGCACCTTCTGCGGCACATCCTCTTCATTCACCATCACGCGGTGCGTAGCATACGGCGCGGCCCCACCTGCGCGGTAGCCCTGCTCGGCCACCTTGATGCTCCCCCGGTGAACCTTGTCGGACAATTCGCGGCTGTATTGCGCCGAGCGCCAACGCTCGAAGCCGACCATGAGTGGATAGACCGGACTGCCGTCGTTCTCGATGCCGAGATTGACGTAGACCACTTCCTTGCCGTGGGTCTTGCACTCGGCCGAGTAACTGGCTGATAAATCCAGATCCTGAAAGCGTCCCCACCGGCTGACGTCGAGCACCAGCACCCGCGTGAAATCTCGCGCTGTACGTACCAAATCCATCATGTCGGTAAACGCGGGTCGACCGTCCGCGGTGAGACCGGATTTTCCGCGATCCGCAAACTCATGGATGATTTCGATGCGATTGGCCTTGGCCCACTCCTGCACCTGCTGCATCTGAATTTCGACAGAATTCTTCTGCTTATCCTGAGCGGAGTGACGATAATAGGCGACAGCCCGGACCTGCGTCGCCGGGGTGGTCGGCGTATCCCACCAGCGCTCCTGGAGCGCGGGACGGTGCGCTTCCGATGACGGCCCATCTGGGGATGAGCCTGCTGATGGAGGATCGGTCGTCGAGGACATGCAGGTTCCTTGGCTGGACGGAAGCTCCGCATCCTGTGGGGATATGGATCATTTGGTGTTCAGAAATTCTGAACAGCTGTTCAAAATTTCTGAACAGCCACCAAGCCCGGTTACGTACTGTCTGTGACCGAGCACAGCAGAAATGAAACTCCATGGATTCTTACTTGTTGCGCAGTTTCGTGGTCATCGCACGCAACGGCCATTTGGGCCGATCCGCAATCGAGTTGCACCTCTGCAAACCGGCGCTCAGCAACCATCTCAAGGAATTGGAGCAGACCCTGGAACAGGTCCTTTTCGAACGCTCCGGTACAGGCATGCGCCTGACCCCGGCAGGCAGCCGATTATTACCGATCGCGCAGAAAGCGCTGGATGCCGTCGATGAGGTCACCACCGTTGCGCACCAGATCGGCATGCGAGTAACCGGGCGGGCCGATATCGGCATGGTTGGCGATGCGATCTGGTTGCGGGCGCCCCAGGCCCTCACCCTGCTGCAACGACATCATCCGGAATTGATGGTGCATCTGCACCAAGGCGTCAGTGGCAATGTCCAACGGGATGTACTCGAAGGACGACTGGCTGCCGGCTGGGTACTTGGGCCCGGCGATTATGCCGGGCTCACCTCGTGGCTGCTGACCCGAGTCGGCATGCGGATCGTTGGCCCCCTGGCTTGGGCACAGCAACTGGCTTCCGCGTCCGTGCGCGAATTGGCTGATTTTCCGTGGGTGGATACTCCTGCTACCTGCGCCCACGCCCAGCATCGCGAAGCGCTCTTTGCACGCGGCGGACGCCAACCGGTCGGCCACTTCCATGCCGATTCGGAGCGCGCGCACTACGGCATCGCTGCTGAAGGCTTGGCATTGAGCTTTCTGAGAGAAGAGGTCGCTCTTGCCGGACAGCAGGATGG
>JACCZE010000287.1 GCA_013696105.1 Planctomycetota bacterium | reverse complement strand
ACCTGGCATGCACCACGGTCGCGCTCGAAGGCCGGCACCTGGACGGGCGCGGGGCGGATGTGCTGCACCGCGCGCGACGCCAGCTGCGCCACGACGACGAGCTCGCCGAGGTCGCGTGCGAACTGGGGGACAAGCGCGCCCGGCGCGTGCACTGGGAGCGCCTGTCGCTGGTCGCCACCGGACTGTGCGCCGCCGAGGAGCAGCTCGAGCTGTTCGCGCCGCACAAGAACCACCGCCTCGAAGACGCGCGCGACGCGCTGCGCCACAAGTTCGGCTCCGAGATGGCGGCACCGGCGGAGCACGCGCTCGCAGGATGAAGCGACGACCTGCGACGGCTCGGAGCGACCAGCCGTGTGGAGGTCAGCCGTGGAGGTCAGCCGTGGAGGTCAGCCGCGCCGGCCGCGCCGGCCGCGCCGGCCGACGCTCACCAGCAGCAAGAGCGCCGCCAGGCCACCGACTCCACACCGGGGTTGTCCCCCGGCTGCGTCAGCGGTCGCCACGGCGTCGTCATCGCGGATGGTGCCGATCGCAACCGCGCGTCCGATCACCGCGTTGGTCGGGGACGACAACAGCAGCGAGAAGCTCTCGTCGGCCTCGATGTCGGTGTCCGGGGCCAGGGCGATGGTGACGGTCTTGGTGGAGTCACCGGGCGCGAAAATGACCGTGGTGGCGGATAGCGCGGTGAAATCGGATCCGGCGATCGCGGTACCGTTGCTGGTGGCGACCCGCACGGTGACGGTCTGGCCGGCGTTCACCGGGGCCAGGGTGATGGTGAACACCATCGCCGACGAGCCGCTCGAGCCTTCCGTGCTGCTCGCGTCGAGGACCACCAGGCTCGGGGGATCGTTGTCGGTGATGGTACCGGTAGCGCTCGCGACGGCGATGGTGGCGCCGGTCGCGGCGGACAGGGTCACGGTGAAGGTCTCGGTCAGTTCGCCGATGGTGTCGCCAACGATGGGCACCGCGATGGTCGCAGTGGTCTGGCCGGCGGGGATGGTGAGCGTACCGGACGTCGCCAGGTAATCGGCGCCAGCCAGCGCCGAGCCGTCGGCGGTGGTGTACGCGGCGCTCGCGGCCGATCCGCTCGCCACCGAGAGGGTCACGGTGACGGTCATCGTCGCCGTGCCGCTATCGCCTTCGGTCCGGCTGGCGTTGGCGATGCGCAGCGATGGCTGGGGATCGTCGTCGCCGATGGTGACGCTCGCAGCACCCGGGCTGCCGATCGAGTAATTCGAACCCGCGGTCAGGGTCAGGCTCACCGTCTCGGCCGGCTCGTACAGGCTGTCATTCACCGGTGCGATCACGACGGTCGCGCTGGTCGACCCGGCGGGGATTGAGACGCTGGTGCCGATCGCGGAATAATCGGCACCCTGCGTCGCCGAACCGCCGACGACGAATGACACCACCGTCGCCGTGGTCGTGGTGCGCGACAGCGTGACCACCACCGCCCCGGGATCGGCGGGTTCGGCGGCATTCGCATCGGTGGCTGCGATCGTCACCGTCGGAGCGGCCTCGTCATCGGAGATGGTGACCGTCGCTGTGGTCGGCGCCGAACCGAGCACGTAGCCGCTACCCGCGACGATGGTCAGCGTCACCGTCTCGCTGCCCTCGAAGACGCTGTCCTGCAGCGGAGAGACTGTGACCGTGGCGCTCGACGCTCCGGCGGCGATGGCGACCGATCCCGGCAGCGATGCGTAGTCGGAACCGTTACCCGCGCTGCCGCTGATCTGATAGGCGACGGTCAGCGCCGAACCCATGGCAGCGGGACGGCTGATGCGGAAGGTGCCCGGATCGCCTGCTTCGTTCGCCGCCGCATCGGTGGCGGTGATGGATGCGACGATATAGGGATCGAGCCGGTTGGCGGGGATCGGGGCCTCGGTGATCCCGCCCGGCATCACCACTCCGACAGCGAGGTGATCGCCTCCGGTGCCTTCCTTGTGGCGGGCTTCGATGTAGTAGCGGCCGCCGCCGCTCAGCGTGATCGCCGCCGAGCTCTGATTCGATTCCTTGTTCCATTCCCGCGGGCTGGTCCACGCCGAGACGAAGGCGATGCGGCTGATGTTGGACACGGCGGCATCGCTCGAGAGCCACAGCTCGCTCGCGTCGTCCGAGGCGATGAGGAAGGTGTAGCTGCCCGTGATGGGAGCGATGAACCATCCGCGCATCAGCGACCCGTAATCGTCCGCGCGATCCGCAGGCACCTCGAAGAGGCTCGCGATCGAGCCACCGGTCGGCGCGTTCGGAAAGACGGGGGCTGCGGTGAGGCTCGCGACGGTCGTGCCCGGGACGCCATCGTACCACTGACGCAGGATCCCGGTCCCGGGTCCGGCGGCGATCGGACAGCGCACCACGAACGATCCGAGGGCGCCGGCGGCAACGTAATTGCCGGCGGAATCCGCAACCGCCGAGCCGAGCATGGCGACGGAATAGGTACCATTGTCGGACGCATCCCAGGCCCCGCCCGGTGCGGAGATGCGATAGGTCGCGACGCGCGGCGTGCCGTTTCCCGCCTGGTCGACCGAGATCAGCGTCGCGGTGGCGGAGAAGCCGCCGGGGCCGGTGACCTGCACGTCGGAACTGTCGATGGTCGCGGTCGCGATCGCGCTGTTGTCGACGTAGGTCACCAGGAAGGAGTGGGTGGTGCCGCCGGCCGTCGACACGTCGGACAGGCTCGCCGACGCGGTCGGCGCGACGCCGTCGCTGCTCGACGCCGGGACCGTGCCGGTGAGGAACCACTGCCCGAGGCTCGCATACGCGGTGTAGCCGCTCGGTGGATCGGACAACGGCGAACCGTCGGCGGCGCCGGAGATGCGCAGGAAGTAGGTGCCCGCCGTCACGGTCGCGGTGATGGTGCCGGTCACCCCTCCGGCCACATCGCTGGTCGCGATGACGGTGCCGATGGCATCGGCGAGGGTGAGCTTCACATCGAGGTTGTTGCCCGCGACATTGACCGCGCTCTGTCGCGGCGAGACGGTCAGGCTCACGGTCCCCGCCCCCGCATCGAACGAGATGACGTCGACATCGCTGGAGGTCGAGATCACGCCCGATGCCCCCAGCGCGGTGCCCGTCAGCCTGGTCGCTGTCGCGTCGGTGCTGCCGACATCGTCGGTGCGGTAGGTGAGCTTGCCGTTGAGGATGGCGAGATCGTCCTGCGGCTGGTTGGATGCGAAGTATTCGCCTTTGGACCACTGGCTGATGTTGCGGTTGTAGGCGGCACCCATGATCGGGCCCCACGAGGTCGGGCCGGATCCGTGTCCGCCGTAGTAGGCGCTCGACGTGCCATCATGGCTCAGACCCATGTTGTGCCCCATCTCGTGCGAGCACACCTCGGCCAGGTAGTCGTCGCGCGCGGGTTGGGCATCGAAGTAGACCAGCGCCGGCGAGTTGTAACGGTAACTGGAGGTCCCGAAGACGTCGATGGCCGCGACTCCGGCGGAACCCGGGTAGGGCATCGCCGCGCCGTTGGCATCGGTCTGTCGGGTGATGAGCACGTGGCCGGTGCGGATGTCCATCGCGCTCTCGACCGCGGGGTCGGTGGTGACGTCGACGTCGAAGGGCGCGTAGTCCTCGGATACCCGCTCCCAGACGCGCTGGATCAGCAGCTGTTCGGCATCACTGAAGGTGGTGGGATCGGAATCGGTATCCAATGCGGGACAGACGTAGGTGGCGGGCGCCGGACTGACGTTCCACCGCGTACCGGTGACGGTCGCGCCATTGAAGTCGAGGAAGATGCGCTTCGCCGAGCCGGGCCTGCTGTGGTAGCTGGGCTGGTTGGCGATCGGGACGCTGCCCGCCGAAACCACCGGACCCGCGGATACCGGCGCATCGGCAGGCTGGGCATGAGCGTCGACCAACGCGTCGCAGGCGTACAGGATCCCGCCGTCGGAGTCGGCATGCAGCGATCCGCAATCGCGGTCATGGAAGCGGAAGCCGGAGAGCCACGCCAGCGCCTTGGCCTGAGCCTGGGGAGGCAGGCGCGACAGATCCTTCTTGAGGCCGCTGTCGGGCAGTTCGTCGATGCGCACCGGCTTGCCGCCGCCGTGCTCGGCAGCAGCGAGGATGCCGGACAGCGCGAGCAGCAACAGGGTGATCGGTGACGTGACGCGCATGAAGACCCCTCGGAGCGCGACGACGGCGCTGATGCAGGTTACGGATCCGATCGGGAAATGCCGGTCGCGGCCGGCCTGCCCAGTCCCGATGCACCCGACTCCGGTTCACACACGGTGACGCAACCGCAGTAAAGCCGGACCCGCGCGACGTTCGCACCGGCCACCGGTAAGGGACCCCAACGACAATCGTCCTCCATGCGATGATACACCACTACCGAATACGGACGGCAGCCGTCGTCGCGACCGGCCTCATCGTCGCCATCGGTGCGCTCTGGGTGGCGGCGGAGACCATTCCGAGGTGGCTCCATGCTGGACGGCCCGCCATGCGCCGCTGGATGCACTGGTCCGTCGCGCCCTCGTCGCCGACCGCTCCGCGATCTACGACGTCATCGATGTCCGCGGCAAGGCCGGAGCGTCGGCGCTGCTGGTGGCGGGCATGAGCGACAGCCACGCCGGCACTCGCCGACACAGCGCGCTGATCGCAGGGACCACCATGGACTTCCTCGATGAGCCGAGCCTGGTGCTGCCGATCGCGCATCTGCTCGCCGACGACGAAGTCACGGTGCGACGGATGGCCGCGGGAGTACTCGGATACTTCTATGACCAGCGGGCAGTACCGTTCCTCGAACGCGTGCTCGCGGACACGGATCCCGACGTGCGCGCCAACGCCCAGAAATCCCTCGAACGCCTGATGCGCCACTGCTGATCCGCTTCCCCGGCGACATCGCGTTGGTCCTTGGAAAAATCGCCAGAAAAGCACCCGACCGCCGACAAAAGGTCGCGGGGAGCCTGGGAGAATCGCAAGAAAGCACCCGACCGCCAAGCCCTGCTTGCGGGATACAATGGGCGAAGCCCATCCCGCAACATTTTGGCCGCAGGCCTAAATGAAGGGCGACAAAGGTCGCGGGGGGCCTGGGGGGCGAAAGCCCCACACACTCAAGACCGCAACTCGACCGGATTGTGGTAGAGGTCGTCCTCTTCGGTCCAGGTCAGGCCATTGGCCTTCAGCAGCTCGATCCAGTCGTCCCAGGTCTTGAGGATGTCGCGCGGCGCGGTGCCCTTCTGGGGGCCGAGGAAGCCGAGGTCCTCGAGCTGCTCGACGTAGGCGGTGGCCTTGTTGTAGCCGATGTTGCACTTCCGGCGGAAGAAATCGGCGCCGGAACGGTTGTAGCGGTACATCGCCTGCACGGATTCGTGGAACTGGCGGTCGGACAGCCATTCGCCGCCGCGGATGCCGGCGCCGCCGCCGCCGGCCGCGCCGCCGAGCATCGCCACCGCGCCAACGTTGACGACGTCCTCGTCGTACTCGGGCGAGCCCTGTTGCTTGGCGTGGCTGACGATCGCACTGATCTCGCTGTCCTTGAGCCACACGCCCTGGCCGCGGATCGGCTGCGACGTGCCTGGCTGGAGGAACAGCATGTCGCCGCGACCGAGCAGATTCTCAGCGCCGGAGACGTCGAGGACGACGCGGCTGTTGGACTTGTCGACCACGCGGAAGCAGATGCGCGACGGCAGATTGGATTTGATCAGTCCGGTGACCACGTCGGCGGAGGGACGCTGGGTGGTGAGGATGACGTGGATGCCGCAGGCGCGGCTCTTGGCCGCGAGGCGGACGATCGACTTCTCGACCTCCTTGTTCACCATCATCAGGTCGGCGTATTCGTCGACCAGCACGACGATGTACGGCATGTGCGCCACGCCCGACTCGAGGTCCTCGAGCCGCAGGTCCTTCTTGCCCAGACGCAGGCGGATCTCGGATTCACCGAGCTCGTTGTAGCTCTTGATGTCGCGCACGCCGACCTGGCGCAGCGCCTCGTACCGTTGATCCATGGTGCGGCAGGCCCACTCGAGCGAGGCGTGCGCCTTGGTCATGTCGGTGATCGGCGGCGTCAGCAGGTGCGGGATGTCCTCGTAGCCGGCGAGCTCGACCATCTTCGGGTCGACCATGATGAAGCGCACGTGCTCGGGACCCTTGAACAGCAGGATCGAGCAGATCAAGGCGTTCATGCATACGGATTTGCCCATGCCGGTGGCGCCGGCGACCAGCAGGTGCGGCATCTTCGCGAGGTCGGAGATGATCGGATTGCCGACCACATCGCGGCCGAGGATGACCGGCAGCGCCATCTGGTCGGGGTCGAACTCCTCGACCAGGTCGCGCATCACCACCTGTTCCTTGACGCGGTTGGGCACCTCGACGCCGATCGTCGTCTTGTTGGGCAGCGGCGCGACGATGCGGATGCCTTCGGTGCCCAGCTTCATCGCCAGGTCCTTCTCGAAGCCCTCGACCTTGCTCACGCGCATGGCCTGGTCCATCAGGCGGATCTCGTACTGCGTGACCACGGGACCGCGCGTGGCGGTGACCACCTGCACGCTGATGTTGAAGTGCGAGAAGACCTCTTCGATCGCGCGCGCGGTGTGGTTCTTCTCGGCCTCGTGCTCGGCCTCCTTGCGCATCGGCTTGGCGTCGAGCAGATCGACCGGCGGCAGCTCGTACTCGCCATCGGCGGTCGCTGAGCGCTTGGGCTTCTTCGGTTTCGGCTTGGGCGAGGGCGTGGGCGTGACCGCATCGAGTGATATCGCCGGCACGGACGGGACGACCGCCGGCGTCGGCTCGCTGGTTGGCTCGACCTCCTCATCGATCGGCGGTTCAACGGCAGCCTCGGCGTCAGCGTTGGCAGAATCGGCGGTGCCGCGTTCGAGCGCACGGCGGTGGCTGCGGATCTTCTCGACCAGCTCGTGCGCGTCGGGCGGCAGCGCCTGCTCGTCGGCGATGCGGCGCGTGATCTCGTGGAAGGAGGTCGTCGCACGGTTCTTGGCACGCGGCGCGGGGCTCTGGGGAACGAAGGGTTCGCTGAGGAAGCGGTCCGGCTCGACCACGTCGATCGACCGCCGCTGGCTGGCGATGCGGATGTAGTTCCAGAGCCGGCGCAGCCAACCGATCAGCCCCAGATCCATCAGCAGCAGCGACAGCGCGAACAACGCCAGCAGCGCCATCACCGCACCGGGAGTCTCGAGCGATCGCAGCAGCAGTCCTCCGGCATAGCTCGGATGATCACCCGCCCGCGAGACCGGCCCGCACAGCAGGTACCCCAAGCTGCCACCGAGTCCGCGCAGCTGGGTCTGGTCCCACTGGATCAGCAGCGCTTCGCCCAGGCGCGATGCGGGCAGCAGGTGCGTCATGCCGCACAGCGCCGGGATCAGCAGCAGGGATCCGGTGAGTCTGCGACCGAGATTCGCGAGATCGTACTCGCGCCACAGGCCGACGGCGTAGCCCAGCATCATCAGCGGCACCACGAAGGCGGCGATGCCCCAGAAGCTGATCAGGCTGTGCGCGGCCCATGCGCCACCCAAGCCCATGAGGTTGCTGCCCGACGGGCTGGCCCCGATGATCTGGTTCGCCGAGTAGCTGACCATGGACAGGAGCAGGAAGCCCGCTGCCGTCCCCAGGAGAGTCATCACCACGATGGTCAACGGCCTGTTCATCGCGATCGCACCCTTCTAAAGCACGGCCATCGGTAGCGGCCTTCGGTCACCGGCGAGTCGCGGAGGAGGTCCCCGACATCCGGATCGCGGGAGCATAGCGTCCCAGTCGCGACTGACGAGGGGACGGACGGCGGACGGACGACGGACGGACGGCGGATGGAGGCGCACCCCTCGGTGTCGGCATACCGGCCGTCGACCATCGATCGGTCGGGCCGGCAACCCCACCACCCCCCTGCGCGACCGGTCATACCCCGCAAGCCGCCCCAGAGGCGCCCCAGAGGGCCTCCTGGTCGCCCTTGCCATGCCGAGCGGGCCTCATACCCTCCTGCGCTCTCCATTTACGCACAGCGCTCTCCTTTCCGCGAGGTTTTCATGGCACATAAGATGGGTACCGGATCGACGACCAACGGTCGCGACTCCAATGCACAGCGCCGCGGCATCAAATGCTACGGTGGCGAGACGGTCACCGCGGGTTCGATCATCGTCCGCCAGTGCGGCTCGCGCTTCAAGGCGGGTTTCGGCGCCAGCACCGGACGCGACTACACGATCTTCGCGGTCCAGGACGGCGTGGTGCGTTTCCGCAACCGCTTCATCGACATCGTCGCCGCAGCTCCGGTAGCCGACAAAGCCTGATCGGGTCGATCGTCCACTCGATGAGCCCCGCGGCGGTCGCCGTGGGGTTTTTTCGTTTTTGGTGGTTGGGGGGTGGGGGACTGGCCGTGCCGGTTGTCGACGGAGGACGGAGCACGGAGCACGGTGCAGGCCGCCATCCCGTCCTAGCGGTGGTCACGGTCCCCGGTCGGCCATCCGCCCCCGCCCTTCCCCGCCCTTCCCCGCCCTGGCCCGCGATCACACTCCCGCCCATGGCCACGATCATCGCAGTCGACGGCCATGAACCGCAGCTGCCGACATTCCTCGCGCCCAATGCGACCCTGGTCGGCGATGTGCGCTTCGGGCCGGACTGTTCGGTGTGGTTCGGGGCGGTGCTGCGCGGCGACATCAACCACGTGGCGCTCGGTGCTCGTTGCAATGTCCAAGACCTGTGCGTCCTGCACGTCAGCCGCCGGCTGCCGTGCGTGCTCGGCGACGAGGTCAGTATGGGGCACGGGGCGATCGCCCATGCCTGCGAGATCGGCGACGGCAGCCTGCTCGGCATGGGCAGCCGCGTGCTCGACGGCGCGCGCATCGGCAAGCGCGTGCTGGTGGCAGCGGGGTGCGTCGTCCCTGAGGGCGCGACGATCCCAGACGGCCACTTGGTGGCGGGCGTGCCCGGACGCGTGATCAAGGCGCTGTCGGGAGACCTGCTCGAGCGCATCGGCCGCATCGCCGGCGACTACGTCGCGTATCAGCGCCTCTATCCCGGCATCATGGCAGCGACGGGTTCATGAGACGATCGCTGCGTGTCGTGGCTGGGATCGTGCTGGCGGCGTTCTCCCCCGCCGAAGATCCATCCTTGCGCCTGGCGTCGTGCGACGACCTCGTGCGGCCGCCATTGCTGTTCCGCTGCGACATCATCCGCACCGTCGATTCGCGCGAATTCGCAACCGGTCCGTTCACCCTCACCGTGTCGCTCACCCACGGAGAGAGCGATGTCGCGAGCACTGAGATCGCGATCGCGAAACTCGGGGACATGCGCCAGGGAGCGCGCATCGTGCTCGCGCCCAGCCAGCTCGAGGACGCTGCGGGCGATCGTCCAGCCATCCTGCGCATCACGCTCGCCAACCAGTCGCGCTCGCGCGTCGAACGCCTGACGCGCGAGGTTCCCACGCCCGTGGGAACGGTGCGTGAACTCCAACGGCTGACCAGCGCGTTGACGGTGAGCGGCGAGGCCGCGCCATTGCCCTACCTCTGGGCCGAGCAAGGAGCGGAGATCGCGCACGAAGCCGATGCTGCCCTCCAGTTCCGCGAACTGTCCGGGGTGGTCTCGCTGCTGCGCGGGTGGCTCGCCGGCGTCCGCCCGACGCCCGCGCTGGGGCTGTCGCTCGAGGCGATCCGCGACCCGATCGACAGCAGCGTGCAGCCGTTGCGCTGGCACCGCTGCGCACAGCCGACAGCGGTCGCACTCGTGCTGGACCAACCCGGCCAGCCTCCGACCAAGGCTCATTGGCCGGCCGCGCCCTTCTCTTGGTGGCAAGCGGCCGCCACGGCGAACGTCGACGTGGCAGAGATCTATCCGGCGGGAGACCTCGAATGGCGGGGGATCGCGCTGATCCGGGCAGAAGCCCTGTTGGCGGCCCTCGCCCGGACCCGTCCGGTGACGCTGGTCGCTCGGGGAACCGGCGCCGATGCGGCCATCAGGCTGGCCCGCCTGCATCCGGGGCGTGTCGCTGCGGTGCGGTTGATCGACCCGCGCATCGCTGGCGATCTCGTCGGCTTCCCGCCGAGCGTCCACATCGGCATCTACGGTGCCGCCAATCCCGCATTCCGGGCTTGGCGCGCCCAATCCGCCGCTGCCGGAGCAGCGATCCAGGACGCGGTCGCTCCGTCCGATCCCGTTTTCTGGACAGCCCCGTCGGTGGTGGATGGATCCGCCCAGCCCGCGCCCGCATTTCACAGCGTGTGTCCGGCCATCGGACAACTCGCCCACTATGCGCGTGGACCCTTCGTGGTCGTCGTCGGAACCCGCGAACACCGCGCCGCCCAGGACGACAACCGGCTCCTCGCCCAGCGATTCGTCGCCGCCTGGGCCCAACACGCCCACGGCATCCCGCCGCAGGTCGACGACGTGGCTTTCGACCGCGCACGTTGGCGCGACCACGCCTGGGTGATCATCGGGAATCCGCGATCCAACCAGGTCCTGGGCGAGCTCGTCGCCGACGGCTTCGTGTTGGGAGCGGCGTGGGACAGCCGCAGCGTTCGCATCGGCGATGGTGCTCGCCAGCGCTCGTTCCCGCGGGCGGATGCGCGCGCGCTCGCCCTGGTCCATGAACGCGCCGGCGGGGCCAGACTCATCGTCCTCGACGGTGAGCCGTCGTGGAACGGTCGCGATCTACCGCTCTCGGGACTCGCGGGGACGCTGTACATCGACCCGCCCCTCGCGAGCGAAGAGGCACTGGTGTCCCCGGATCAGCATCCATGATCCCGACCATGCTGCAGGAGCGGACCCGATTTCTGTCGCACGCCGCGCTCGTGACCGTGCTGATCGGGGCGGTCGCCGCCTGCAGCAGCCGCACCGACGACACGCTCCTCCTGCGCGAGGATGAGCGCGTCCTCCTGACCCGCCTGACCCGCGACCCGTTCATCCACATCACGGATCTGCGCCGTGACGACGAGGATCATCTCCAGGTCACGACCCGCCAAGGGGACACCATCGCGCGCTACGAGCTTTCACCCGAGAATGCCGCCTCCAAAGAGCTGGTGATCCATCGCCTGGTCGAGGAATTCCACATGCGCGTCAGCGAGTCGGATTCCATCGGGACGGGACCGGAGCCGAGGGGCCTGAAGCGCTAGGTCCGGCGGTCCTGGCGGCCACACCGCCGTGGTACCGAGCCGCGCGCGCTGTCGGTGTTGGACTCCCCCACCTCCGGGACTATCGTCCGGCCTCCCGGAGCGATATGCGCATCTTCACGCTGTATCTGACATCGATCATCTGCGGATTCTGCATGATGGCGCTCGAGATCCTCGGTGGCCGGCTGCTGCAGCCGGTGTTCGGGTCGTCGATCGACGTGTGGGCCGCCATCATCTCGGTGTTCATCCTCAGCCTCTCGATCGGCTACGTGCTCGGCGGTCGCATCGCCGACCGCTCGCGCACCAACCTTCCCCTGGCGTGGATGATCCTCATCTCGGGCGCCTTCTATTGCCTGATGTGCTGGTACGGGCTGCGCTTCAGCAACTCGCTCGGAGAGACCATCCAGACCGCACGCTGGGGCGTGCTGTTCGGCGCCCTGGTGCTGTTCCTTCCGCCGTCCCTGCTCCTGGGATCGGTGTCGCCGATGCTGGTGAAGCTGGTGTTCACCAACGCCGAGCACGTCGGCCGCACCACCGGCACCCTCTATGCCATCGGTTCGCTGGGGAACGTGCTCGGAATCCTGGTCACCGATTACCTGCTGCTCGAGCACCTCGAGCTGACCACCAACCTGCTGGTGATGGGCACGGCGCTCGGCGCGCTCGGGATCTTCCACCTGTTCAAACGCATCGAGGCCACGATCGCCCCCTCGGAGGCGCCCGTGAGCAAGCCGATGTCGGCGTCGACCGTATGAATATGAAGTGGCGCCTCCTGGGCGTGGCGATCTTCGCCGCGGCGCTGCTCACCGGCTTCACCATGCGCGATACCCAGTATCGCCTGGATGCGAAGCGCACGGCGTTCGATCAGGCCGCGCTCGACCACCGCGACAGCGCCTACACCAGCATGACCTGGGTCGCGAGCCGGTCAGAGAACTACTTCCAGCTGCGCTTCTTCGACAAGGTCGAAGGGGGCATCTGCCTGTCGCCCTCGTGGGAGGATCTCGCCGCCCTCGCTGCGAAGGAACCGACGCTCGCCCACCTGGTGCCAACCGGCGGGCGTCCGACGATGGCCGAGCCGAACCGGACCTGGCCCCACACCTGGCGCCCGGACCCCGGGACCCTGAGCAATTCGCCGTATGTGCGACTATTCCCGCTGTCGGTCCTCCTGAACGAGAAGCTGGTCACCGACGCTGGCGGCGATCCCCGCCAGGCGAAGCCGCGCATCCTGGTCGTGGGCCTGGGCTCGGGTGCGGGCATCGGCGTGCTCGCGCACCATTTTCCGCAGGCGTCGATCACGGTGGTCGACATCGACCGCAAGGTCATCGAGATGGTGCGCGACCACTTCCCGCTGATCCGCTGGTTGAGCGACCAGAAGCGTGACGACGGCGAGCCGCGACTGCGGCTGGAAGCGCGCGATGCGCGGCAGTTCATCCAATTCCACGACCTCGCGCGGTCCAAGCCCTTCGATGTCGTCATCCTCGACGCCTACACCGCCGGCTCGACCATCCCTTCGCATCTGATGACCACCGAGTTCTTCGCCGACTGCGCGCGCGTGCTGACTCCGGATGGCATCGTCCTGGCGAACATCATCGGCAGCTATGGACTGCCCAACGGCGCCACCGGCGAGATCGTGGGTCTGAAGCACCGGGTGCTGGGGGGAGCCATCCGCTCGTTCCGCGCCGCGGGTCTGACGAGCGTCCTGAATTTTCCCGTCATCCGCGTGTGGGAGACGCCCTCCAACTTCAACCTCAAGGAAGGGCGCAACAACATCGTCGTCTGCAGCCGCAAAGCCCTCGAGCCCGCCGCCAACAAGGTCGCCTGGGAGCGGCTCAAGGCGTTCGTGCCTTGGCCCGAACTGCAGATTGGCCGCCATGTCACGCGCCAGTACTACATCGGCAAGGCGAAGGAGGAGGACTTCCTCACGGCGATGGTCGACGCGAAGATCATCGATGATGCGCATCCCACCCTGGCCAAGCGCCTGGCCTTGAGCGTCCCGGACAAGGATGCGCTGCTCGGGTACTCAGTGAGCGCTATCGAAGACACCTCGCTGGTCGAGCAGGCGCGACGCACGGTGCTCGACTGGGCGAAAACCAATGGCCAGAAGATTCCGAGCCACTGGGACGAGCAGGGAGGCGACAAGCTGGTGCTCATCGATACCGATTGGGTGAAGTACGCACGCGACACCGTCCGTACCAGCGTCATCGCCGGACGCGACATCGACAAGCACGGCGGCGACGCTCTGGTCGGAGCGGTCGATTGGACCGATCCCAAGCGCGCCTCGCCCAATGCGATCATTTCCGATGCGCCGCTGTTCACTGATCAGCGTCCCAATGCGGATATATTGAATCGCTGAAGGCGCGTGGGTGGTTTACGCATAGACACCTGACGGCCCCAGTCGACCGGCCACGATCCACCACCATCTCACCAATCACCAATCACCAACCTCCAACCACCCCACCACCTCCCCCATGCCC
>JACCZE010000284.1 GCA_013696105.1 Planctomycetota bacterium | reverse complement strand
CGTCCGAAGCCGCCACGACCGGGGTCATGGTCTCGTGCGCCCACCCGGCGCGCAGGGGCTGGAGTCCGCCCGCGCCAGTGACACCGGCGAAGCGGGTGTCTTTCCCAGCGTCTCGACGATCCGCACGGTCGTTTCAGATTTCCCCGATCTCCCGGGGTGGCAACCTGTGCGCGTGATCGCACTCGTGTCCGTGCTCGTATCGATCGGACTCGACACCTTCGCCGTGGCGATCGGACTCGGCGTCGCCCAGGTGCCTCGTCGTCACTGGCTGCGCATCGGACTGACGTTCGCAGTGTTCGAAGGGGGCATGCCGATCATCGGCGTCCTTGCCGGCTCCTGGCTGTCATCGTCAGCCGCGCGCTGGCCTGGAATCGCCGCCGCGGTGGCGCTGATCGTCATCGGTGCGCTCGCGATCCGGGAAGCGTGGGCGGACGAGGCCGAGGACGACCACCGGTCTCCCCCGATCGCGGTCTGGCCGCTGATGCTGATGGGATTTTCAGCGAGCCTCGATGAAGCCGCGGTCGGACTGTCGCTCGGTGCGCTCGGCGCGCAGCTCGGTTTCGCGATCGTCTTCATCGCCGCGCAGGCCTTCATGCTGACCTTCCTCGGCCTGTGGCTCGGGCGTCGCCTGGGAGCGGAATTCGGGGAACGCGCCGAGATGGCAGCGGGGATCATCCTGGTGCTGCTCGGGATCGCTCTGCTGGTCGAGCAGGTCGGCGGTGCGGGGGCGCTCGGCGGCCTGCTTCCGTCAGAGGCCGCGCGCGCGCCATTCGGGCGTGCGGTACCGTTCCTCGGGTGAGCCCAGCAGCACGCATTTCTCCTTGAGGATCAGCGCCGTGCGGCGGTATTCGGCGCGATTCCCCGCGCTCGTCCCCGCGATCTCTGCGGCGGCGAGCGTCGACAGGCGTTTCCGGCGATCCGCGTGCGCCGCGTTGAGCAGCTCGCACATGATGCGCTCGTACTGGCGCACGCGGTCGTTCGATGCGCCGATGCCTCCATGCGTCGTGTCCATGGGCATGTCCTCGCGGGGGACGGATGCTAGCGCCGCATCGGCTGCTTCCACCATCGATCCGCAATGCATTCCAGGAGATCAGCAGAACGCAGCATCTGATCGCGGCGATCCCCGACGGAAGCCATCGGCTCATAGGGGTTCCACACGGTCGGCCAGACCGGGAACAATTGCTGGAACGCATCGTCGCCTCCGCCTCAGCACCAACGCCTGCGGATGACCCGGATCCCGTCCACCACCCGCGCCCGTGCGGTGGACGGCGAGCGCGAGTTCATGCGGCAGGGCGTCGAACGCCCGAGCCGGCGGTCCTGACGGGCAAGGGGTCGCTGCGTGACGCACGCGAGCTGAGCGGCCTTCGTCCCAGACGCTGCGGGGATGGTCGACCGGACATCCCAGAAGTCGGGCGTAACGCCTCCGTGGGGCCGGTACTTATCCACCGTGCGGATCCTCATCGTAGCATCGATCTCGCTGTTTCTCGCCTGCTCGACCTGCGAGGCGGCCACGCAGCAGTTCCCCCCGATTCCCGCGGCCTCCGCGTCCACCACCCAGGCCTGGACCGGACAGATCGTCACCTTCTCGGGCGCGGGATCGATCGACCCGGACAACGCGCCGTCGTCGATGACCTATGCCTGGGACCTGGGCGATGGCACCATCGCCGCCGGCATCGCGCCGACGCACGCGTACGCGGACCCCGGCGCCTACACCGCCACCGTGACCGTGTCCGACGGGCAGTCGGCGAGCGTGGGGTCGGTGACGGTCGTGGTCCTGGCGCCGCCGACAGCCGTGCGCCCTTCCGCGACCTCGCCCCTCGCGCTGCGCCCTGGCGAAGCCGAGCTGTGGGTCGCCAATCCCGATTCGGACACCGTCACCATCCTCTCCATCGCGGCGGGAACGCTGGTGGTGGCCGCCGAGGTGCGCGTGGGCGATCGTCCGCGCACCCTGGCCTTCGCGCGCGACGGATCCTGCGTCTGGGTCGCATGCCAGGGCAGCGGCGACATCTGGCAGGTGGACGCCGCGACCAGGCGCGCTCAGCGGCGCGTCGTGGTCGGGGGCGAGCCCTACGGAATCTGCGTGTCTCCCGCGGACGGGACCGTGCTGGTGACGCGCCTGTCGGGCGATGCGCTGACGGTGCTCTCACCTGGCATGGTCCTGCTCGCCGACATCGCCCTGCCGCGCCAGCCGCGCGCCATCGCCATTGCAGCGGACGGCACCTGCGCGCTGATCACCCATTATCTCTCACGTGGCGCTGCTGGCCTGGTGTCGGTCGTCCATCTCGGCACGCGGCAGATCACCGCGGTTCCGCTGGCCGATGACATCGGGCCGGATACGCCCTCGTCCGGCAAGGGGATTCCGAATCTCCTGTCGGCGGCCGTGATCGAGCCGTCGGGTCTGACGGCCTGGGTCGGCGGACTGAAATCGAATACCGGCCGGGGGCTGACCCGCGACGGGCACGCCCTGAATGCCGAGAACCGGGTGCGCGGCATCTGCGCTCCGATCCGCCTTTCGCCCTTGGCGGAATGGGCTGCCCGCCGCATCGATCCCAATGATGCGGACAGCGTCTCGGCCATCGCCTTCTCGCCGAACGGCCGCTACGCCTATCTCGCGCACCAGGGGGCGGGAACCGTGTCGGTGTACGATGTGCCGATGGCCTCGCAGATCGTGCTGGGCGACGGCAGCACCGCGAGCTTCGAGGACCGCATCGCCGTCGGCGAGGCCCCGCAGGGAGTCGTCGTCTCGGGCGATGGCACGCGCGCGTGGCTATCCTGCTTCCTGTCGCGCACGGTGGTCGCCCTCGACTGCGCCGATCCTCGGCATCCCACCATCTCCGCGACCACGGTCGTCACCGCGGAGTCGCTGCGGGCGGACATCGCCGAGGGCAAACGCGCCTTCTACCGCAGCTCGGCGCCGAAGCATTCGCTCCGCAACTACATCGCCTGTGCATCGTGCCACGCCGACGGCGGCATGTCCGACGGACGCACCTGGGACATGACCAGCGTGGGTGAAGGTCTGCGCAACACCACCGACCTGCGCGGACGCGGTGGCATGGCCCATGGGCCGGTGCATTGGAGCGCCAACTTCGACGAGATCCAGGATTTCGAGAACGATATCGTGAATTCATTCGGCGGAACCGGCCTCGCTCAGGACGGATCGCCTCCGAATGCGCCGATAGGCCCACCGAATGCGGGGCGCAGCCGTGAACTGGATGCGCTCGCCGCCTACGTGACCTCGTTGTCGGAGCCACCGCGTTCGCCGGCGCGAGCGGCCGATGGTTCGCTCAGCCCATCCGCACTGCGCGGAAAGACGCTGTTCGAGCGCGCGGACGTGGGTTGCACATCCTGCCACGCTCCGCCGCGCTTTACCGACAGCACCCTCGCGACCAGCTTCGTTCTGCACGACGTCGGCACGCTCTCCGCAACCAGCGGATCCCGCCTCGGCACGCCGCTGACCGGCCTCGATACGCCGTCGCTGATCGGCGTCTGGGAT
>JACCZE010000282.1 GCA_013696105.1 Planctomycetota bacterium | reverse complement strand
GTCGAAGTAGAGGTCCTCCGGGTGGATGGCGCGGGGCCGGCCGTCGCCGGCCACGCCATGGACCTGCCCCTGCTGCACCTGTCCATCGATGCACCAGAGATCGCCCTCGCGATGGAAGCCGGTCAGTTCGCGCGCCCCGGACATCACTGCGCCATGTTCGCCGGTGAAGACGTCTCGGTCCTTGGGAACCGCCGATTGCAGGCGGTGGATGCCCGCGCCAAGGCGGAACGCGGTTCCCGGAGGATGCGCATCGATCGCTGCCTGCAGATCATCTCCCGATCGCACCACCACCTCGACCGGAGCGGTCGATGACGAAGCGTATCCGGAGTCGGATGCCGATTGCGACTGCGACCGCAGCGCCACGAGAGCCGCGGGGATCGATGCGCCAGCGATGAGGATGGCGAGTGCTGCCGCCACCAACGGATGGGCTGCAACCACAGCGCCGACACCAATCGTCGTCGGCACGGCCTGCGCCGTCATCGCCGATACGCTCGGGCCGAGCGACTGCGGGGCCGCCGCGACCGGTGAGGCGGCCAGATCGATCAGCGTGACCGCTCCGGTTGTGGAGCCGATGCGCGCCATGCGCGCGCGCAGCCGATCCTTGCCGCGCGAAATGCGCGCCGCGAAAGTGCCCGTCGGCACTCCGAGCGCCTTCGCTGTCTGCCTGTGATCGAGACCGGCGATATAATGGATGATCAGGGCGCGACGGTAGCGCTCCGGCAGTTCGTCGAGCGCGGTGCGCAGATGATCGAACCGCTCGTCGTCGCTGGCCGTCGGCTCAGCGGCGACGGGCTCCCGCGCGGACGCGCGCTCGTGGCGTGCACGCCGTCGTGTGCCCCTGAGCTGATCGATCGCGGCGTTGGCGACCAGCTTCCCGAGCCAGGCAGCGAAGGGAACGCTGCCGTCGTAACGCCCCGCGGTGGCGATCAGCTTGAGGCACGCCTCCTGCACGGCCTCCTCGGCGAGATGGTCGCGCCCGGTGATGCGCCGCGCCTGCGCGTAGCAGCGCCCGACGTACTCCTGCAGCAGTGCGTCGAGCTCGGCGGCGTCGCGCTCGCGCGCGTAGCGGAGGAAACGGTCTTCAGGCGATGCGACGGTCACGGACATGGCGACACCTCGACTGGCAGCGGAGCCGTCTGGCACCCAACGCAAGTCCGGCACCGATGCGTGATCGTCCACACCAGCGACACGCCTGCTGGGGCCTGAGCCATGCATCGGACTCGAACACCGATCGGAGGTGACTCACCCAGTTCCTGCAGATCCAATCCAAGTCTTTGCCTGACAGCATCATGTGATGCTTGACCCCAAGTCGGCACGAGGTTGGAACCGCGGCGGGCGCCGACCGTCCAATGGGCAGAGGTTCGCCGCCATGGACACCCGCCTGCACATCCCCAAGCCCTGCCACGAGGACTGGGCCGCGATGCATCCCAATGAGCGCGGCCGCCACTGCGCGTCCTGCGACAAGACCGTGGTCGATGTGACGCGCATGGGCGTGGGGCAGGTCCGAGCATTCATGAGCGATCTGCAGCGCACGCTGCCCGCTGGAGCCCAGGTGTGCGTGCGTGCCTACGCGGATCCCCGCGGCCGGCTGATCGCGCCATCGGCCGCCCGCCGCCTGCTGACCAACGGCTTGGCCGCGATGCTCGCCATGACCATGGCCGGATGCGGCGGTTCAGGACCAGCTGTCGGCCAACCGGCGCAGGGCGCGGGCGGACCGGAGGGTGCTCGCCAGGCTCAGGGCCCCTCGCCACGGCACGCAATCAAGGGAGAGATGGCCGTGATGCCGAACCGCGGATCGGCTCAACCGCAGAGAGCGGCTGGTGGCCCGAGGGATCCCGTCGTGTGTCCCGTACCGGTCACGCCCGGCTCTGATGCGGTCCTGCAAGGCGAGGTGATGCTGCCCGATCCGGCGATCCAGGCTCAGGATCCCGTGCAGCGCGAGACCATGCAGCCACAGCCCATGCAGCCCCAGCCCATGATGGGCGCCCCGGCAGTCGAACCCAGGATCGAGCTCCTGGGCAAGGTCGCGGTCCCTGCCACCGATGGCTGAGGGGACGGAGCGGCAGCTTGAGTCCCGCCGTTCCGGTGGAGGATCCCTCCCCCGCATGGCCACACCCCGACGCATCTACCGCATCTACGCCGACCTGCGCGCGAGCGCGCCCCAGCTGCGAGACGCCCTCGCCGCCAAGGGCGAAGAGATCCCCGGGACGGTGGCGCTCTTGGTGACGGCTGATGCCGCGAAGCTGCTGACGCGGTGGGGCGAGGAGATGGACGAGCTGTGCGGCGTGCTCGACGGCAGCCACCTCGACCCGTACATCATGGAGAGCACGCAGACCTTCTATTGGGGCTCGCTCTTCGGCGCGGTGAAGAACGCCTCGTGGGAGGATCTGCGGTTCGATGACAACCGTCGCCTCGCTGCCACCTGCGGCATCAACACCATCGCCGAGCTGAAGGCCTCGGCGAAGCGTCTGGCGGCATTGGGCGCGTCGGCCAAGCCGGAAAAGTTGTTCCTGCTCTGGAACGTCGCCGACTGCATTTATCGCCAGCAGACCAAGGCCGAGAACCGCTGGACGCTCGAGCAGCTGATGGAAGCCGATCTGCAGGAGATGAAGAAGCGCCCGTACCTGGCGCCGATCCTCGAGCGGATCGTCGAATAGCGCGGTCCACCACCCCGCCCGCCCGCCCGCAGTGGCGGATTGTCCCGTCCAGCTCGCGCGTACCCTCGGCACCATGGCCGACCTCCTCGTCTTCGCCGCCCATCCGGATGATGCCGAGATCGGCTGCGGCGCGACCATCGCCGCTCATGTCCGCGCGGGCGCGAGCGTGGTCATCGTGGATGCGACCCGCGGCGAGCTGTCCAGCCGCGGGACGGTCGCCGAACGCGAGCGCGAGGCGGCGGCCGCCGCAGCGGTACTGGGAGTCGGTCGACGCGAGAACCTCGGCCTGCGCGATGGACACCTGCTCGGCGATGACCTCGCCGCGCGCGCGCTCATCGTCGATTCGATCCGTCGCCACCGTCCACGCGCGGTGCTGTGCATGAACGGGCACGCCCGCCATCCCGATCACATCGCGCTCGCGCGGCTGGTCGCTCCCGCGATCAAGGCCGCCGCACTGCACCAGCTCGCGACGCCGAGCAAGGCTGCCGCCTATGCCGATGCGCGCGTGTGGTTCTATGAAGCGGAGCTGCCGATCAGTCCGACGTTCCTCGTGCCCTGCAGCGAAGACGACTGGGGACTGAAGCGCGACGCCGTGCGCTGCTACGCCAGCCAGCTGCACCGCCCCGGCAGCGAGGGACCGGTGACCACCATCGCCTCTGCCGGATTCCTGTCCGCCATCGAGGCGCGCGGCCGGGCGTGGGGAACGCTGGCGGGGTCGGCGTTCGCCGAGGCCTTCACCGGTCCCGAATCGCCGCGCGTGACCGATCTGCGCGCGATCTGATCCGCGCGATATTCGCGCATTCGCGCACAGGATCTGCTGCATCATGCAGCATCTGGAGGTGGCGGACCGCCCCTGACAGGACTTAGGCTCGGCGCGCGGTTCGCGAAGGATGGCCATGCACTCGTGGCCCACCCGCGTCGGTACCGTCCTGCAGCTGATCGACGCGGCGGTTCCGACGCGTCTGGTCGTGGATCGGCTCTGGCTCGAGGTCCAGGGGTGGGGCACCATCGGCGGCATCTGGCTGCAATGCCGGCCTGGGCACCTGGCGCCCAGCGGCACCTTCCTCGCGGGCGAGCCGCCGGTCGATGCCGACGAGATCGCCGCGCTCGCGACGCCGGCGACCTCGCCGATCGCCACCGATCACCTGCCGGTGGTCGCGCGCCAGCTGCGCGACGGCAACGTTCCGATCGCGACCATCGTCATCAGCCATCACGGCAGCCAGGATGC
>JACCZE010000280.1 GCA_013696105.1 Planctomycetota bacterium | reverse complement strand
CACGTCCTCAGCGTCCATCGGCACTTGGCGCAGGGATTCTCGGGTCACGTGCGATCTCGCACCACCGGACGGAGCACGGAGCACGGAGCACCGAGAACAACGACCGAGCACCGAGCACCGAGCACGGGCCGTCCATCTCACCCCGGCAGATCGGGCAATCCCAGATGACCCAGCACCGCACGGCCGAGATGGTCCAGGAGTTCGGCCGAGGTCGATCCGTGCGCGCCCGCGTGTGACCACGACAGGGCTCCGCCGATCGGAGCCGGACGCAGATCCGCCTTCGCGGTCACGACGATGTCGTGCCCCCGCGACGTTGCCGCCGGGACGGTCGGGGCCTGGGGGGGGTCGAGATAGACCACGGCATCCGCCCACGCGCGCGCAGCGGCGGCGAGGTCCTGGCCGGCGACTTCGAGCGCATCGGTGGTGGCGCGCAGGCCGGCCGAATCGATCAGACGCACGCGCCATCCGCGGATCAGGGTTTCAGCCGCGACCAGATCGCGGGTGGTGCCTGGCACGTCGCTCACCAGGGCGCGCTCGCGACCGCACCAGCAGTTCAGGAGCGTGCTCTTGCCGGCGTTCACCGGACCGGTGATCAGCACCACCGGTGCGCGGGCGAGGAAGGCGCGGGGAAACGGCGGTTCGGCCAGACCGTTTTGCATGAGCCATCGCGCTGCCGCCGGACTGGCGGCGCGCGACAGCGCGAGCCACGTGTCCTCGACGAGGCCGGCGGCTGCATCGGCATCGGTCGGATCGCCCGCAGTGAGCCCATGGGAGCGCAGGCAGGCGTCCACCGCGGCGCGCACGCCGTGCCCGCCGTGCGTCGAGAGTTCGAGCACCGCGTCGCCCAGACGCGTCAGCACGATCTCGTCGGTCTCCCCGCCATCGGGGCGTCTGAGTCGTGCGACGCACGCGTGGCCGATGGCCGGCGGCGCACGGTCGAAGAGGCGTGCGGGAATCGTCTGCCCCGAGACGCGCACGACCGCGATCGCCGCGGGCTCTGGCGGCGTGCACCAGACGAAATGCGCGGCGGTCATCGCGGCTCCTGGGCGATCAGCCGCTCGCCGGTCCACTGCACGACCACATCCTCTGCGCGCACCCGGCTCCAGGCGAACCCGGGCAGCAGATCAGCCGGCGCGCAGCCATCGACGGAATCGTCGATCAGTCCCGCGCAGCGCGCGAGGAATGCGCACAGCCTGGGCGCCTGATAATGCCGGCGCAGCTGGTCGGCGCCGACCGAGCCGTGCAACTTCGCGAGTTTGCCGCCGCGAGGCTCGAGCAGCAGGAGGTGGTGCCGGTAGACCGGCGCGGACACGCCGAGCAGGTCCTGCAGCGCGCGCTGCGTGGCGGTGCTGGTGCTGATGTCGCGTCCTCGCACGACGCGGGTGATGCCGTCGGCGGCGTCGTCGACCACCACCGCCAGCTGATAGGCCACGGCGCCGTCGCGCCGCCGCACCACCGGATCGCCCATCTGGGCGGCCGGATCCTGGGACAGGTCGAGCCCGCTCTCGTCACGCACGCACAGGACTCCATCGTCGAGCCGGGCGCGCAGCGCCTGATCGCACGTGCGCCAACCCCCCTGCGGCAAAGGAACGTCGCGCTCGCGGTTGTCGTAAGCCCAGCCGCCGTCTGGTGCGCGGTGGCCGATCGCCTGCAGCTGCGCTCGGCTGAGCGTGCTGGGGTACAGGCGTCCCGCGGCGGCGAGGCGGTCGAGGGCGGCGTGGTGGCGCGCGGTCTGTGCGCTCTGGTGGCTCACCGCGTCCCACTCGAGTCCCAGCCAGGCGAGATCCGCAACCAGGGCGCAGGCGTGAGCAGGCGTGCACCGATCGGGGTCCAAATCCTCGAGACGCACGACCACCCGTGCACCGCAGCTGCGGGCGTCGAGCCAGCACAGGAGCGCCGCCAGCAGGGTTCCGGGGTGGGCCGGTCCGGTGGTCGAGGGCGCGAAACGCCCGCTCCCCGGCTGGGTCATGGCCATGCCCGCACCCTAAGGACACGGCCCAGCCCGCCAGCGTGCGCTGCTCGACCCCGCCGGGCAAACCACGTTTGCACGCCGCCAATCTCCGCATTACATCCCCACATGCGTCTACTCGCCGTGCTGGTATGGGTCTGCGCCACCGTACCCCTGGACGCGGCCGATCGCGCGCGCGAGGCCGTACCGGTCGGCGGCCGCGACTCGTTCTTCGCCTGGACCCTCGGGGCCCATGCCGGGGTGCCCCTGGGGATGTCGATGTCGGTGTCCGCGATCATCGGTCATGCCGACGCGAGCGGCGTGAGCGGATTGGTGCTGCGGGGCGAGCCGGGGATCGGCGGCGGCAAGCTCGGGATCGGCTACGCCGCCATCAGCGGGCGACGACAGGGCCCCTACCTGATGCGCACCTGGCAGAATTGGGCGCCGAGCTCGCGATTCCTGTGGGCGCACCGGGGATGGAGCGCTCGGGGAGTGCTCATGCGCAGCTGGGGCGGCTCCCTGACCGTCGATAGCGGGCGCTCCTACGCGGGGGCAGAGGGCGAACTCATCGGTTCATTCGCCGAGGATCGGCCCTGGGGCGGCCTCCACGGGCTGAGCGCCACCTTGGGCGTGCTCGCCAACATCGACAGCAAGGGTCGCGGCCGCTCGGGAAAACGCGACGACATCGGGCCCGGAGACGAGCTCGTCCTGATCCTGAGCGCCGGCGTGGGATTCTGATCGGCCGGCAGCCGTCGGCGCCGAACCCAGGTGCCGAACACAGCCGCCGAACCCAAGTGCCGAACCTAGGTGATGCAGGCGTTCCAACCTGCCTGCGCTCGCTTCGGCGGCCCCCTCCGCTCCGTCCGTGGAGAGTATCCCGTGCGGGTGTGGGCATGGTCGGGTCCCTGGCGATAGTGACGGGCGGCAGCGACACCGTCGCCGGAGGATCCGCGACAACGCGCATCCGCGACACGCATAGAGATGGCGTCGTATTTCTTGTATTCATCTCGCGGTAGGACCATTCTGCCGGTAACTCTCTCACGCCTCCCTCCCCCGAGGTCCTCATGCTCGCGCAATCCGTGCACATCCTGATGGTCGAGGACAACCCGGGTGACGCCCGCCTGCTGCAGGAGTATCTCGCCGAGGGATTGCTCACCGGCTACGACATCACGCATTGCAGCCGCCTGCGCGATGCGCTCACCTATCTCGACGCGCCCAGTCGCGCCTGCGACGTCATCCTGCTCGACCTGTCGCTGCCCGACAGCAGCGGGCTCGATACCTTCCTGGCGGTCGCGGCCAAGGCCGCCGACGTGCCGATCGTCATCCTGTCCGGATTCAACGACGCCACCCTCGCCTGCCAGGCGGTGCAGAAGGGCGCCCAGGACTACATCCCGAAAGACAGCCTCGATGGCAGCCAGCTGGCCCGCACCATCCGCTACGCCATCGAGCGCAAGCAATGGGAGGAGACCAACCGCCGACGCGAAGAGCGCATCGGGCGGCTCGAGAAGATGGAGGCGATCGGTCGGCTCAGCGGCGGCATCGCGCACAACTTCAACAACATCCTCACCGCGATCATCGGCAACTGCGAGCTGCTCCGGCCGCGCGTGGTCGGCGACCCGAAGGCCCTGCGCCACGCAGAGGCGATCCAGTGGGCGGCACAACGCGCATCGATGCTGACGCGCGAGCTGCTCGCCTTCGCGTGCCGTCAGCAGATGCGGCCGCAGCTGGTCGAGGTCAACTACATCATCCGCGATCTCGAGCCCCTCCTGCGCGGCGTCATCAGCAAGGACATCACCTTCGACTTCGATCTCGCCGCCGATCTGGGAACGGTGCTGACCGACCCGGCGCAGATGGAGCAGGTGGTGATGAATCTGGTGCTCAACGCGCGCGACGCGATGCCCGCGGGCGGACGCATCGCGCTGCGCACGCGCATCGAACACCTGTCACAGCCCAAGGATGGGCAGCCCGACTCGATCCCGGCGGGGACCTGGGTCACCCTCGCGATCCAGGACGACGGGCAGGGCATCGATTCCGCGGTCATCCCGCGCATCTTCGAGCCGTTCTTCACCACCAAGGAAGGCGACAAGAGCACCGGCCTCGGTCTGTCCACCGTCTTCGGCATCGTGCAGCAGAACAAGGGCCACATCCACGTCGAGAGCGCCGCGGGCGCCGGCACCACCTTCACCATCTACCTGCAGCGCCAGGACCAGAAGGAGGCGACCCCGACCAAGCTCGAGTCATCCGAAGCCCAGCGCGGCAGCGAGACCATCCTGCTGGTCGACGACGAAGCCCACGTCAGCTCGATCCTGGCCGAGGTCCTGACCGAGAACGGCTACCGCGTCCTCACCACCGCCTCCGGCGAGCAGGCGATCACCCTGCTGTCCCAGCGCGGTGACAGCATCGATCTGGTGATCACCGACCTGAAGATGCCCGGCATCAACGGATACGAGCTGGCGCGCCGGATCCGCGCAACCCATCCCGACATGAAGGTGGTGCTGATCTCGGGCCACGTCGACGACACCATGGAGCAGGAGCGCGACCAGGGCGGGATCTCCGCCTTCCTGCCCAAGCCGTTCACCTCGCAGGTGCTGACCAAGACCATCCGCGACGTGTTCAAGCAGGCGGCTGCGGCGGCCAAGTAGGGGTGGTGGCACGCCGCCCAGAAGCCGTCGGGCTGGCAATATCCGACTGAATCGACTCAAGTGACTCAGCTGTTTCAATTGACTTGAGCGCCGGGGTACAATCGTGCTCGACCTCGGAGTCACACGACCATGCCCAGCACCGGCGGCGCCCGCTTCGTCCAACCACTCGATCGCATTTCGCCTACGCTCGCACGATGGGCGCTGGTCCTCGCCCTGCTGCTGGGGCTGGCTGCCCGTTCCAGCGCCGAGGTCGCGACCCTGATCGTCGATCCGCATGGCCGTGGTGATGGGGCAACCGAGGCCTCGGAGCCGTATGGCTACGCCTTGTTCGGGGGCGTCGCCTATTTCACCGCCTCCGACAACGAGCACGGCCACGAGCTGTGGCGCAGCGACGGCACCGCCGCCGGCACCCGGATGGTCTCCGACATCACCCCGGGCGAGATCGACTCGTACCCGTTCTATTACACGCCGATGGGCGGCTTCCTCTATTTCACCGCTGTCGGATCGGGAGTCCCCGGCCTCTACCGCACCGACGGCACGACGGTGGGGACCACTCTGGTCACAGCGTTCCCCTACCTGGGCGATTCGGATGAGACCGGGCCGGTTCATCTGGTGGCGGTCGGCTCGACGCTGTTCTTCGCCGCCGAGACCGCCGCAGAGGGGTATGAGCTGTGGAAGAGCGACGGCACCCCGGCCGGGACCACGCTGGTCGAGGACATCAACATCGGTCCCGGATCGAGTTTTCCGCAGAGGCTCACCGCGAGCGGCGGTCTGCTCTTCTTCTCGGCATACGCTCCATTCGCGGGGCGAGAGCTGTGGAAGAGCGATGGGACCCTCGCGGGGACTCAGCAGGTGCGAGACATCTATCCCGGTGCGGTCGGCAGCGATCCAGACAACCTCACCGCGGTGGGAGCGACGATCGTGTTCTCGGCGATGACTGCCGCGAACGGCCGCGAGCCTTGGAAGAGCGACAGCACGCTGATCGGAACCGTCATCATCGAGGATATCCAGGCAGGTGCCGGATCGTCGAATCCGCTGAACATCACCCAAGTCGGTACCTCGGCGGTGGTCTTCTCCGCCAATGATGGCGTCTCGGGCACCGAACTCTGGCTCAGTACCGGAGCGCTGACTGCCGCCACCACGGCGCTGTACCAGGACATCAATCCAGGCAGCGCCTCGTCATTCCCGAGCGAACTCCGTAAGCTGGGAGACTGGCTGATGTTCGCCGCGAATGACGGCGTCCACGATGTCGAGCCGTTCCTGATCAGCACCGGACCCGCCTTCATGCTCAAGGACATCTCGCTGACGGGCGGTTCCTACCCATCGGTGCTTGGCCTGACCTCGACCGCAGTGCTGTTCTCTGCCACTTCCGATGGTCTCGGGAGCGAACTCTGGAAGTCCGATGGCACCCCGGGCGGGACCGTCCTGGTCAAAGACATCGACCCCGGGGTCGGCGATGGGGTCTATGGCGATGCCGTCGCGCTCGACGCGACCCGCGTGCTGTTCGTCGGCCGCGATGGAGTCCATGGCAGCGAGACCTGGATCACCGACGGCACCACCGCTGGCACCGGCATGGTGTCCGACGTGCGCAACGTCCCCGGGGAATCCGACATCCGCTGGCTGACCCCGACCAGCCGAGGCCTCTTCTTCACGGCAACGGATGGAGTCAATGGCTCCGAGGTCTGGATTTCCCGCGGCGACGCGGGCTCCGGTCGGATGCTCATGGATATCTCGCCGGGAGCGGACTCGAGCAATCCCATTTTCTACACCGAGGTCGAGGGGACGGTTTATTTTTCAGCGCGGAATTCCGCCACTGGTCGCGAACTGTGGAAGAGCGACGGGTCGACCGCTTCGGTCATCGATATCCGACCGGGAATCAACGGCTCTGGCCCGGACGACCTCAGGCGCCTCGGATCCAGACTTCTTTTTGCTGCGGACAATGGCGTCAATGGCAAGGAACTCTGGGTGAGCGACGCGTCGGGAACGGCGATGCTCATCGATCTGAACCCTGGCCCAGCGGGATCGTACCCCAGTCGAATGATCGTCATGGGTTCGACATTGTTCTTCCAGGCGAACGATGGCGTCCGCGGTACCGAGCTGTGGTCCACCGATGGCACTGCTGGCGGCACGACGCTGGTGCATGAATTCATCCCCGGGGCGACTGGCGGCAGCATCAGCGATCCCGCGGTCATCGGCTCGACGCTCTACATGGGCGCCAGCGACGGGGTGAACGGCTACGAGCTGTGGAAGAGCGACGGCACCGATGCCGGAACCGTGCTGATCAAGGATATCTTCGGCGGCGCCCTGAGCTCGAACCCCCAGGGGTTCACGCTCGCTGGAGGCCTGGTCTTTTTCGCGGCCCGGGATGCAGCCTCCGGCACCGAACTGTGGCGAACCGACGGAACGCCTGCGGGAACGCAGCAGGTCACGGATGTGGTGGCCGGCACGGGCAGTTCCTATCCACATAGCCTCTGCGCGTTCGGCTCGCGGGTGGCATTCGTCGCACGCGAGCCGGTCACTGGCCTGGAAGTGTGGCTCAGCGACGGCACCGTTGCTGGCACGTCGATCATCGCGGACATCTACCCAGGAGGGACGATGACCGGGCTCTCTGGATTGATGTCGGCCAACGGGAATCTGTATTTCTCCGCCAACCATCCCCTCTCTGGCGAAGAACTCTGGATGAGCGATGGCACCTCTGGCGGGACGCGCTTGGCAGTCGACCTCTATCCTGGCCAAGGCTCATCGACGCCGCGATGGATCACTGCCGTCGGACCCACCATCTTCTTTTCCGCCACCGATCTCACGCACGGAGAAGCCTTATGGCGGATGGATGCCGGAGGCCCTGGTGGCGCCAAGCGCACCTACCTGGAAGCGCGCAACCTCGGTGCGGTCGACAACCTCGTGCCGCAGGCCTTCGGCGGCGATGGCTGCGGCACCGGCGCGGGCACCGCCACGGCCATGGTCATCGCGTTCATGATGCTGATGCTCGCTGGTCAGCGCCGACGCCGCTGAGCTGTGCCGCTTCAGGCCTTCAACTCGCCGAGCGCTTTCGCGGAGGCGTCGAACACCTGCTGGTGCAGCGAATTCCCGCGGCTGTCCATGGTGACGATCGCCGGGAACGCTTCGACCCACAGGTGCCAGATCGCCTCGGGACTGCCGAGGTCCATCCAGTCGACGCCATCGACGCGCGTGATCTTTTCGGCACACACCTGGGCCGCGCCGCCGATCGCGTGCAGGTAGACGCATCCGTGCTCCTTGCAGGCGGCGAGCGTCTTCGCGCCCATGCCGCCCTTGCCGATCACCCCGCGGATGCGGTGGTCGCGGATGACCTCCCACTGGTACGGCTCCTCGCGCGATGAGGTGGTCGGCCCCGCGCCGCGGCATTCCCAGCGCTCGCCCACCTGCACCATCACCGGCCCGCAGTGGTAGATGATGTGCCCCGCGAGATCGACCGGCGGCTTGGTCCCGTTGTGCAGCCGGTGATGCACCGCATCGCGACCGGTATAGAGCCGCCCCGTGATCTCGACCGTGTCCCCCACGGTGAGTGCGCGCACCTGCTCGTCGCTGATCGGCGTGGTGAGTTTGACGAGTGCCATTCAAACCTGCTTACAGCGGGTGCACGGCCCATCAACGCAAACCGCGTGCGTCCGACCAGGGGGCCGCGGGGGGCG
>JACCZE010000273.1 GCA_013696105.1 Planctomycetota bacterium | reverse complement strand
GGCCCCCGACGACATCGAGCCGCGACAAAGCCCGGGGGGTAGGCCCGCCCCGGGCCGTAGGGGCGACAGCCCCTGAGAAAACGGGCGCCAAGCGGCGCTGGCGGCATACAATCGGCGAAGCCGATGCCGCCACGATCAGGACTGCCCCGCAGTCCTGATCGAGCCGCGACAAAGCCCGGGGGTAGGCCCGTGCACGGGCCGTAGGGGCGTAAGCCCCTGACTTACTGAAAGCCCCCGCCCGCGGAGGCGACCTTGCCGTACTTCTTGATGCGCTCGGCGGTGACCTTCTCGGCGTAGCCGCTGGCGCGGAAGGCTGTGAGGGGATTCGGGTCGATGCCCATCGCTTCGCGCACCTCCTTCAGGATGGGGCGCACGTCGGTGCTGTAGGCTTCCTTCAGGCATTCTTCGGCGGTGACGGTGTCGCAGGCGTTGCGCGCCTTGGTCAGGGCGGCGCGGTCGACCAGCAGCGCCTTGGCGTAGGCCTCCTGCACCGCGAGCGCGGATTGGATGGTCGCCTCGATCGGGTTCTTGTAGGAGTGGCACTGGTCGAACATGTACGCGACCTTCTGCGCGCACGCGCGCACCGCCGTGTCGGCATCCTCCTCGGCGGCGGCGAGCTCGTTGTAGACCAGGAACAGCTCGTGGGGATTGATCGAGCCGACGGTGAGATCGTCGTCGGCGTACTTGCGCGAATTGAAGTGGAAGCCGCCGAGGATGCCCTCGTCGAGCAGGCAGGCGACGATCCACTCGATGTTGGTGCCCTGCGGGTGGTGTCCGGTATCGACCAGCACCGTGGCCTTGGGGCCGAGGCGCTTGCAGATCAGCGCCACCGAGCCCCAGTCCGCGAGGTCGGTGTGGTAGAACGCCGGCTCGAAGAACTTATATTCGATGAGCATGCGCGTGTTCGCCGGCAGCTTGGCGTAGCAGGTCGTGAGGCCCTCGATCAGGCGGCGGCGACGGGCGCGGAAATCGTCCTGGCCGGGATAGTTCGAGCCGTCGGCGAACCACAGGCTGAGCGCGTCCGAACCGGTGGCCTTCATGATGTCGACGCACTCGCTCAGGTGCGCCTGCGCCGCGGCGCGCACCGAGGCCTCGGGATGGCAGAGGCTGCCGTATTGGTAGATCGGCTGCTGGAACAGGTTCGGGTTGATCGCGCCGATGGCGACGCCGTTCTGCGCCGCGAGCGCCTTGCCCTTCGACCAGTCATCGCATTTGTCCCACGGGATGTGCAGCGCGACCTTGGGCAGGATGCCTGTGAACTTGTGCGCCTGTCCGGCGTCAGCG
Source organism: Planctomycetota bacterium (assembly GCA_013696105.1). Lineage (GTDB taxonomy): Bacteria > Planctomycetota > UBA11346 > UBA11346 > UBA11346 > JACCZE01. Next base: position 1,108 of record JACCZE010000273.1, on the reverse strand, counting down.
AGCTTCTCCTCCAGGCTCTTTGCGGCCCACGGTTGGGGGAAGGTGCCGAAGCGCGTGCCGCTGGCGGCGAAGCCCCAGGATGGGGTCTCGACGGTCTGGCTGCGCAGGCGTTTGATCACTTCGGCGCGATTCATGGTTTCTCCGGCACTCTGGCTGAGGGTGATGACGAGGGGGGGTGGGAAGCTGCGACCAGACTACCCATGCGCCGGCTCGGACTCCATAGGAGGTCCGTCCGCGCGACTAGCACGAAATTGACTTCTCGGACCCCGCTGCGTACGGTGGACGCCATGGAGAAGGCCCCGGAACGCCTGGTCGGTGCGAAGATGTTTCCGCCGGTCGGTACGCCGGTGCACGTGAATCGGCCCATCCATCGCGGCGACACCCCGCTGCATCAGCACGATTTCATCGAGATCGCCCTGGTGGTGAAGGGGCACGCCGTCCATCGCTCGATCGCCGGCGTGACCACGGTCAAGCGCGGCAACGTGGTCATACTGCATCCCGGACAGTGGCACGCCTACGAGCGCTGCCACGATCTGCACCTCTACAATTGCTGCTTCGGCACCCAGCTGCTGCAACGCGAGCTGGCATGGCTGATCAGCGATCCCCTGCTCGCGCCGCTGGTCACCGGCGGCACCGCACGCCTGACGCCGCTCGCTTTCACCCTGGATGATGCCGGCATCGCCACCTGCCAGCGTGCGCTCGACCACCTGCACGACATCCAGCACGCCGATCGCATCCGCGCGCGCGCCGACCTGGTGGGCGGACTGCTGCTGACCCTGGGCGAGCTCGCGCGCCAGTTCGGGCAGACTCCCGGCCGGCGCGCCCAGGCCGATGCGGCGCATCCGGCGGTCACGAGCGTGATGGAGCTGCTCGAAGCCGACCTCGCCAAGGAGTGGTCGCTCGACGACGTCGCCGTCAGGCTGGGCCTGAACCGCTCGCACGTGATCCGCCTGTTCCGCCGCCGCACCGGACTGACGCCGATGAACTGGCTCGCGCGCCGCCGTGGCGAGCAGGCCGCCGTGCTGCTGTTGACCACCGATCTGCCGATCGCGACCATCGGCAAGCAGGTCGGCTGGCACGACGCCAACTATTTCGCGCGCCGTTTCCG
>JACCZE010000249.1 GCA_013696105.1 Planctomycetota bacterium | reverse complement strand
TGCCCCCGGGCCCCCGCGACTGACCGAGGGGCGGGCGGCGGGGCCGCCTGGGATTCCTCCGCGAGGTGGCACCTGGTCGTACAAAGCTGGGCGTCGAGGCGGCCCCCCACCCGATTCACTGCGGCCGAAGCCAAAGCCGAAGCCGAAGCCCGTTTCCGAGGTGAGGTACCGTGTCGTAAAAAGCTGGGCGTCGAGGAGCCCTCCATCGCGACTGGTTACCGCGCCATTTCCTCCCGCAGTGCTTTGCGCACCTGCGCTTGCGCGTCGCCCACCGGATAGCGCGTGAACAGGCCGTCACCGACCTTGTTCGCCCGCTCGGCGGGGCCGGCGACGCGCTCGAGGTCGATGATCGCCCAGTCCTGCACGGTCGCGGACGAGATCAGTAGCTCGCGGCGCTGCACCGCGAGCTCGCGCAGCCGCTCGTCGATCGGCAGTGGAGGCACGATCAGCACGAGGCGGGGGAGGATCTTCAGTGCTTCGCAGCGGGTGCGCACCGCGCCGAGGATGCGCACCTCCTCTTCGTTCCAGGCGGCGCCGAGCAGGGCCTGATTCCCGGGGCACCAGGCGATGGTGCGCGGCGATCCGATCCGCGCCAAGGCGACCAGGACTGCATGATGCGGATAGCGGTCGTCCAACGCCGGCCGCTGGTCGGCATCGGCCTCCGACCAGGCGTTTCCGCCGAGCGCCTCGAGCGGATCCCCGACCAGGAGCCCGCGTCCGGATGGACGTGCCAGCCGATTATGCAGCGCGAGCCACTTGCGCTCGTCGTTGGCGTTGCGGCGGCGGTCGAGGAGCACCACCGGCACCCCGCGTTCGTCGACCGGGAATCCATCCTTCAGCGCCGCGATCGGCCACGCGTCGCGCGCTTCGCAGATGCGCAGCTCGATCGCCGATTCCTTGTCGCCGAGCTTCACCACCGCCGAGCGGGGGCCGGGTGCCAGCGGCAAGGGCAGCAATCCGCTGACCCGATCGGTGTCGGTCGGGGTGGTGAACGGCAAGGCTTCCGCGCCGCGCCACCCGATCGTCCCGGCCTGACCGGCGGTGCGGTTGGGCAGGGCGAACACCACGTTGCGGGACTCGTCGGTATAGGCGATCGCGGGCCAGTGGCTGAAACAGGGCTCGGGCCAGATGCGCTCCCCCGAAACCAACGACGGGCTGGGCGGGAGCGGCTTCTGGTCCGGGGATTCGGGGTCCGCCGCCGCCAGCGAGGCGGACAATGCGAACAGCGTGAGAACGACGCGCGCGTGGAGCATGCAGCCTCTACGGCGGAGCATGACCGTTGTTGGGGGCGATGCACGCGGTCCGGGCCGCAAGCCCGCGGGCCCGGTCTCCTGGTCCAGCGACGCTGGACCAGGATGGCCCGAATCCAGGTGGAAAGGCGCCCGGTCCGTCGAAGGGCTCTCCCTACCCGCAAGACGGCCCCGAAGCCCTTCCCAGCGGTCGGATCCTGATCCATACTTCCCGACATGCATCGCATCCATCAGACGGCGCTCGCATGGCGGACGCTCTCGTGCGTCCTGGCGCTCGCCGCCGCAGCCACTGTCGCTGGCGAGACAACCGCCGAGCCCAAGCACGTCGCGCTCCAGCTCAGCTACTACCACCAATTCCAGTTCGCCGGGTATTACGCGGCCGAGGCCAAGGGATTCTACCGCGACGAAGGCATCGAGGTCACCATCAAGGAGCTGACGCCGGGATCGACCCCGACTCAGGACGTGCTCGCCAAACGCGTGACCTTCGGGGTATCCAACAACCAGCTCTTCCACGAGTGGGCGCGCGGCAGCGACCTGTTCCTGATGGCGGTGATCTACCAGTGCAACCAGCGGGTCTTGATCGTGCGCGCGGACAGCCCCTATCAGCGCATCGAGGACATCGTCACCATTCCCAAGAACCACCTGGTCGGTCCGGCTTTCGCGCAGGAGGCCGACCTGTGGGCATCGCTCAAGGCGATCGGTCAGGATCCATCGACGTTCTTCCCGCGCACCAAGGGACCCGAGGACTACCAACGCTTCGTCACCGGCGATCTGTGGGTGCTTCCGGGACACCTGGCCAACGAGCCGCTGCGCCTCCGGCGCGCGGGCATCCCGACCCGGGTGCTGGACTCCTCTCCGCGCAAGGCGGTGTTCCCCGGCGACGGCCTGATGTGCCATGGGGACCTGTGGCGCTCCGATCCCGATCTCGTGTCGCGCTTCCGGCGCGCCAGTCTCGCGGGCTGGAAATATGCGCTGTCGCATCACGCCGAGATCGTCGACAACATCCTGGCCTCGCGTCCGAGCCGGTGGCAAGCCCAGGATCGCGATCACCTGCTGGAAGAGGCTGGCATCGTCCAGGAGTTGATCGACAGCGACCGCTTCGCGCTGGGCACCATCGATCCCGAGCGCATGCACAATGTCGCCGAGGTGATGCGCGAGTCCGGCCTGTCCGCACAGGTGCCCGCCGGGATGTTCTTCGTCCTCCCTGACCATGCGCAGCGCCGGATGCTCTACCTCGCTGCGACCCTCGCGGCCGTCGCCGCCGCGCTGGTGATCCTGATGTCGATCGTCCGCAGCCAGCGACGCCACCTGGCCGAGAGCCGGGCGCACTACCACCGCCTGGTCGATCTCGCGCAAGGTTATTGCGCATTCCGCGTCCACATCACACCCCAGCGCCGCGTGACGCTCGAGCAGGCCAGCCCGTCGATCGAGCCGATCGTCGGCCACCCCCTATCGCATTACCAGGACGACCCGGGCAAACTGCTCGATCAGATCGAGCCAGCGGACCGCGCGGCGCTGCTCCAGCTGTGGCAGGAGATCGACCAGGGCTCGGATCATCCCGTGCGCTACCGCTTCCAGCTCCGACATCCCGGACATGCGCGTCCGCGACATCTGATGCTGCATGCGGTCGCCAGCCGCGACGCGGATGGCATCGACCTCGACGGCATCTGCCTGGATCTGACCGCCGAGTCCGAGGCCGAGCAGCAGAGCCGCGAGCTCCAGCACCAGCTCCAGCTGGCGCAGCGCAACGAGAGCCTGGGCCTTCTGGCGAGCGGCATCGCGCACGACTTCAACAACATCCTCGGGGCCATTCGCGGCAATGCCGAGCTATTGACCCCGATCGTCGAGCGCGACGAGGCGGGACATCGCCGCCTGTCGCGGCTCCTGCAGGGTGTCGATCGCGCGGCTGGATTGGTCCGTCAGATCCTGGCCTACACCGGACGCGGCAGCATCGAGTGCAAGCCGTTGGACCTGGGCGAGGAGACCCGGCAGCTCGAGGATCTCCTGCGCCATACGATGCCGCGGGGGGTTGCGATCACGCTCGACATCATGGCGGGCCTGCCACCGGTGGATTTCGATCCGGCGCAATTCCAGCAGGTACTGGTCAACCTGATCATGAACGCCGCCGAGAGTTACGGCGGGAAACCCGGAACCGTGCACGTGTCCTTGGCGCTCGCGGATCGGGATCACGTCCGCCTCGAGGTCGCTGATTCGGGCTGCGGCATGGACGAGGCGGTGCGCGCGCACCTGTTCGAGCCGTACTTCACCACCAAGGCGACCGGCCACGGGCTCGGTCTCGCGGCGGTGCAGGGCATCGTCAGCCAGGCCGACGGAACCATCGTGTGCGAGTCGGCACCCGGCAAGGGCACCTGCTTCACCATCGTCCTTCCCTGCCATGAAGTCCCGCAAGAACGCCTGGCCCAGGATCCCTCGACCGCGGTGCGCTTCGCCAACAAACGCATCCTGGTGGTCGACGACGATGAACTGATGCGCGAGCTCACCCACGAGATGCTGGTCGCGCTCGGCTACGTGTGCGACACCGCGTCGGGCGGATTGGCTGGCGAGCGGATGCTGTCCGAGCGCCGCGCCGACTTCTCAGCGATGATCCTCGACTGCCGGATGCCCGACTTGGATGGCGTGACCCTGCTGCGCCGGCTACGCGCGACCGGTGATCGCCTGCCGATCGTGCTGGTCAGCGGCATGACCAAGGGCGACAACCTCGCGGATGAGCTCAGCGACGTGCGCACCCGCTTCATGGCCAAGCCCTTCACCAAGGCCAACCTGCAGAATGTCCTCGACGTGCTGCTGCACGCCAAGAAGTCGACGATCTCCGACGATTCGAGCTATGCGCTCCTGGCGCTCAATGCGACGAAGAAGGACCCGGAGTGATTGCCACGGGTTGATTGCCCCTGGTGCTCCGTGCTCGGTCCGCATGATTGCCCCAGTGCTCCGTTCTCGGTTCTCCGTCCTCCGTCGAC
>JACCZE010000237.1 GCA_013696105.1 Planctomycetota bacterium | reverse complement strand
CCCGCACCGGCACCGGCACCGGCACCTGCACCCGCACCCGCACCCGCACCCGCCTCAGCCCCAGCTCCGGATCCAGTGCTCGATCCGAAAGGCGCTGTCGATCTCGGCAGGGATGTCCGCGTGGATCCGCCGAAGCCAATCGCGCCAGGAGAATCGCCGTGACCACGACGCACTCGCTGATCGGTGTCGCTGCGCTCGCGCTCTGCGTCGCGACGAACGTCCATGCGGAGTCGCATCGACCATTCTACCTGATGGGAGGCATCGACTACCTGACGGCCGACGCGCGCGAGCTGACCACCAAGCGCGGCATCCACGCAGGGTTCGGCTACGTCTCCAACGAGAGCGGAATCATCGGCAGTTCCGGCGTTGACCTGGATTGGCGCCACGCCGCGAACGACCATGGCAATCGCATCGATTCGTTCAGCTCGTGCTACAGCGAACGCGCCTACATCGACCAGCTGTATCTCGGATTCGGCATCGGCAGCGTATACAATCGCGTCGAGATCCAGGATCCGGCGGGGCGGGTACGCTCGCATTCGTGGAGGCCGATGGGAAAGGCGATGATCGGTTACGCCATCGGCTGGGACCTCATTGTCGAGGCAGGCTACTACTACACCGGCAAGCAAAGTGGTGTGAACACCAATGGGATCACGCTCTCGGCCGGAGTGTGGTTCTGAGGGGCGGGTGGATGGTGGATGGTGGTTGGTGGTCGGTGGTGACCACTAACCACTAACCACTAACCACTTCCCATCACGCCGCGCGGACGCGGCGCGACACACCCGGGCTGCCCAGGCCCAGCCGACGCGGCAGATCCGGCTTGAAGATCGGCACGCTGCCGATCAGGGCGATGACCATGCCCAGAGCGATCATGCCCAGCCCCGCGCCCATGGCGCCGACCGCCATCAAGATGATCAGGCCGACGTAGAAGAGCAGGCCGCCGATGCCGATCTCGATGCCCATCAGGGCGCGGCAGAGATCGCGGTCGAACCACACTTTATCGACCTTCTCCTTGAGCGTCTGCTGATCTTTGAAGCGGTACGTTTCCATGTCGTGTCCTTTCGGGATCAACATCGTGATTGTACCGGGCAGCATGTGCACAGGTGTTGCGACAATAGGGGATCGTTGCACACGACCACCGACCGGGTGTCCGACGGGTCGGCATGGGCCTCTTGCCACGTCCAGACGCGGTAGCGCACAGGGAGCGTCTAGAAGATGCGCTCTTGCCCCAGGTCCTCGCCCTTGGGCGGTGTCAGGCCGAGATGCTGGTAGCCGCGGACCGTCGCCTGTCGGCCGGTCGGGGTCTTGATCAGGTAGCCGCTCTGGATCAGGAACGGTTCGTAGATGTCCTCGATCGTCGCCTCGTCCTCGCCGACCGTGACCGCGATGGTCTTGAGACCGACCGGACGACGGTTGCGCGCGAGGCAATCGAGGATGCGCCGATCGAGCTCGGTGAGGCCCGCCTCATCGATGCCGAGCATCTGCAGACCTTCCTCGGCGACCGCGGCGGTGATGCGGTTGCCGTACCGCACCTGCGCCAGGTCGCGGATGCGGCGAAGGTGGTTGTTGGCGTAGCGCGCGGTTCCACGGCTGCGCGCGGCGATGGTCGCGAGGCCATTGCCTTCGTGCTCGACCCCGAGCAGGTGCGCCGAACGGATGAGGATGCGCGTGAGGTCGTCCGCCGCATACAGGTCGAGCCGCTCGCGGATGCCGAAGCGCGAGCGGAAGGGCGCGGTGAGTTGGCCTTCGCGCGTGGTGGCACCGACCAGGGTGAACGGTGGCAGCGTCAGGGTGAGCGCCTGGGTGCTCGCACCCTCGCCGAGCTGGATGGTGATGCGGAAATCCTCCATCGCCGAATACAGGTATTCCTCGACCACCCGCTTCAGGCTGTGGATCTCGTCGATGAACAGCAGCGCGCCCGGTTTGAGCGTCGAGAGGATGCCCGCCAGGTCGCCCGGCTTCTCGATCATCGGGCCTGAGGTCTCGCGGATCTCGGCGCCCATCTCCGACGCCATGATGTGCGCGAGCGTGGTCTTCCCCAACCCCGGGGGGCCCGACAGCAGCACGTGGTCGAGGGGCTCCTTGCGCTGCTTCGCTGCTGCGATCGCCAGGCTGAGGTTGCGCGTGACCGGCGCCTGGCCGGCGAATTCCGCGAGCAGCTTGGGTCTGAGCGCGCGGTCGGAGGCATCGTCGCGGATATCGAAAGCCGGCGGCTGCGCCATGGGTCTATGTCAGCTCACGCGGAGGGGGTGCAAGGAGCGAATCAGCGCGTGCGGTTCTGGCGTAGCCGCAGCCGCAGCGCGCTGACGAGCGCCAGCAGGAAGATGCCCAGACCCGAGCCCGACCCGCATCCCGACGATTCCGACGTCGCACCGGGATTCGGCGGCGCCGTCACGGTCACCACGAAGGACGTGGTCGCGGTCTGGGAACCGTCGGAGACCGTGACCGTGATGGTCGCGGTGCCTGGTCCGGAAATCGGCGTGACCGTGACGGTACGGCTCGCGCCGCTGCCTCCGAAGACGATGCCCGAACCGGGAATGAGCAGCGGATCGCTCGAGTTCGCGGTCAAGGACAAGAACGCGGCCGGGGTCTGGGTGTCCCCGATGGTGAACGGCACAGCCGCGCTGGGAGTGCCCGGTGCGGTGGTGACGTTCGCGATGGGGCTGATGGTGGGAGGAGCGGTGTTGGGCACCACGGTGAGCGAGAAGGTGCTGGAGGCCGACAGGAGCCCGTCGGATACCGTGAGGGTGATGATCGCCGACCCGGTCTGACCTGAAGTCGCGGTCAGTCCGACGGTACGGTTGGCGCCCGATCCCGACAGCACCAGCGACGCATCGGATACCAGCGTCTGGTTCGAGGACATGGCGGTGACGGTCAATGCTCCCGGCGCGGATTGGGTGTCGCCGACGGTGAAAGCGAGCCCACTGATCGACGATCCGTTGGCGATCGTCTGGTTGGCGACCGTCGTGATCGTCGGAGCGGTGTTGACGGTGACGGTGGCGATGTAGCGCGCGATTGCGAAGTCGTCGACGTTGGTGGAGGTCACACCAGCGGCCACCAGCTTGTTGCCCGTGAACACCAGCGCACGGGCGGCGGCGCTGGTCGACCCGAACGCTGTGAGCACCTTTCCGGTCCCGCCGAAGCTGGTGTCGACGGCGCCGGTGGTGCTGTAACGAACCAGGGCGACATCGTTCGAGCCGCCCGAGGCGGTGCTCTCGCCCGCGACCACGATGCGGCCATCGCTCTGCACCACCACCGCGTAGGCGTGGTCGATGCTCGAATTGCCGATGTCGGTGGTGACCTTCCCGGTGGTGTTGAACGTGCTGTCCAGGGCTCCGGCGGCGGTGTAGCGGACCACGGCGATGTCGTCCCCGCCGACCGTCGAGTAGCCTGCCGCGATGATCTCTCCGGTACCCTGGATGGCGATCGCCCGGGCCTCGTCGTCGTTATTGGCGACGACATCGGTGGTCACCTTACCATCGGTATCGAAGGCGGTGTCCAGCACGCCGGTCGCCAGGTAGCGTGCGAGCGCGAAATCCTTGTTGGTGAGGGTGGCGGTGCCGGCGATGACGTAGCGACCGCTGGAATCGACCGCCAGTGCGAAGGCACGATCCTCCGTTCCGCCAAAGCTGGTGAGGACCCTGCCATCGGTGTCGAACGCCGGATCGAGCACGCCATTGGAGCCGTAACGTGCCAGAGCGACGTTCACCTTACCGGATGAGTCCTGCGCATCGCCGGCGACGACGATGTTGGCGCCTGACATGACGACCGCACGGGCGTGGTCGTCGCCGCCGTTGCCGGCGAAATCGGTCAGCACCACGCCCAGGTTGCCGAAGGTGCTGTCGGGCAATCCCGCGGACGTGAATCGCACCAAGGCCATGTCGTAGCCGGAGGATCCGTTCTCCGCGTACCCAGCGACGATGTAGCCCCCGCTGCCGTCGACCGTCACCGCGAGGGCATTCTGGTCGGTGCCGCTGCCGATGGTGTGGAGGTTGGTTCCCGGCTTGAGACCTGTGCCATTGAACGTCGTGTCCAGCACCCCGGCGGCGGTGTAGCGCGCGATGGCGAAGGACACCACGCCAGCGTTTTCGCTCCGGCCGACCACGATGTGGCGGCC
>JACCZE010000233.1 GCA_013696105.1 Planctomycetota bacterium | reverse complement strand
GACCCGAACTGCCCGATTCGCCCTCGCGGTGCAGCGACGCCCGGGGACCGGATGCGTGCGACCGGCGCCGATCGCTCGCGCTGGTCATGGGAGGACGTCCCTGGCGTGGAATCCCTGGACGATGGGGTCGGGCGACATGGGATGCTGAGGAGTCTACCCTGGAAATGGCGTGCCGCCAAACCCATGCGACGAGACGGTTCGGCGATCAGGGTGCCGTCGCAGGCGTCTCCTCGGCGCCGCGGGACGCCCCGTGGCCCGCACGCCCATACTTCTTGAAGTACATCTCGAGCACCTTCTTGACCACCGGGGTGCAGGCCTGCCCGCCGAAGGTGCCGCTGTGGATGAAGCAGGCGAAGGCCACCGTGGGGTGGTCGGCGGGCGCATAGCCGATCATCCAGGCATGGTCCGGAGTCTTGCCGCTCTCGCGCGATTCCGAGGTTCCCCACTCGCTGGTGCCGGTCTTGGCCGCGACCTTGATGCCGCGCGCCGCGCCTTCGAGGACCAGCAGCTTGCCGGTGGCGCCGGGCTCGTTCTCGGTCACCAGTTCCATGCCATGCCGGACCTGATCGAGGTATTCCTTGCGCACGTGCAGATCGGTGACGACCGGAGCCCCGGATGGGCGCACCAGGAACGGTCGGACGATGTGGCCACCGTTCGCCACCGCAGCGGCGATGGTGACGCATTGCAGCGGAGAAGCGGTCGAGAACTGGCCGATGGCGAAGCGCCAGGTGTCGCCCGGGGACCAGAAGGGCTCGGTCGGTTTGAAAAACCGGATGTTGGCGGGCGTGGGCAGTCGCGGTTGACGCTCGCTCGAGACATCGACCGACACGCGTCGGCCCATGCCGAACATCTGCGCGTACGCAGTGAGCTTGGAGGGTCCGAGCCTGGCCCCGATCGTCGCGAAGTAGACGTTCGACGATACCTGGATCGCATGCGGCAGGTCGTACGAGCCTGGAGGCGCGTGGTCGCGGAGGATCTTCTTCCCGCGACTCATCGCCATGTAACCCTGGCAGTAGATCTCCTCGGTCGGACGGATGGTCTCGTGGTCGAGGCACGCGAGCGCGGTGAGGATCTTGAACGAGGATCCGGGGGGCTGCTCGGCCTCGGACGCATGATCGTTGAGCGGTCGTCCGGGATGCGCGAGCAACTCGGCATAGCGCGTCTTCAGATCGTCGATCTTGAATCCGGGCGCCGACGCCAGCGAGATGATGCCTCCAGTCTGGCAATCGATCAGGCAGAATCCCGCACGACCTTGTCCGACCGAGCGGGCGCGGTCCATCTTATCGCTGGCGGTGCCCAGGGCCTGCGCCAGCTCGAAATAGTGCTCGAGGCTGTCCTCGGACAGGGTCTGCAGCTCCATGTCGATCTCGGTGACCAGGTCTCCGCCCGCTTGCGGCGGTTCGTCGCGCAGGACGCGGATGCCGTCGGGGGTGCGCACGCGCTGTCGCGATCCGGGTACGCCATGCAGCTGCGCATCGTAGGTCTTCTCCAGGCCGCTGACTCCGAGCATGCTGTTGGGTGTGAATCCCGTGCGATCGTCGTCGCTCTGCGCGCCCTGGCGTCCCAGCTGTCCGAGCCAGTGGCTGCACGACCCCGGGAAGGGGTACGAACGTCCGACGTCGATCTGCACCACCAGGCCAGGAAGGGCAGCGGACGCATCGATGTACTCCTTGAGCAGATCGGTCGGAGGCTCGGAGTTGGAGCCGTAGAAACGCGTCGCGAATGCGTGGGGCACTTCCGCGAACAGCGTCAGCGCATCATAGCGTGTCTGTCCGGTCCATTCCTTGTCGGCGGTGCGGCGGACCTTCGCCAACGCCGCATCGATCTCGAGGCGCGTCGTCGGTTTCCCGAACGCGGTCAAGGATGCGGACAGTCCGTCAGCGAGTCGTTCCAGGCGTTCGGGATCCAGGGCCATGTGGTGGATGCGGTACTCCCGTTCGCAGGTGATCGCGCGGATGCGCTCGGCGTGCTTCTGGAGCAGCATCTGCATGAGCACGGGATCGATGCCCAGGGTCGCGCCCAAGCGCTGGCAGAGGCGGCTGCACAGGCCTTCCCCATCGGGCGGATCGCCTTGGACGATCAGCACCCGCTCGCGGGCGCCGGGCACATCCGGGACGGGGATCTCGGCGAGGACCTGGCCTTCGGGCAGCAGCGGGGCGATGTCCTCCGCCAGCACCGATGGGCCGTAATACATGCCGACGGCCGGTAGCCGTGCGCGCACCGCGGTCAGCGCGCGATCGAAGCGTTCGTGCACCAGCGGCAGCTCGTCGCCGAGCACGCGCGCGAGGGTGGCCTCGGCCTGGGTACGCCGCTCGGGAACGATGATGCGCAAGGCGAGGTCGACCTCGTTCACCTCTCCCGTCGCGCCTTCGCTGATCGGCAGGCGCACGGTGAACGATGGGATGAACGCGTCGAGCACGGTGATCGACCGTTCGTAACGCTCGTCCGGACGCGGCTGGTTCGAGCGGCCGTCTCCGCGGTTGAAGTCCTGGTCGATCAGCGCGCACGCGGATTGGAATTCGGGCTCGGTGCACAGCACCACGTCGCGGCTCCAGCGCAGGCTGATCTCGCGCGTGAGCGCCTCGCGCGGATCGTCGCTCAACAGGTCCGACTCGGCGAGCGCGGCCATGTCGTTCTTCGCAGGATCGGCCGCGGCATGCGCGGCGGCTTCGCGCATGCCTTCGGCCAGGGCCGCGCGCGGGACCGCGACCAGGGCGATGCGGTTGTCGAGCGACGTGCGTCCGGCACGCACCGCGACCGCGGGATAGGAGCCCAGTTCCCGCAGCAGCGCGTCCTTGACCGACATGGGCTTGTTGATCCAGCGCAGCGTCGCCGTGAGGTCGGCGACCAGCGCGTCGAGCCGCTTCTCGTCCAGGCGCCAGAACGGCAGTTCGCGGCGCCCGCGGCCGCGTAGTTCCAGCTCGGCATAGGTCAGCGCGAGATTGTAGACCGGCCTGGTGTCCGCGATCGGGGCGCCGTTGCGGTCGACGATCCTCCCACGCCGGGGAACCGCCATCTCGGTGATGAGCCGCGACTGCTCTACCAGCTGGGCATAGTAGCTGCCGCGCACCACCTGGAGCTGGAACAGCCGTCCCCAGAACAGCGCGACCAGCCCGGCGATGACCAGGGCGAGGATCCACAGACGGTCGTTCATGGGGACGTCCGGCGTCCGAGGTCTGACGTCCGACGTCGCAAACACGAGTCGGCGCGAGGGGTCTGGACTGACCCGGAAGGATCGGTCGGACGACCGGCTGTCGACGTCGGACGTCGGACCTCGGACGTCGGACGTCCCCGTAAACCTATGCCCTCATTCATTGGACTGGCCCTGGGAAAGGGTATTCTCATAAGCAGATATGCCAGAATTCGATGGCGACAATCCAGACGACCGTCTCGCTCAGGAGGCGGAGGAGCTGATGCGCCAGCGTCGCTACCACGACGCGGCCGGGCGCTATTCGGATCTGCGCAAGGCCTCGCCCACCGATTTGTGGGCGAGCCTGGGGTACGTCTCCGCGCTCGAGTGCGCGGGCAAGGTCGACGAGGCCGAGAAGGTGCTCGAGGAGGCGACGCTCCGGCACCGCGGCTCGGCGCCCCTGCACCGCTTCCGCCATATGTTCTTCGTCCGGCGCGAGGACCTGCGCGGCGCCGCGCTCAGCCAGCGTGCGCTGCAGTCCGAGGTCCTCAACGAAGGCCCGGACGACCAGCTCGCGGATCTGTATTTCAATCAGGGGCGCTACCACGAGGCCCTCGCCGAACTCGAGCGTCTGCTCAAGGACGGCAACATCGAGGACAACGACCTGCGCGCCAGCGTGGTCGCGCGATTGGGTGCGTGCCTACGCCAAGGCGGCGACCACGAGGCCGCGCGCGAACGTCTCCTGCAGGCCCTCGCCCTCGATCCGTCCAACCACTGGACCCTGTCCGAGCTCGCCGAGGCGGAACGCGGCCTGGGCAACATCGAGGCGGCGCGGACCCGTTACCTCGAGGCGCTCGCCGCCAATCCCGACGACCATTGGACGCGCGGCCACCTCGCCCAGCTCGAATTCGAAGACGGCAACTCTGACAAGGCCGCGCAATTGTACGAGGAGATCCTCGCCTCCGACCCGAAGGCCTCGTGGGCGAAGGTCGAGCTGGCGCAGGTGCTCGCGGACAAGGATCCGGCGCGGGCGATCGAGCTGAGCACGTCGGCGCTCGAATCCGACCCGAACAACCCGTGGGCCAACGCCCAGCTGGGCAACCTCTCGAGGAAGGCCGGCAAGCTCGACGAAGCGCGCGCGCATTACCAGCAGGCGCTGGCCGGTTCGCCCAACGCGACCTGGATCCTGCACGAGCTCGCGGACATCTGCCGCCACCTCGGACGGCTCG
>JACCZE010000224.1 GCA_013696105.1 Planctomycetota bacterium | reverse complement strand
TAGTAGTGCACGTTCATGAAGCTGAAGAGATCCGTCGCCAGCGCGTCGACGATCACGTCCAAGGGCCCGTGCGTGCTGAAGCCCACCGCGCCGATGATGCCCTCGTCGCGCATCTTCAGCAGTTCCTCGACCGGTCCGCCCTTCGCCACGGCGGTGGTCAGTACCGTGCGGTCGTTGATGCCGTGGTAGCCATAGAGGTCGATGTGGTCGGTCTGCAGGCCCTTCAGCTGCGCCTCGACCATGCGCCGCATCTCGACCGCCGTCGCGGGACAGCCCTTGGTCATCAGCCGGTAGGATGCGCGCGGCACGCGCAGCTCCTGGTTGAGCGCCTTGCCGTAGCAGTATTCGCTGCGTCCATAGCCGTGCGCGGTCTCGATGTGGTTGATGCCCGCGTCCATGGCCAGGCGCACCAGGTCCCGGCACTGCTCCAGCATCTCGGCCGGGACCTCGTCGCGCGGCGAGCTCCATCCCGTCTTGTAGCGCATGCCGCCCAAGGTGATCACCGACAGCATCTGCCCGGTGCGGCCGAAGCGGCGGTACTGCATCGGTTCGCGCCGGTTGCGGATGTCGCCGATGGTTGATGCGGACGCCGATGCAGCGGATGGCGATGCGGTCATGGCGCGATTCCTGGATGGGGCCCGTCGCGGCCATCGGCCGCGTCGTCAGAGCCGGGAGCATAGACGTCGGACGGTTCGTTCAGCTTCTGCACGCGCGTGCCGGTGGTCTCGGCGGCGATCCAGCCGTCGACCACGCGCACGTCGATCAGGGTTCCCGGCGTCGCCTGCTCGAGGCGACGCACGAGATCACCGTCGCGCGTGCGCACGACGCTGTATCCACGGCCGATCACCGCCAGGGGCGAGAGCGCGTCGAGGTGCGCGGCGCTCGCGCCCAGCCGCTGGCGCGCCTGGTCGATCGTCCGGCTCATGGCCTGGCGCAGGGATCTGCGCGCGGTCTCCCAGCGGTCGCGCTCGATCGCCAGCAGGTGGCGCGGGCTCGCGGTCACCAGGCGCAGCCGCAGCGTATCCAGGCGCTGGCGTTCGCTCGCGAAGCGGAAATCGCCGGCTTCCTCCAGGCGCGTCGACAGCTCGTCGAGGCGTTGGCGGCGCATGGCCACCTGGTGTCCCGGGCCCGCGAGCGCGCGGTGGATGACCAGGGCCTCGAGCCGCTGGCGCGCACCCGCGAGGATCACGTCGATGGACTGGTCCAGCCGTTCGTGCGCATCCGCGAGCGCGTCGCGCACCTCGCGCTCGACCGGCACCGCCATCTCGCCGGCGGCGGTCGGGGTCTTCGCGCGCACGTCGGCGGCGTGATCGGACAGCGTCACGTCGGTCTCGTGCCCGACCGCGCAGATCACCGGCGTGTCGCAGGCGACGATCGCGCGCACCACCGCCTCCTCGTTGAACGCCCACAGGTCCTCGATGCTGCCGCCTCCGCGGCCGACGATGATCACGTCCACCTCGGGGTGGGCGTCCAATCGGCGCAGCGCCTGCACGATCGACGCCGCGGCCGAGGCGCCCTGCACCAGGCACGGCGCATGGACCACCGGCATGCGCGGGAAGCGCGCCTTCAGCGAGTGCAGCATGTCCGCCAGCGCCGCGCTGCCCGCCGCGGTCGCCAGGCCGACCGCGCGCGGGAACGCCGGCAGCGGGCGTTTGCGCTCCTCGTCGAACAGTCCCTCGGCGGCCAACCGGGCCTTGAGCTGCTCGAAGCGCGCGGCGAGGTCGCCCTGTCCGACCGGGGTCACGCGGGTGGCGACCAGCTGGTACTGCCCGCGCGGCGCATACACGCTGATGCTGCCGCGCACCACCACCTGCGAGCCTTCTTTCGGGATCGCGCCGTTGCGCACCACCTGCGACCGCCACATCACCAGCGACATCACCGCGTCGCCGTCCTTGAGCGTCGCGTAGAAATGTCCGCTGGGGTAGACCTTCGCCTGCGACAGCTCGCCCTGCACGAGCAGGGGGCCGAAACCCTCGAGGGCCGTCCCGATGCGCTGGGTCAGCGCACCGACCGTCCACGGCTGCTCCAGCGGCTTGGCCATGGGCGCAGTATGGACCGCGGCCCGGGCGGGCCAAGCCGGGCGTCAGCGCGCGGAAGCGCTCCTCGCCGACGCGAGCGCACGCATCTGCTGGCGGCGGCTCTCCGGGATCGCGCGCATCCGCGCTTCCCATGCCCGCGGCTCGCTGCCCGCCGATGGCGCGGTCACGAAGCCGTCGGCGGTGAGCGGGCACAGCTCTGATGTCGACTGCTCGAGTCCGAGCTGCGCGCGTTCGCGGATCATGCCGGCGAGCCGTTCGTGCCGCGCGTCGTCCCAGCCGCCGAAGCGTTCGGCCCAGCCGCGCAGGTAGGCGTCCTGACGCACGTCCTCGCAGAGGTTGTGCACATAGAACGTGCGCCGCACGTCGCGCGAGCGGTTCACCGGCGAGCCGTGCGGGGTCGACACCGCGTGGAAGAGCACATCTCCCGGCTCCATCTCGATCGGCACCGCCTGGGGATGCGCGAACAGGTCGTCCTGATCGCGGCCGTGCAGGGGCACGTGGCCGACCAGGTGGTGCCCAGGGATCGCCCACACGCAGCCGTTCTCAAGGGTCGAGCGGTCGATGTAGATGTCGGTGGTGAAGCTCGGCACCGCGAAGGTGGTGGTGCGCGCGGGATCGCCGTAGGGGGGATCCTGGTGCCACGGTACCGCCGCGCCGACCTCTG
>JACCZE010000202.1 GCA_013696105.1 Planctomycetota bacterium | reverse complement strand
GGGTGCCGCTGATCGGCGTCGGCGGCGTGGACTCTGCCGACAGCGCGTGGGAGAAGATCGGCCACGGCGCCGATCTGGTGCAGATCTACAGCGCGCTGATCTACCAGGGCCCGGGACTGGTGCAGCGCATCCATGCGGGGCTGAGCCAGCGGTTGCGCGACGCCGGGCTGGACCGCATCGAACAGGCGGTCGGGCGCGAGCTGTAGAAAACGTTCCTCCGTCCTCCGTCCTGGGTCCTCCGTCTGGCGGACAGGCCCATCGGACTCATGCATGCGGTCTCCCCCGTACAACCGTGGTGGCGGATGGAGTTTCTCCCTCCGACCCAGGACGTAGAACGGAGGACACAGGACGGTCCCCCTCCATGCCCCATCTGCGCACCTTCCGCCGGCTCGCCGTCCTCACCGAGGGCGGATTGGACATCTACCGCAACAAGACCGCGATGAGCCTGCTGCGCTTCCGGCCCGAGGACGTGGTGTGCGTGATCGACTCGAAGCACGTCGGCATGGACCTGCAGCGGATCGCCGGCGTCGGCCAGGGCATCCCGATCGTGTCGTCGGTCGACGAGGCGCTGCCATTGGGAATCGAGTGGCTGGTGATCGGCGTCGCTACCCCGGGCGGATTCCTGCCCAAGAACCTCCGCCCGCAGCTGTACGAGGCGATGCGCAACAAGATCGGCGTGATCTCGGGACTGCACGAGAGCGTCGACGGCGATCCGAACCTGGTCAGCCTGTCCGCGCGCTACGCTGTCGAACTGGTCAACCTGCGCAAGGTCCCCGATGAGGACCAGCACACCATCTCGACCGGCAAGGCGCGCTCGGTGAAGGCGCTGCGCGTGCTCACCGTCGGCACCGACACCAACATCGGCAAGACCACCACCTCGCTGTCGCTCGACCGCTACCTGCGCCTGCAGAAGGTGAAGTCGCGCTTCGTCGCCACCGGCCAGGATGGGATCATGATCACCGGGCGGGGCCTGTGCATCGATCGCGTCATCTCGGATTTCTGCGGCGGCGCGGTCGAGAAGATGATCCTGCACGAGGCCAAAGGGGCCGACGTGCTGGTGATCGAGGGTCAGAATTCGATCCTGTCTCCGTGCTATTCGGGCTCGGCTCTCAGTCTGCTGCACGGCAGCTGCCCGGATGCGATGATCCTCTGCCACGCAGCGACGCGCACCATGCTGCGCCACACCGATGTCCCCGTGCCTCCGCTGGCGCGCTACATCGAGCTCTACGAAGCGATGCTCGCACCCATCCATCCGGGCAAGGTCGTCGCCGTGGCGATGAACACCTCCGAACTCGACGACAAGGCGGCGGCCGAAGCGATCCGCCGTGCGCACGACGATACCGGCCTGCCCGTCGCCGACCTCGTCCGCGAAGGCGAAGCCGGGTGCAAGCGCATCGCCGACGCGGTGCTGCGGGTGAAGCGCAAGCAACCATCCAGACGCGCGGCCAAGGGCTAGCCCTCACGACAACCCGGCGCGACCTGCGGCCGCTATCGTGCCGGGCGTGATGCCGACGGTCTGCACCATGGAGCCGGACGGTCCCATGGACCCCCGCTGGTGGTTTTTCCGGCCTGGCGCTCCTGTCTGCGATCATCGCAGCCGGCCGCCCGGATGCTCCTCGAGCGGACAACAGGCCTGGTCATTCGCCCGATTCACTGGCACGCCCGATGCGGTACCGTGTCTGAACGGAGTTCCCATGCGCATGCGTCTGGTGGTGGTGCTGTCGGCGGCGATCTGCGGCTGGTCGTGGTGCCAAGAGCCCGCTGCGCCGGTGCGCGCGGCGGCGGATCCGCTCGCCGGTCTGCCGGTCCTGGCAAAGACCCTGCCCGCGACCGTGGACGCTCCGGAGGCGAAGGAGGAGGTCGCTCCTGGCGTGCGCATGGTGCGCAACGAGCGCGTCGTGCTCGACGGGACCTTCATCATCGACAAAGGGCCGGTCGACGGGATGGAGGTCCTCGCCTGCCTCAAGGACGGCAAGACCCACGAGGCCCTGATCCGGCTCCAAACCACCAATGGCCAGTTGGTGAAATTCGCGGTGATGGCGGCGCTCGGACTTCCGGACGGCGTGCCAGCCCCCGAGGGCAGCGGATTGCCCGCGCGCGGTACGCCGGTCCGGGTGCGCGCCCTCTGGAAGGACGACCTCGGTGCGTGGCGCTCGATCGATGTCAGCTGCCTGGTGCGCGATCGCGTCATCGACCGGGGATACCCGCCGCTGCCGTTCACCTACACCGGCAGCCGCTTCCAGGTGGTGCAGGAGCCCGGTCCCGACGGCTCGCCGGTGCGCCACGAGAAGTTCATGCTGGATACGACCAGGTCGGTGATCGCGTCGTTCGATGAGCCGGACGCGCTGCTCGCCAGTCCGTTCCCGGGTGCCATCCAGGATGCGCGCTTCGAGGCCAACAGCGCGCTCCTGCCGCCGGTCGATACCCCCGTGCAGGTGGTGATCGAGCGCACGGAGCTCCCGCTCGCTCTCGGCCTCGATGACCAGGGGCAGCTGACCTCCGCCGCCGGAGACGTCCTCGACGATGCCGGCCTCGGGGCCGAGCTGGCGAAGCATTTCGGCGCCGGAACCGAGCCCGGATTGCGGGCCGTGGGCGTGCGAGTGGCGCGCTCGGTCGACCGCGGTCTCGACGTCGCCGCGCGGAGCCGGATCCTGTCCGCGGCGGCAGCGGCGAAGGCGTGGGTCGTCCCCGTCTTCATCCTCGCCCCAGAGTGACCCGCATCCGCGCGCTGCATCACACGCTCCCAGCTGGGCTTGCGTGCCGTCGGGCCCTTGCACTCGTGGCGCGCATGTGCCACTCTTATAGGATGTGGCCCCCGGGGCCGGATGCCGACCCGGGCAGCGACCGCTGGTCCCGAGAGAAGGAGCGACGCGCATGATAACGATGGAAGAGCTGTTGCGGACTATGGTTGAGCGGGGCGGCTCGGACCTGCACATCTCGGCGGGTTCGACCCCACGGACGCGCATCGACGGCAGCCTGATCGAGATCCCGCAGACCGAGGTCCTGGGCCCGGAACAGACCAAGAAGCTGATCTACTCCGTCCTCGACAACCAGCAGATCGCACGCTTCGAGCAGGATCTCGAGCTCGACATGAGCTTCGGCCTGGCCGGGGTCGGGCGCTTCCGCGTCAACGTCTTCTTCCAGCGTGGCGCGGTCGGCTCCGTGCTGCGCACCATCCCCTACGAGATCTTCACCTTCGAGCAGCTCGGCCTGCCCCAGACCGTGTGCAAGCACCTGTGCGATCTGAACAAGGGTCTGGTGCTGGTGACCGGTGCCACCGGCTCCGGCAAGTCGACCACCCTGGCCTCGATGATCGATTACATCAACGCCGGTCGCAAGGACCACATCATCACCATCGAGGACCCGATCGAGTTCGTGCACCGCAACAAGTCGTGCCTGGTCAATCAGCGCGAGGTCGGCACCGATACCCAGGGTTTCAACCAGGCGCTACGCCGGGTGCTGCGTCAGGATCCGGATGTGGTGCTGATCGGCGAGATGCGCGACAAGGAGACCGTCGAAGCGGGTCTGACCCTGGCCGAGACCGGGCATCTCACCTTCGCCACGCTGCACACCTCCGACTGCGTCCAGACCATCAACCGCATCATCGACGTCTTCCCCGCCTACCAGCAGAACCAGATCCGCACCCAGCTGTCGTTCGTGCTCGAGGGCGTATTCTGCCAGCAGCTGATCCCCAAGGCCACCGGCCGCGGACGCGCGATGGCTTCCGAGATCATGCTGCCCAACGCCGCCATCCGCTCGCTGATCCGCGAGGACAAGTGCCATCAGATCATGTCGCACATCCAGACCGGCGCGAAGGTCGGCATGAAGACGCTCAACCAGAGCCTGTTCGAGCTGTTCAAGGCCAACCAGATCACCTGGGAAGAGGCGATGAACCGCTCGTCGGACCCCGACGATCTCAAGCGCACGTCGCAGCGCGACGGAGTGGCCGGGAAATGAGGGAAACGTCCTGGGTCCTGGGTCCTGGGTCCTCCGTCGGTGGATCGTCCTGCCGTCGGCTGTCGACAGAGCACGTAGGACGGAGCACTGAGCACGGCCGTCCCCCCGTCGGCATGTCGGAGGACGTCGCATGGTTTCCCTGAACCGCCTCACCCGCAAGCGCCTCGGCGAGCTCCTGGTCGAGCAGGGGATCCTCAGCGAAGAGCAGGTGCAGGATGCACTGCGCATGCAGCACCAGTCCGGCCTACTGTTCGGCGAGACCCTGGTGCAGAACAACCTCATCACCGAGGACAAGATGGTCTCGGTGCTGGTGTCGCAGTTCGGCATCCCCTACATCAAGCCGTCGAACTACAACATCCCGAAGGAGCTGCTCGAGATCTTCGATCCCGCGATGATGCGGCGCTTCCAGTTCGTGCCCATGGATTCGATCGGCTCGGTGCTGGTGATTTCGATCGCCGGGCTGCTGTCCGAGGATGTGTTCAAGCAGATCGAGAGCCAGACCGGGTGCAGCCTGCAGGTGTTCCTGACCAAGATGAGTGAGATCAACGTCGTCCTGCAATCCCACGGGATGTGAGCTGAACCATGGCCAACGTCATCGGCTACAACCGCAAGCTCGCGACCCTGCTGCGCAAGCACAACCTCGTCGACGAGAAGCAGCTGCAGGGCCTCAACGAGAAGGCCAACAAGGAGAGCCTGCTGCTCGCTTCGCTCGCGGTCACCGAGAGCCTGATCGACGAGCTCACGCTCATCGGCCTGGTCAGCGAGGATTCGGGCTGGCCCACGCTCGATCTCGACAAGATGAAGATCGACCTCGAGCAGCTGAAGGAGCTCAACGGCGGCAACGACCTGGTGTCCGAGGAGATGGCGAAATACCACGCGATCGTGCCGTTGGCTCAGATCGGCGAGTACCTGACGCTGGCCGTCGCCAATCCGTACGATGTGGTGATGATCGACAACCTGAAGCTGCAGCTGAAGAAGCAGATCCTTCCGGTGGTATCCAGCGAACGCGCGATCACCAAGGCCATCGAGCTCGCCTATCACGCCGCCGACAAGGCTGTCGAGCAGCTGATGGAGACGATGGACGGCCTCGAGGACGACCTCACCCTCCAGGACGCGAAAAAGGAGGTCGACGAGAACAAGGACGACGCCGACCTCACGACCGGCGGCGACGACAGCCCCGCGGTCAAGGTGGTGAAGCAGATCTTCTCGACCGCGATCAAGCGCGGCGCATCCGACATCCACATCGAGCCGTTCGAAAAGCGCGTGCGTGTGCGGCTGCGCATCGACGGTGTGCTGAACGAGGTGATGGACCTGCCGAAACGGCTCGAGCGCGCGATGGTGTCTCGCCTCAAGATCATGACCGACACGATGAACATCGCCGAACGCGGCAAGCCGCAGGACGGCCGCATCCAGGTGTCGATGGAAGGCAAGAAGGTCGATATCCGCGTCAACTCGCTGCCGGTGGTGCACGGCGAGAAGGTGTGCATGCGTCTGCTCGCCAAAGGCAACCTCAAGGACATGAAGGAGATCGGCTTCGAGCAGCAGACCCTCGACATCCTCGAGCGCGCCCTGGGGTCGCCCTACGGCATGATGCTGGTCACGGGCCCGACCGGCTCGGGCAAGTCGACGACGCTCTATTCGTGCCTGAAGTCGGTGATGACCATCGAGGACAACGTCAACACCGTCGAGGATCCGGTCGAATACGAGATCGAAGGCATCAACCAATGCCACGTGAATCCCAAGCGCGGGCTGACCTTCGCGACCGCGCTGCGCGCGCTGCTGCGCCAGGACCCCGACACCATCATGATCGGCGAGATCCGCGATCAGGAGACGATCGAGATCGCGGTGAAGGCCGCGCTCACCGGTCACCTCGTGCTGTCCACGCTGCACACCAACGACGCGCCTTCGACCATCTCGCGCATCCTCGACATGGGTATCGAGCCGTTCCTGTGCGCGTCGACCGTGCTCGCCATCCTCGCCCAGCGCCTCGGTCGCCGGCTGTGCAAGAACTGCCGGATCGAGATGCCGAAGGGTGAGTACCCCAGCCGACCGCAGCTGCTCGAGATCGGCTACCTGCCCGAGGAGATCGAAGGCCTCAAGCTGTGGAAGCCGGTCGGCTGCAGCCTGTGCTCGGGCGGCTACAAGGGCCGTTTCGCCCTGGTCGAGTGCCTCGAGATGAACGACGATCTGCGCCGGGTGATCATCGGCGGCGGCACGGCGATCGAGATCCGCAAGAAGGCGGTCGAGACCGGGATGATCACCCTGCGGCGATGCGGCCTGCTCAATGCCGCCCGTGGCGTCACCACCGTCGAAGAGGTGATGCGCCACACCGTCGGCGAAGAGGAGGATCGCCAGGAGAATCAGCCGAAGAAATCCGCCGACGCGGCGGAAGAGCCCACGCCAGCCGCGACCGTCGCCGGGTAGGTGGGCACGGCCGACGTCCGGGGTCCGCCTCCGACGTCGGTGGGACGGCCGGAAATCGGGATCTAGGAGCAGAAGGCGCGGACCGGTGGTCGCTGCAGCCGACGTTGCCTCGCGACCCTCCGCGCCATACTCCGCGCCATGAAATCCGCGATCATCGGCTGTCTCTGCGCCATCGTCATCCTCTCGGCCGGCTGCATGCGCCGCGATGCCGACCGCTACGGTCGCAAGGCCCCGGATCCCGCGGTGGAGGCCGCGGCCGCCGCTGAAGCGGGCCGACGGATCGTGGTGTTCGCGCCCTTGGCGACCGGTCCGTTGGCGCAGGATTACGCCGAGGCGCGGCTGCAGTTCGCGTACGACCTCGCGTCGCGGGTCGACTGGCTGAGCAAGGACCTCGACGGCCAGGCCGGAGAGGCCCTTCCCGATTCCGATGCCGACGATTGGACGAAGGGTCAGGTTCCCGCCACCGCCGGGGCGTACCTGACGGTCCTCACCCGCGTGGTCGAGATCAAGCCGATCGGCGGCGTCTCGGGCATCCACGATCGCCGGCCGACGATATCCGCGACGGTCGAGATGAAGGCGCTCGATGGCGATGGCCGCGTGGTCTTCCTCAAGAAGGCGATGGGACAAGCCTCTGGCGCGACCACGGCGAAGCTGATGAGCGATTCCTCGAAGCCCGAGAGCATGGCCGCGTGGGACGCCTGCAGCACGGCGGTCGGGGCGCTGCTGAAATACGTGCAGGACCGCAACGATCTCGCTTCGGCGGACGCCGACGCGACGATCACGGTCGATATCGACAGCGAACCCGCTCGCGCGGACATCATCATCGACGGTGGCTTCCGCGGCACCACGCCGCAGAAGGTGCCGCTGCCGGTCCGGGTGGTGACGGTGCGCATCGAACGCCAGGGCTACCAGCCCTGGCAGCGCCAGCTGACGCCCAGCGAAGGCATGCGCATCCAGCCCGTCCTCGCCAAGCTCGGTGAGCCGACGCCCCGATCGGACGCTGGCCAGCCCGGCGCACTGACCCCGGCACCGATGCCGCGCGTCGACGAACCGATCGGCGAGCGCGCACCGGCTCCCGATGCCGGCCATGCCCAGGATAACGGCCACGATCACGGCAGCAGCGAGGCGGAGCCCAAGCCCAAGCGCGCCGAGCCGATGGACGACCTGACCGCGCCCACGCCGGACACGCTGGTCGTGCCTGACGGCAAATAGCGTCGCGCACGCGGATATCCGATGAAGCTGGCGATCGTCTGCTATCCCACCTACGGCGGGAGCGGTGTGGTCGCCACCGAGTTGGCGATGCACCTGGCCGATCGCGGCCACGATGTGCACATGGTCTCGTACGAGATCCCATTCCGGATGGATCGATTCCGTCCCAATCTGATGTTCCACGCGGTGGATGTCGGCGACTACCCGCTGTTCCGCTATCCCCCATACACCCTGAACCTCACCAACAAGCTCATCGAAGTGGTCGAGGAGCACGGCGTGGAGATCATCCACAGCCATTACGCCATCCCGCACGCCGCGTCCGCGTGGATGGCGCGCCAGGTCCTGCGCGAGAAGGAACCGCGGAAGGACGTCAAGCTGGCGTGCACGCTGCACGGCACGGACATCACCCTGGTGGGCCGCGAGCGCGGATTCTACGAACTGACGCGCTTCGCGATGAACCACCAGGATCTGCTGACCACGCCGAGCGCGTGGCTGTCGGCGGAGACCGACCGGCATTTCGGCACCAAGCCGGGCACCGTGCGCGCGATCCCGAACTTCGTCGATCTCGAACGCTTCAAGCCCGACCCGACCAAGGCCGCGCGCCAATGCCTGGCACCCGACGATTACAAGGTCATCACGCACGTCTCGAATTTCCGCCCGGTCAAGCGCGTCGACGAGGTCGTGCGCGCATTCGCCGTCCTGCGGCGGCACCACAAGGCGGTGCTCGCCCTGGTCGGTGACGGGCCCGAGCTGCCGAAGGCCGAGCACCTCGCGCGCGAACTCGGGGTGCGCGGCGACCTGCGCATCCTCGGTCAGCAGAAGCCCGAGCCGATCCTGCAGGCGAGCGACCTGTTCCTGTTGCCCAGCCGCGCCGAAAGCTTCGGCCTATCGGCGCTCGAGGCGATGGCCTGTGGCTGTCCGGTGCTCGGCTATGCCGCGGGCGGCCTGCCGGAAGTGGTCGAGGACGGCGTCACCGGACTGCTGTGCCCTGAAGGCAGCGACCTGTGCCTCGGCACGCTCGCAGCGGGATTGCTCAGCGATGAGCCGCGCTACCAGGCGATGCGCCTCGCCGCGCGCGCGCGCGCCGAGCTCTTCGCCGCCGGCCCGATCGTCGACCAGTACGAACGGGCCCTCTTGGCGCTGCTGGTGCAACAATCCGCCAGCGCGGGCTGACCGGCTCATGTTTTCGGGCGGAAAGCCTTGATCACCGCCTCGTTGGTCTCGAGGTAGGCGGCGCCGATCAGATCGAGGCAATAGGGGATGGCGGGGAACACCGCTTCCAGGCATTCGCGGATGCTCTTGGGTTTTCCCGGAAGGTTCACGATCAGGCTATTGCCGCGGATGCCCGCGGTCTGGCGCGAGAGGATCGCCGTGGGCACGAACCTCAGCGAGGTGGCGCGCATCAGTTCGCCGAAGCCGGGCATCATCTTCGTGCATACCGCCTCGGTCGCTTCGGGAGTCACATCGCGGGGCGCGGGACCGGTTCCGCCGGTGGTGACCACGAGGTCGCAGCGCTCGCGGTCGCACAGCTCCATCAGCGCTGCTTCGATGGTCCCGCGCTCATCGGGGATCACGCGGCTGACATCCTGCCACGCGGAACGCAGGAATTCGCTCAGCGTGGCGCGGATCGCCGGGCCTCCCAGATCCTGGTAGACGCCGGCGCTGGCGCGATCGCTGATGGTGACGATGCCGATGCGGGCGGCGACGGCGGGGTCTTTGGCCATGACTGGGGATATCGCCCACGACCGACGCTCAAGTTGTTTCAATCGGGGCCGGCAGTGCAGGTCATCACCCGACGTGCGATTGACTCCCAGCCGCTCCCGTTTAACCACAGTGCACGGTAAACGGTCTACGTACCAGGCGCCGGGGTTAGGGGCTGGTGTTCACCAGTGCGCCTGCTAGGTACACATCAGCAAGGAGCCGCCATGGGCTTGGAAGAAGACATCGTGAAGCTGCTCAAGAGCGAGGGCTACCGCATCAACGAGGCCATCAAGGACGCGCTCGACGAGTTCCTGGATACCGTGAACGACGAGAACGAGGATATGGAGGAGGGCGCCGAGGACGCTGACGTGGAGGAGGACGAAGAGGACGATTGACCCCGGGGGGTTTCCGCCTGGGTCATTCCCGCGGAGGAACTCCGGATTCCCGAGGAGTGGTCGTCGGAGCCGGTGCCTGCGATGGTTCGGCGGGATCGGTCGCGAGGAGATGCTTCGCCAATGGCGTCGGCCAGTCGTAGGCTGGACCGATGCGCACGACGTTCTGCAGGCATTCGCTGTAGCGCGGGATGTCCCCGGCGAGCAGGGCGATGCGCCCGATGAAATATTCGTAATCGTTCGCGAAGTAGCGGTTGTCGCTGACCGGCAGGGTCGCTCCCGCCTCCAGGAGCTTGGCCATGATCAGGCCAGGCGGGGACAGCGCTTCGCTCGACCCCGTCCAGGTCGCCACGGCCTGGTCGCGGTCTCCAGTTTCCAGGTACAGATCGCCCAGCCACAGTCGCGCCCACTGGCTGTAGTCCTCGCCCTGGGTGGGCGTGTTGACGACCAGGGTATAGGCGGCGATCGCGGACGAGGGCATGTCGTTCAGGCGATCGACCTCCGCGACCTTCAGCATCGCCTTCATGCGCAGGTGCACCGGCAGGCGTTGGTCGCTGGCGGCACCGAAATACAGGGTGCGGGCTTCCTCGCGCCGACCCAGGCTCAGCAGCACATCGCCTGCGCCGGTGCGGCCGTTGGACATGGCATCGGTGATCTTGAGGTAGGCGGCCAGTTCGGACGCGGTCACGTACAGCCGCGCGGCGCGCTGCGGCTCGGTGGCGGCGAGCTTCTGCGCGCGGTCGAGGTAGTCCTTCAACAGCTCGTTGAGGGTGTCTTCGGGGATCGCCGACACCAGGGTATCGAAGTTGTACTCGCTGCGGATGGTCTCGAACTGGCGCTCGGCGTTCTCGTACTGGCCGAGGCGCAGCTGGCACGCCCAGGCGTGGAAGTTCGCGACCAGGGCGTAGCGCGGATCGTCCTGGCTCTCCTGCGCGACCTCGATGAAGCGGGCGAGCGCGTGCTCGTCGTCCTTGCGTCCCTCCAGGCACAAGGCGATGCGCAGCCGCGCGTCGCGCGCGCGCGGAGAATCGGGGTGGTCGCGCAGGAATTCCTCATAGCGCTTCTGCGCGGTCGCGAAGCGGCCGTCCTGGCGCAGGCCGTCGCCTTCGCGCAGCGCCGACACGTATTCGCCGGTCTTCTGCCGCTCGAGCAGCACGCCGTGCACCACCGAGGATCCCGGCGCGAAGGCGATGTAGGTCGCGGCCGCGTCCTGGCCCTCGAGCGGAACGAGGTCGAGGAACTTCATCGGCGGGATGTCGTTGAAGCGCGCGGTGATGTAGGCGTCCTCGTGCTCCAGGGACAGCTTCCACGGCTGATTGCGTGCGACCTTCCCGAGCCCCAGGGTCTTCACGCGCTTGCCGTCGCGCATCAGCGACAGCACATCGCCGTCCGGTCCGCCTTCGAGCCGCAGGCGGTAGCCGCGGTCGACGTCGCGATCGTTCACGAACAGTTCGACCACCGACACGGGAGCAGTCAGTTCCGCGGTCACGGTCAGACGCACGGGGCCGGTGACCGGTGGCAGGGTCGCGAGCTGCGCCCCGGTGCCCGACGGGGTGTACGGCGCCAGCCGCACGGGACTGCCGGGCGCGTCCAAGGCGCCGTCGAACTGCCATTCGGTGGTCCACTCGTTCACCACCGGTGGAGCGCTCTGCGTCGCCGCGTCGGTCGCGCGCTGCGTGCGCAGCAGGTGGACGACGCCCAGGACCGCAGCGGACGCCACCACGAACGTCGCGAGGGCTCCGGTGGCCACGGCGCGGCGGTGGCGCCAGCACGAGCGAGCGAACAGCTTGGTGCGCCCCACTGGTCGGGCGTGGATGCGCTCACCGGCCAGGTAGCGCCGCAGGTCGGCGGCCATGGCCTCTGCGGTGGCATAGCGATCGCGGGGATCCTTCGCCATCGCCACCACCACGATGGTCTCGAGATCGCGTGACAGCTCGGGCCGCAGCTGCGAGGGGGGAACCAGCGGGTCGTCGATGATGCGGCGCAGCACCGCCACCGAGTTGTCGGCGGTATAGGGCTGGAAGCCGGTGAGCAGCTCGTACAGGCACGCGCCCATGCCATAGATGTCGGAGCGCCGGCTGAGGTCCTGACGGTTGCCGCAGGCCTGTTCCGGACTCATGTACGCCGGCGTCCCCACCACGTTGCCGGTGCGGGTCAGGCGCGATTCATGGTGCATGTGGCTGGCGAGGCCGAAATCGAGGATCTTCACCGCGCCGCGCGGATCGAGCATGATGTTGCCCGGCTTGATGTCGCGGTGCAGGATCCCGGCCAGGTGCGCGACGTGCAGCGCCTCCAGCGCCTGCACCACCACATCGGCGGCCTGGCGCTGCTCCATCGGCCCCTTGATGATCAGGTCGTCGACGCGCTTGCCTTCGACGTACTGCATGACCAGGTACGGACGTCCGTCATGCTCGCCCGAATCGAGCACGCGCACGATGCCCGGGTGGCGCAGCGATTGCATGTAGGCGGCTTCGCGTTCGAAGCGGCGGCGCTCCTCGAGCTCGGACTTGTGCAGGATCTTGATCGCCACCTGCTTGCCCATCGGCACCGGGCACGACACCGCGGCTTCGGCGAGGTAGACCGCGCCCATGCCGCCGCGACCCAGCGGGCGGATGATGCGGTAGGGACCGACCTGGCTGAGGTCCAGGCGCGGACCCGGGAAGGGCGCATCGGCGTCGCCCAGGGCCTCGAGATGGATGACGCGGGTGTCGCTCGACATGTCAGGCGTCGGGGTCGATGGGTCGTTCCGGCTCGTCATCGATGCGACGAGGTACCTCCGGCTCGTCGAAACGTTTGATCCATTCCTCGCGAGTCACCACTTCACGCGAGACGATGTCGGCCTCGAAGCGGCGCACGAGATCCTTCACCAGCGGGTGGGCCTGGGCGGCCTGGTAGCGGCTGTTGCGGTCGTCGCCGTGCACCGCACGGGCCTGGAC
>JACCZE010000220.1 GCA_013696105.1 Planctomycetota bacterium | reverse complement strand
CGCCGAAGGGGTGCACCAACTCCTGGATCGGGCAGCCGCCGGGCAGGGTCGCGCGACCCACGCGATCCCGGGGGGTCGGTCCCCGGGGCCGGTCCTCACCGCCCTGGCCGGGCTGTGCGACCATTTTCTTCGTAAGCGCCTACATATCCTGTGGTTGGATGAGCGGGCCGTGGCCGTCGGCGACCCCGATCGCAATGACGGCCCGACCCTCGCGGCCTGGCTCGCCGGGGGCGAGCCGCCGGCGCATATCCATCCCATGCCCGCCGAGCGCGATGATCTCGAACAGGCTGCAACCGCGTACGCGACCACGCTGCGCGACGCCACCGGCGACGGGCGCATCGACGTCTGCCTGGTCGGCATCGGCGAGGATGGCCACCTCGCGAGCCTGTTTCCCCACCATCCGGGATTGAAGGAGCTGTCGGATGTGTTCGCGGTCTACGACAGCCCGAAGCCACCCGCCCGTCGGCTGACGCTGTCGCTGCCGGTGCTGTGCCGGGCCTCGCACCTGGTGGTGATGGCGTTGGGGGCGGCGAAAGGCCGCGTCGCCGCGCGAGCACGCGCTGGCGCCGATGCGGCGATTCCGGTCAGCCTGCTGCCGCGCGAGCGCGTGCTGTGGTACCTGGACGACGACGCGGCGGCCGCGGCAGGAGCGCCGGGGTAGCGCGCTCAGCGCGGCGCTTGTCGTTCACGCTCGGTCAACCGGTCAGGACCATCAGCCAGAACAGCATGCCCGCGATCGCCCCGACGGTGGTGACCGCGATGATCGACGCCATCAGCGCCACGTCCCCGCCGAGGATGGCAGCCATCGGCACCGATGCGGTCGCGGTCGGAGCGGCCATCAGCACCACGGCGGCGATCAGCGCGGCGTCGTCCACCCCGGCCAGCTTCCCGAGCGCGTAGACCAGCGCGGGCAGAACGAGCAGCTTCACCGCCGCTGTCGCTCCGATCAGGCCGGCATGGTCGCGCGCCCGCGTGAGGTCGAGCTGGTAGCCGACCAGGAGCAGCGCGAGCGGCACCGAGGAAGCGCCGAGCATGGTCAACGTCGACGCGAACGCGCTCAGGATCGGCTCGGTGGTGGTGAACAGCCCAACGCGCGTCAGCGAGATCACCACCCCGATCGCACAGGCGATCAGCAGCGGATTGGTCACGCATTCGACCAGGATCGCGCGCATGCCGGCGGTCGACACGCCGTGGCGCGGCAGCAGGAATCCCAGCATCGCGCCGAGATTGAAGCAGGGGACCATGATGCCCAGGAGCACCACGTAGATGCCGGTGACCCGTTCACCCCCAGCCAGGGGCAGGGTGGCGGCGAACAGCAGGATGACCGGCAGTCCGATGAAGGCGCCATTGCCGCGCACCACGCCGCTGAGGACGCTGCCACGCACCTCGGGCGTCAGGCGCGTGGTCGCGAACCAGCTGGCGACGAACACGATCCAATAGGCGGCGAGGCAGATGCCGATGCCTCGGGCATCGGCGTAGGCGCGCACATCGCTCGAGCCGATCGCCACCACCAGCTGCGCCGGCAGACCCACCCAATAGACCAGGCGATGGAGGTCCCCGGCACCGGCATCGCCGATCAAGCGCGCCCGTTTGAGCCCCGTCCCGAGCAGGATCAGGGCGAAGACCGGCGCGATGACGCACAGCAAGGCCACCAGGTGCGCGGTCATGTCCGACGATCGAGTCGTGACCGGTGTTTGCAACAGTCTCAACCCCGGGTGGTCCGCCTCCTTGCCCCCGGCGACCAAAGCCCCTCAAATGCCCGGTCACGGCGACGCCTGGCCGCCTGGCCCAGCTCGCCCGCCGCACATCCGAAGGGACCGCCCATGAAGAAGCTCCACCTCCTCGTCCTGGTCGCCCCCACCCTGCTCGGCCTCGCTGCCTGCGGCGGCTCGAACCGCGAGGTCGCTGCGGCGCCGGAAGCCGCCACCACCAACGAAGGCGCGGACGAGTCGGCGACACCGGATGCCGGAAACGCGGCGGCTGCCGAGGCCGCTGCCGAGGAGAATGCGTCTCCCGCCGCCGAGGGCTCCTCCGACAGCGCGATGGCGGCTGAACCCGCCGTCGAAGCCGCCGACGCAGGAGCGGAGGCTGCTGCAGCCGCGGCGGCAGAAGCCGAAGCGACCGCAGCTGCGGAAGCCGAGGTCAAGCGTGCCGAGGACGAGCGCGCCGCGACTGCCGCAGCCGAAGCCGCATCGGCTGCGGAGGCGGAAGCAGAGCAGCAGGCGCAGGCCGACCGCGCCGCGCAGGACCAGGCCGAAAAGCAGCGCGTGGCCGATGAGAAACGCAAGGCCGCCGACGAGAAGAAGCTCGCCGCCGCACAGGCGGATCGTGACCGCAAGGCCAAGGCGAAAGCCGAGGCTGCTGCTACCGCCACTGCCGCGCGCACCGCCAAGGCCACGCCAGCCCCGGCCAGCGAGCCCGCCGGCGAGACGCCGGTCGCAGCGGCCGATGCCGATACCGAAGCCGCCGCAGACGCGATCGCCGCCGAAGAGACAGCGGTCGCGGCTCCGGCGCCGACGAAACCGGTGCGCGCGGATGCCGCGCAGCTGATGTCGGACTATCGCGCCCGTGAGGTCGCCCAGGGCGTCCCGTCGACGTATCTCGTCGACGAGGTCGTGCCGGCCTATGGCGTCAGTCACGATCGTCCGCTGCGCGAGGACAGCCGCGCGGAAGGACTCTACCACGACATCCACGCCTTCCTGGCGCAGGTCGAGAGCAAGACGCTCACGGGCAAGCTGCGCGCTCCGACGCCGCAGATCCCGGTCGATGACAAGGGACGCGAGATCAAGGGAGCCGCGCCCGTGCTGAAGCCCCTGGCCGAAGAGACCCAGATCGGCGAATACCTGGCTCAGCTGGATGCCCTCGCCGCGGATATCGAGAATCCCACCCAGGCCGAGCACCGGCATCTCGATGCCGCGTACGAAGACCTCCAGCGCGCCGGCGAGACCATGGCGATGGTGGGCATCTCGTCCGATGCGATCGCGATGCTGTCGGCGCGCGATCGCACCGAGGCCGCACCAGCACCGGTAAAGTCCGCCCCTGCCCCGGCCAAGAAGGCGCCGGCGAAGGCGGCGACCAAGCCCGCAGCCAAGCCCGCAGCCAAGGCGCCCGCTCCCAAGCCCGCCCCGGCCGCACCGCAGGCTCCTGCCGAGCCCGAAGCGCCGCTCCAGCCCGCAGCCCCCGCCGAAGCCGGCGAGCCGGCGATGGCCGACCCCATGGCCCCGGAAGCGGCGGCCCCGG
>JACCZE010000168.1 GCA_013696105.1 Planctomycetota bacterium | reverse complement strand
GCGTTCTTGCCGTCCTTGGACTTCGGATTGACGACTTTGGGCTTGTCCGCGGGTTTGTCCGCGGGCTTGTCCGCTGCCCGAGCCGGCGCGGACACGCCCACGAGGAGGATGACGTACACCAGGCATGAGAGCGCGCGGTGGATGGGCATGGTCTTCCCTGGAAGGTGAGCCGAAGAAAGTACCTCGGGAGGAGCGAAGACAACGGCGGATGTCAGCGATTCCCGGTCCTCTACTCACACCGCATCCGCATGGCGTGCGGCGCCAGGCGTCATTCCGGCAGCGGAACCCGATTGTTGCCCTCGTAGAGCTCGGGTACCGCTTCTGCGAGGTCGACCGCGACGGCGCAACCCTTGCCTCCCTCCGGCACCCCGGCGAGCTCGAACGGGATCGTGCGTGGCACGAGGTCGAGCGGGGCCTCGATCCGGCCCAGCACGGCGGTCGCCGTGACCTTGCCGGTCGGATCGATGAGCGAGACGACCGCATCGGCCGCCTGGTTGCCGATGTTATGGACGCGGCCGACCGCCCGTCCTTTCACGATCGAGAGGTCCAACCGTGACAGGGCGAGGTCGGGACGCGTGCGCAGGTCCTCGAGCTTCGCGGTCTGGACGACTTCGAGGACCTGCACCGACTTCGGCGGCAGAGCGATGGCGACGACGCTACCGCGACCCAGGGGTAGCGAGCGCGGCTTCGCTGGCTGATCGCAGCGATCGTCTCCGTCGGCATCCGCGCCGAGCGTGACGTCGTAGGTTCCGTGATCCAGGCGCCACACCCGTGCCTGCCCGGTGATCGGCTTGTCCGACAGGCTGCAGATCAGGACCTTCAGCCGCGACGCGGTGGCGGCGGTGACGAGCGCGGCGTAATCCGTGCCCAGGCCTTCCCAGGAGACGGCATAGGGATGGTTCAGCTTGTTGCGCGTCGAGTATCCACCGGTGTATGCCGTCGAGACGTTGTTCAGCGGATAGAGGAAGACCCGATCGGTGAAGCATTCGACCGCGGTGTACATGTGCTTGAAGCGCTGCAGATCCTCGATGTCGGATTTCAACGCGGCGATCAGTCCGTCCTTGCGACCGTCGATGATCAGATCCGTCTGCCAATTCTTGGCGAACGCGTCGCGGTTCGCCTCGGTCGGCGCATACATGCCCATCTGCACGAGTTCGGCCGCGTGCAGCGTCCACTTGCCCTGGGCCAACCAGTCGGTGTAGGGCTTCACGTACAGCGGATCGCCGGTGATCTCCGAGATTCCGACGTAGACGCTTCCACCCATCCCCCAGACAGCGGGGTAGGGCATGGAGTCGGTCTCGGTCGCAACGTCCTCCGGCATCTTCAGGGATGCCGCATATTTCCCGGGTTCCTGATGGGCGACCCAGCCACGTCCGTATTCGCTCAGCATCTGCACGATGCGCGGATTCCCGCTATACCAGGCCGCGGCCAAGGCCGGGTGGAGCATCAGGCAGTGCGATTGCCCGTCGCCTTCGGGCGCACGATCGGTCTTGGCGTCGATCGAACCGGTGTCCCATCTCTTGAAATGGCGATGGCCGTTGGGCAGCAGGAAGGTGGCATTCTCGAGTCCTCGCGCAGCGACCAGGCAGCGCTCGAAATAGACCGGGTCGCCATAATGCCACAGCGACATGAACGATTCGAGGTTCATCCCCTCTTCGTAGGCGTGCAGGGGATCCATCGATCGTTTGTTCCAACCGAGCTCGAGGTTGTTCGACTCGGCGGTCTCGGCGAGGAGGGCTCCGGCGCGCAGCACTTGGCCGGCGACGCCATCGCGCTCGAAGAAGGGGAAAGGAGCATAATTCGCGAACATGTCGGTATCATCTCCGACCTCTCCGCCGATCTCGCCGGTCGGCACCATGCGGTGGTCGAGCCACCACTTCGGCACCTCGCGCGCCTGCATCCACGCCTGATGCGCGAGCACCGCCCACTCGGGCGCGCCGTCGACGCGGTCGAACCTGGTGGGATAAGGCGGCATCTGCTTGGCGCGGCGCAGGATGTTCTGGTGGATCCACTGGTCGTATTGCCGCACGAGGTCGTCCGCGGGGTCGATCACCTTGCATTGCGCGAGCGTGTCGCAGATGTCCTTGACCCACCGCGTGTACGGCTTGTCGGTCGCGAGGAACGCGTCCACGTCCTCCTGCTTCCACCAGGCGTTCCAGGGGCGCGCCTCGCTCATCACGCAATACATGCTGCGCAGCAGGAAGAGCCGATGCGCGAGGGCTTCGGCTTTCGCCTGATCGCGGGTGACGGTGTAGCGTTCGATGCGCAGCGCGCTCAGCGTCACCGGCTGCTCGACGCGCAGCGACAACCACAACTGAGCACCCTTGGGCACGATCTGATCGGGGAAGTCGCAGACGACGCGCGCGCGCCCCCCGCTGGAGAGTTCATAGTCCGCGCCATGGAGCTCGAGCCGCGGATTCAATGGATCCTGCACCCGCACAGAGAACTGCAGGCCGGGAGCCGCGGCGTCGCAGGTCAGGTCCACGCCGATGGCCGCGAGCGGGGTCTCCTCGGCCAGGGGGTTGGACAGCAGGTGGATCCAGCACTGACCGGGGAGGTCGAGTTTCGCGGGCTTGTCGCCGAGAGCCTTGTCGCCGAGAGCGTAGGCCTTGCGGTCGGCCGCCTCGAAACGCGTGGTCAACTGCCTCTGCACCGCCTCCGTCGCGGAGCCGTCGGCGGTGGTGACGGATTCGGTGGTCGCGGGCTGCAGTCCGCCGAGACCGGTCTTCACGCGGAAGAACGAGCAATCCGCCAGACGGCCGTCGCCCACATCGAAGAAGCTGACGCGATCGGTCGCGACGACCTCCTTGAGATAGGTGCGTGAGCTCAGCGATTGCCCGGGGAATTCGTGCACCAGCGAACCGCTGCTGGCATCATCGTAGCGCACGACATCGCGGTACAGCTTGGCCTGGACGCCGCCGCGGACGACCACCGCCTGGAATCCGAGCTTGTCGGCGAAGGTGATGTGGTACCCGTTGTTGTTGAGATACGCGTAATTGACTCCCGCCCCGCCGCCCGGCTGGTTGTACTCCCAATAGTCGCCATCCCACTGACCGCTCTTGACCGATCCATCGACCGCCGATCCGCAGAAGGCCCGCACCATCCGCGCATCGGTGACGCGCAGCTTGGTGACCACCAGCGGCTCGGCGTCGCCCTTCACCGGGATCGCGGCTCCCGAGTTGGCGGGCGCGATGTCCGGGGCCACGCTCAGGTTCCTGATCCAGGTGCCGGTCGTTCCCACCTCGTTGAGGCCGATGATCATCAGGCCTTTGCCGGAGGGGCCCGCGGCGAAGCGTTTGGAATAGGCGACGTAGGCGTCGCTCTTGGCGATCGGCAGATCCATCTTCTCGTCGGCCTTGGGATCCGCCTGCGGCGCGCGCATGCGCACAAGAGCGTCCGCGCCAGCTTTGGCTTCGAACGACATCTTGTAGCTCTGGCCGGGCCGCAGGCGCACATCCTGCTGCAATCGCGTCGGACCGGTGAAGCGCCACGCCGTGGCGTCGCCATCCTTCGCCGGCCCCGAGGTCGACCCGTCTCCGCCCCAGCGCTTCTGGTCCGCGCCATCCGGACTGATCAGGATGTTCGCACTCTCGATGTATGCGCGGCCGACGGATTCGACGGGATTGTATGGGGCCTTCGGCGGCCAGATCGACAATGCGACCTCTCCGTCCTTCTGGGTGCGGTCCTCGCGTCCGATCTTCAATCCGATCAGGTCGGCACGGCGGAACTGATCGATGTCGACGTCGGTCGCGGGAATCATGAATTCGACGGTCCAGGAATCCGCCGTGGTCGCCGAAGCCACGCGCCAACCGGCATGTGCCGCTTCGACCGGCTTGCCATTGCGCCGGCGTACGGCCTCCTGTGCGCCATTGGCGTTGGTGATGAATTGATCGTAATCGAGCTGGTTCTGTCCCGCGCGGATGAAGACCTCGATGCAGTCGTCCTGCCAGACTCCGCTCGCTCGTCCCTTGGCCTCGGCGCGCAGCGTGCCCGGTGCTGGTTCGGCGGTGGTCACCGAGATGAACAATGCCTGGTCGGTGGAGCACAGGCGCGCTTCCATCGTCTTCTTTGCCGGATCGGGCTTGGCGGCGACGGTGAAGTCCTTCAGCGCCACCGCGGTCTTCCAGGCGGCGTCATCCAGCTTCCCGTCGATGGTGGGCGGGGTCTCGATCCGCGGGACCACCACCGCGTCGGAGGCTTCCGACCCGGCGATAGACGCCATCGCGAGGGCAGGCAGGCACGAGCGCAGGAACGGATGCATGGGGACTCCAAAAAAGGCATGGCTGCTGATCGGTCCGTGGTCGGACCTGGCCGGCGCGATGGCGCCGGGCACTTCGAGGAAACGACGTCCGAACCGTACGGTGACAACGCCCGGCTCCATCGGAATCGCACGCGATGCTGGAAGCGTTCGGGGTCCGAGCCGGTGTGTGCCCACGAACGGGAATACGCAGCGATGATCATCGTCGGCGGGAGCGGCTGGGTGGAACAGCACGGCTGATTACCGATTCCGATCATACCGTCGCCCCGGACGCGATCGGAACCGAGGAGCCCCTTATATCCAGGCGATTGCGAGGTATCCTCTCCATGCGACCCCACGCATGACCACCGAACGACCAATTGATGCAAGTGCGTCACGGCTGGGACAGACCGTTCCGGCGGAGGCCTTCTCGCAGGAGGGGCTGCGCCGCCACCTGGCGAGCACCGTGGTCGCCGGCCCGACCGGTTCCGACCCCGCGCTCGCGCTGGTGGGCGAGAGCCTGGTCCATCGCCTCCGCCCAGAGACCCCCGACTCCGAACCACGACGTTTCGAGATCGGCTCGCTGCTCGGGGCCGGCGCGACCGGGGCTGTCTTCTCGGTGGTCGACCGGGATCTCAAGCGCGAGATCGCGGTCAAACTGCTCGAGTCCGACGGGGCCGAGCGATCCACCGATATCGACCACTTCATCAGCGAAGCGCAGATCACCGCCTCGCTCGAACATCCCAACGTGCTTCCCGTGCACGACATCTCGGTGACGGCGCGCGGCCAGGTCTATTTCTCGATGAAGCGCATCGAAGGTGAATCGCTGGGAAGCGCCATCGCCCTGTCGACCAGCACCCAACGCGCTCCGCGCATCGCATCGTTCAATGCGCTCGTCGGTATCGTCATCAGCATCGGTCACGCGATCGCATTCGCGCACCATCGCGGCATCGTCCACCAGGACATAAAGCCCGACAACATCATGCTCGGCGATTTCGGCGAGATCCTCCTGGTCGACTGGGGCAGCGCGACACGCGTCGGCGATCCAGCTGCGCAGCTCTACGGCACGCCGCTCTACATGAGCCCGGAGCAGGCGCGGCTGGAGCGCTCGGATCCCCTCAGCGACGTGTACTGCCTCGGAGCGACGCTGTTCCATGCGTTGACCCTGCGCTGTCCGACCTGGTCCGACGATCCGGACGAATTCTGGGTCAAGAAGCGCGCGGGCGTGATCGATCCGCCGACCGCGGCTGAACGTGCCGCGCTTCCCGCGCCGCTGATCGACATCGCGCTCAAGGCGCTGGCCTCCGACCCGAAATCCCGGTATCCGTCGGTCGACGCCCTCATCGAGGACCTCCAACGCTACCAATCGGGGCTCGCGGTGAGCGCGCACCGCGACAGCGTTGGCGAACGCTGGGCGCGCTGGTACCGCAACCATCGCCGGGCGTTGTGGGCCGGCACCCTCATCGGCGCGGTGATCGTGACCCTGGTCGGGCTGCTCTACGGCGAGCGCCTGAAGGAGATCGCCACCTG
Source organism: Planctomycetota bacterium (assembly GCA_013696105.1). Classification (GTDB taxonomy): domain Bacteria; phylum Planctomycetota; class UBA11346; order UBA11346; family UBA11346; genus JACCZE01. The sequence continues at coordinate 19,572 of JACCZE010000168.1, read as the reverse complement.
GGGCGAACCGGTGTTCGCCGAGACGTTCGACGACGACCGCTGGCAGGGCGAGTGGCGCGTGCTCGACGGCACCTTCGAACGCAGGGATGGGAGGATGGCGTCTACCGCCAGAGGCGGTGCGTTCGCGGTGCTCACGCGCAAGTTCTGGGGCGACACGGCGGTCGAGTACGATGGCCAGATCCTGCCGGGGTCGAACCCGTGCGACATCTCGATGATCTGGATGACCGATCTCGATCCCGCGAACCTCGACGGCACGGTCATGGATCGGCTGACCACCTACCGCGTCCAGGTCGGGATGATCGACAACTCATACTCGGCCATCACCTACGGAGAGAGGGTGCACCTGGCCTACAGCGACTTCCGTCCGCAGGTCGGCGTCACCTACCGCATCCGCATCGAGATCGTCGACAACCGGCTCACCCTGCTGGTCGACGGCACGCGCATCTGCGAATACGTCGACCCGTTCCCCGTGACCGGCGGCTACATCGGATTGTATGGTTACTACCCCGGCAAGGCCTTCGACAACGTGCGCGTCTACTCGCGCGGCATCCCCGAGAAGGTGGCCGCGACGGCCATCGGGGACTCGTACATGCAGAATCGGCTCTACGCGAAGGCCGAGGAGCAGTACGCGAAGGTCGCCGCGACCCATGGCGGCTCGGAGATCTCGAACGAGGCGCTCTACAAGCAGGGGCTCGCCCGCTATCGCCAGGGACAGCACGACGAGGCCTTCGCGCTCTGGGCCCGTCTCGGGACGTCCCACTTCGCCCAGACGGCGGGACTGCACCGGCTCGATCGTCTATTCGCCGAAGACCGCCACGAGGCGCTCCTGTCGGCGATGGAGCGGCTCTACCAGAACTCGCGCGCCGACACCCGCGTCCGCATCACCCTGCAATGGTCGGACTACACCCGGCGTCTCACGGCACGCTCCCTGGTCGGAAACCTGGTCGAGTCCCTGACGGACTACCTCGCGGTGCGCGATCGCGCCTTCCCGCACGAGAACACCACCGACCGTTCGGCCGCGGAAGCCCTGAGCGTCCTCGGCAGGTTCCAGGAGGTGCTCGACCGCTTCCCCAACCAGGTCGCGGCCTGCGCCAACGCGCTCGCCTTCCTGGGCCGCGAGGAGGAGGTACTCGAGCGGTTCAGCAGGAAGTTCGTGCATTGCGAAGCCGCGCTCCTCAGCATGGGGCGCATGGCGGAACTCGAGCGGCAGTACCCCGACGACCATTACGCCCAGCGCAAGATCGCCCGCGGCGAGGTCGAGTGGGCCTATGCCCAGCATCCCGGCAACGAGGACGCGATGATCCGCGCCGGCCGATCCGACCTGCTGCTGTCATTGCCGAAACCCGCGACGAGATGGCACCGCCACCGCGCACTGATCTTCCTGGGACGGACCGGGGAACTGTCCGAGGCGGAGCAGCAGGGCGACGTGCGCGTGCTGATGGCCCAGGGACGTGGCGTCGAGGCACACGCGCGCTATGGCTCCAGCTTCCATCACGGGATGTGGCCGCGCCATCTGCTCGGGCTCGAAGACTGGATGAAGGGCGACCGGGCGTCGGCGGAACGCCATTTCGGGGTGCCGCCCGGATGGGAATTCCACCAGAGCGAGTTCTTCATGGCCCACTACGTGATGGTGCCGTTCCTCCGGCAGCTGGACGGCGATCGCGATGCGATGGCGCGAGCGTGCGCGCAGTTCGACCGGGAGCGTCGCTACGTCTACCAACAGCAGCCGTGGCACTGCGCGCAGCTGCTGATGGGGCGCATGACCGAGGAGCAGTTCCTCGCCCAGGAGTACCGCATCTACGCGCCCGCCAATCTCCAGTTCTGTCGCGCCATCCTCTTCGAAACCGCGGGCCGGCACGCCGCTGCGCTGGAGTCCTATCGCAGCTATCTCGCCTTCCCCGCGTATCTCCGCAGCGACACCGTCGACCCGGTGCTCGAACGCTTCGTCGCGTGGCGCATGGCTGAATGCGCCAAGAATCCCTGACCTGACCGGCAACCCATCGCTCGCTCGGAGACTGCTGGACAGACGGCTTGACACTACCCTGCATAGCCACATAGTGCTACCATGCCATGCGGGGTAGCATCCATCCTGTCCCAGCCTCCTCGGCAGCGATTCCAGGAATCCCGGGGGCCGCGATGAAAGAGGCGTGGGTCTCCCAGATGCGCAAGGGGCTGGTGGAATTGGGCGTGCTCTCGGTCCTCCACAACGCCGAAACCTACGGCTACCACATCGTGCAGACGCTCGCGCTGGTCGAGGGACTGGCGATCACCGAAAGCACCATCTATCCGGTGCTCGCCCGACTCGAGGAGGACGCCTGCATCTCGGTTCGCGTGGCCCCGAGCCCGAACGGTCCGCAGCGACGCTATTACCGCCTCACCCAGGTCGGCAGGGATCGGCTGAGCGCGATGGCGGCGCAGTGGGCGACCGTGAAAGCGTCCGTGGACCGGCTCCTGGCGACGCCGCGCCAGCCCGAGGCGATCTCATGACCATCCTCCCCTCCCCGAGCGAGCGCGCTCGCATCGATGAGCACCTGTCCGCGGTGGAGCGCGCCCTCGCCAGCACCGGAGTGTCCGAGATCCAGCGCCGCGGCGTGGTCGATGACCTCTCGGCGCAGATCGCCGACATGCTCGCTGAGCGCGGATCGTCGCCATCCGCGGCAGACGTCGATGCGGTGATCGCACGATTGGACGCCCCGGAAGCGTTCGCTGCCGCGTGGTCCAGCTCAGCACCCCGGGACCCGTCGTCGACCGCACCGGGCGTCGAGACCGCGGCGCGCGTCTCCTTCTGGTGCGCGGTCCTCGGCGTCCCCGCGGGCGTGGCCGTCGGCATGATCGCAACCACCGCAGGGCACGACGGCGGCGGAACGGGCTTCCTGGTCTTCCTCGGCAGTGAACTCACGGCCATAGGCGCCGGCCTGGTGGCCCGACGTCAGACGCTCGCACGTGCGGGCGCCTGGATCGGCGCGGCGCTGATCGTCACCGCCGTCACCTGCGCAATCATCTGGCCCCCAAAGGCCTCGACGCCGGTCCAGCCGGCACCGCAGGCACAGCCGCCGCCCGATCGCTGATCGCGCATCGTCGCCTTCGCATCCATCGCATTCCCACCAGCCACCTCGAATCCAGGAGGGCCACATGACCGGTCCGTTCCCACGCATCCTCGCCGCGCTGACGCTCGTGTTCGCCTGCTCGGCATCCAGCTCCGCCGCCGATCCGCTGCCGCGCGGCGCGCGCATCCTCAGCATCGACGTCAGCAACAACCAGAACAACGACTACGCCGGCGCCATCGCCATGTGCAAAGCAGCCGGCATGCAGGACGTCGGTCTGTCTTTCGACTGGATGGACATCGAGACCACTCCGGGCGCGTTCAATGGCGCGGTGGCGAGCTACTTCTACGACAGCGCATCCAGCTACCGACTGATCGATTCCTACTATCCCGCGAACGGTCTGCAGATGACCCTCACGCTGCGCCCGCTGCACAACAACCGCAAGGTCGTGCCCTCGGATCTGCAATCGCTGGCGATGAACGATCCGGTGATGATCCAACGCTTCAAGAACCTGCTGGACTGGATCTTCACCCAAATCCCGAACGTCCAGCTCACCAGCCTGGTGATCAGCTCGGAGTTCGACGTCAATCTGGGCACCGACGCCAGCAAATGGGCGCAGTACCGCGCATTCCATCAGGCGGTGTCGGCATACGCGAAGACCAAACGCGCTGGACTCAAGATCGCGGCGGAAGCCACGTGGGATGGGCTGGTCGGCTTCGCCCAGGCGAACCTCATCCAGCTCAACCAGGACTGCGATTACATCGGCGTGTCGTACTACGGCATCGGCGCGAACTTCGCGGCCAAGAGCATGGCCCAGGTGAGCGCGGATATCGACCAGGTCGTCGCGCTCTACACCAAGCCGATGTGCCTCTACCAGTTCGGATATCCCTCGAGCACCGTGCTCGGCGGCTCGGAGGCGCTGCAGCGCGACTTCATCACCACCGCGTTCGCGTCGTGGGACACCCACGCCAACCGGATCCTGATGATGGATTTCACCTGGCTGCACGACATGTCTCCGCAGGCGGTGCAGGATTCGATGGCGTACTTCGGCGGAGCCAGCCCGCGCTTCGGCGAATTCCTGGGAACGCTCGGCTTGCGCACCTGGAGCGGAGCGGGAACGGACAAGCTGTCATTCCCCGAGCTGCGTCATCAGGCGCGCGCACGCGGATGGGGCAATGCCATTCCCGTCGCGACGGCCCAGAGCCTGTCGACCACGGTCGGAATCGCCGTGCCCGTGACCCTCGCCGGAGGCGATGGCGACGGAAACCCCCTGTCGTTCACGGTCGCGATCCCTCCGGCGCATGGCGCGCTCTCCGGCACCGCGCCGAACCTGCTGTACACCCCTGCTGCCGGATACACCGGACCGGATTCCTTCACCTTCAAGGCGGCCGACGCAGACGCGATCTCCAGTCCGGCGGCGGTATCGCTCACGGTGGGAGCGGGCGGCACCGGTGCATCGACCACATCGGGCGGCACCACGGGATCCACCAGCGGGTCCTCGTCATCGGGCTGCGGCCTGGGAGGCGGGGCCGCCCTCGCCGCCATCCTGGCGCTGATGGTGGGCGCCTCGCGCCGCACTCCTCGCACCTGAGATCGGGAGACAAAAAAAATCCCCCGGCTTTCGCCGGGGGACCCGTCCATCGTGAGATGGAAGCGGCCTACTCGCCGTAGACGACCGTGGTGGTCGTGGCGTAGAGGCCGAGGATGCTCATCGTCTCGTAGTCGACGTGCGAGACCTTCGTGATGCCACCGTTGGCGGCCGCGGTCGCGATGCTGCAATCGCCGAGGGCGACGAGGCCGACGTACGAATTGGCAGTGGAACGGCCGACCTTCGAGGAGGCCGAGTTGGTGGTCACCGAGTCATTGGCCTTGATCTGGGTATACCAGGCGCCGGTGACGGGCGAGCGCGCAGCGGCGCAACCGGTGGAGAGAACGACCGCCGCGGCGATCGCGACGAGCGGGAGGGTACGGGACAGACGCATGAAGTCCTTTCGGGAAGTGCGTGGAAGCGGCAGACGTTAGGGAGTGGTTAAGAGGACGCAAGACCAAGGGGGCAGTTGCCCAAATGTTCCAAACCCTGCTCCAACCGCCACTTCTATGCCCTAGGGACCGATTGCGACGGCCCCTTTGCGACGGAGCCGAAGGACCCCAGCGCGGATAGCGGCGGTCATTCCTCCGGAGGTGGCGATCAGCCCCTGGCCATGCCACGGGAATCCCATGGCCTTCAATCCGGCGATGGTGAAATCGTGGCAGTTGGCGAAGACCGAATAGCGGTGGGTGCTGGGATAGAGGAACATCGGATCATCGGGCGGTCGCACATAGGTGCGCGTGCGATCGAGCCAGACATCCAAGGCCGCATAGAACGCGTCGCGGCCGGCAGCGGTCACCGGTAGATCCCAGTAACGAGTCCGCAGGGCTTCTGGGCCTTCGCACGCTGGCAGCGGGTGGTTGACCATCATGAACATGCCGTCGCCCGAAATGGCGATCAGGCGCATGGCGTGCAGCGCGCTGCGGTCGAGATCCTGCAACCACGACGCCTCGCCGTAGCTGATCTCGACGTAATCCATGGCCACCCGATCGCTGCCGCGCTGACGGTCGAGCTCGATCGGCATGCCGTCGTAGGGAACGATGAAGCCGCTGTGGAAGCCATCGTTGAACACGGTGATGGTCATGACCGCGGGTTCTTCCACCGCGGGACCTGCGGACCGCGGTGGTCGATGAGAGCATGCGCTGCACGCGAGCACGCCGATGACAGCGCAGACCATGGCCATGGCGGTGGGACCGCCCGGTCGCATCCTGCCCGACGATGTGCCGCTCCCTGTATCGATCACTGCCACGGGGGATGAGCTTGGCCCGCCAACCGTGGCCGCAAGCCGCTGTGGCGGCGCTGACGCTGCTCCTCCCGACGGACCTTTCGGGCGACGAGGCCTCGATCGCCATCGACCCGATGCCCCCGCGGTACCATCTGACCCTGGTCGACCGTGCGGGGATCGGCCACCGCACCACCGGACAATGGGACGCGAGCACCGCCATCGCGCTGGCGTGGAATGCAGCCATCGAGCCGCGTCCGCTCCGCGTGGGCCTGCGAGCGCAGGCCGCGCATCGGCGCGAAGGCCCGGTGCGCGCGGAGCAGGGCACGCTGTCGCTGGAGGTCGGCGCCGTCCAGCGCCTGTCATCGCGGTGGTCCGTCGAGGGCTTCGCGGGATACGGCTCCGGCATCCTGCTCCTGCGCGGAGACGGACTGGCGACCGATGCGCGTCATCGGCTCGCCACGGTCTCGTTCGCCAGCGCGACCGTCGGCGCGCGCTATGCGCTGTCCGAACGCCTCGCTGTCGGAGCGGGCGCAGGCTTCCGCTACGAATCGGTCAGCGACCGATGGACGCGGGGCGGCGTCACGGGTCGCGAGTTCGGACCGGCGCTCTCGGCCTCACTCATCAGGACCTGGTGAGCGCTTGCCGCTTGAGCCCCCCGGAACCACCTCCGACACTGACGCCGTGCCGCGGCAGAGACCGGATCGCATCGAGTACTACATGGGCATCGCCCTGGCGGTGCGGCGGCGCGCGAACTGCCTGGGCAGCCATGTGGGAGCGGTGCTGGTGCTCGAGGACCGCATCATCTCGACCGGATACAACGGGACGCCGGCGGGCATGGTCAACTGCGATCAGGGCGGATGCGATCGCTGCGCGAATCGCGAGCGCTACCAGTCCGGACAGGGCTACGACCTGTGCATCTGCGTGCACGCCGAGCAGAACGCTCTGCTCACCGCGGCCCGATTCGGCATCGCCGTGCAGGGATCCACCTGCTACACCACCATCCGTCCGTGCTTCGGCTGCACCAAGGAGCTGCTGCAGGCGGGAGTCTCCGAGGTCCGGTACCTGAAGGACTGGAGCCATCCGGATGCCACCTTGCGTCCCGCGTACGAACGTCTGCAGCAGGGGTTTGCCGGGGGAGTGCACCTGGTGCCGATCGAGGATCCGGGGTGAGGGAGAGTCGGTGGCTGGGTGGTTGATGGTGACGACCGACCCCCCTTGTACCGGCTTCGCGACAAACCTCCTCGGTGTCTGGCTCGGATCCGGTCCAATGCCGGTACTCATGGAGACCGACCGATGACCAAGCACATCACTCCGCGCACCCACGGCGCCATCGATTATGCCGTCGTCGCGCTGCTGCTGCTCGCGCCGCACCTGTTCGCCTTCGGCGGCACCCCAGCCCTGATCTGCTACATCGTCGGCGTGGCCCAACTCGGGATGAGCCTGATCACGGCCTATCCCCTGGGCATGCTGAAGATGATCCCCTTTCCCGCCCATGGACAGCTCGAGACGATCGCGGCGGTGGCCTTGATCGGCATGCCGTGGTTCGCGGGCTTCAGCGTCGACAGCAAGGCCTGCTGGTTCTTCGTGCTCACCGGGATCTCGCTGTTGGCGGTGGTCGCGGTGACCGATTACCGCAGCGTGGATGCGCGCGACTGGTTCCGCAAACCCGCCCCGCGTCCCGTCTGACGACGATTGCCGCACCGGCCGCGCGCCCACACTGGGTGCGGCCATGCGCATCGTCATCCTCGATTACCAGGCCGGCAACGTCACCTCGGTGCGCCGCGCGCTCGCGAGCCTGGGCCACGATGCGGTGATCACCGCGGATCCCGACGCGGTCGCACGGGCGGACAAGGTCATCTTCCCGGGAGTGGGCGCCGCCGCGAGCTGCATGGCGACGCTGCGCTCCTCGGGAATGGACCAATCGCTGCGCAGCGTGGTCGTCGCCGGCAAACCCGTGCTGTGCGTGTGCATCGGGCTGCAGCTACTGTTCGCCTCCAGCGAGGAGGACGGCGGCACGCAGTGCTTGGGATTGCTGCCCGGCACCGTGGTGCGTTTCCAGCCCACGGAACCAACGCTGAAGGTTCCGCACATGGGTTGGAACCGCGTCGAATTCTCGGACGATCCGCTCGCCCACGACCTGCCAGGCGAGCACTTCTACTTCGTGCACAGCTACTATTGCAGACCGGGAGCGGGCGTGCGCGTCATCGCTCGCTCGGACCACGGCGGCGCCTTCTGCGCCGGCGTGCGCCGGGACAACCTGGTCGCCTACCAGTTCCACCCCGAGAAGAGCGGACGCGCCGGGCTGAAGCTGCTGGCCAATTTCATCGCCGCCTGAGCGCACGAGCCAACATGCCGATGCGCTCGACCGTATCATCATGCATGCCGCGATGCCTGGTCTCCGTCGTGCTGATCGCGTTGCTGACGACGCTCGGCGCGCCGGCTGCCGACGTCGTCCTGCGCGCACCGCTGACCACCGTCGTCCCCATCACCGGCACCGTGTCCGAAGGCGATAAGGACATCGTCGCGAGCGTGACGATCCCCCCGGACGCGCCGAGCGACCTCGGCGTCGCCGCCTGGGTCACGGATCGGCATGGCCGCTGGTACCAGACGGCGCGGCCCGGCACGCTGACACCGGGCGCTCACGAACTGCGCTTCTCGCTCGCCGAGGGCGATGCGGTCCAACCGCAGAACCATGCCGGACATTGGAACCCCGCGGAATCGGCGAAGACCGTGCGCGGCGGCATCCTATTCTGGTCCGCGTCAGGGTCGCGCGCGGGGATCAAGGTCGAGGGCTTGCGCGCGATCCGTGCGATCCCCAAAGAATCCACTGCGCCGCGCTTGTGCGATCTGCGCCTGGACACGCCACGCGCCGATGGTGGGATCGACGCCGCCACCGGATCCCGGTGGTCGCTGTCGGCGCGCCCGCAGCCCTTCCCCAAGAATCCCTACGACCGCGGAGAATTCAGCTTGGACCTGGTGGTGTCGACCCCCGACGGCCACGAGCAGCGCATCCCAGGTTTCTTCATCCAGCCCATGCGCGGCTCCGATCGCGGCGATCGCGAGGAACTCCTGCCCGACGGCGCGGCTGCGTTCTCGGTGCGCTACCGGCCGCGCACGCCCGGGATCCACCGCCTGCGGCTCGAGGGCCGATGGGCGAAGCGCGGCGCCAGCACCGAGCGGACGCTCGCGATCACGCTCCCCCCGCTGACAGCGAGCGGCGCCGCGTGGGACGATTACGCCCGCGTCGACGCCAAGGACCCGCGCTTTTTCTCGGCCGATGGCTCGCTGGTGTGGCCGATCGGGCCGAACCTGCGCTCGGTCTGGGACCTGCGCAGCAAGCAGTACCTGGACACGCGCGTCACGCCCGATCGCGGAACGCTGGCATACCACGCGTACCTCGCGCGCCTCGCCGCCAACGGCGTGAACGCGATCGAGGTGTGGATGTGCTCGTGGAATCTCGCGCTGGAATGGCGCGGCGATTGGCCCGGGTACTTCGGGCAGGGGCGCTTCAGCGAGGAGAACGCGTGGCGGCTGGACCGCATCCTCGACGACGCCTGGGCGCACGGCATCCGCGTCAACCTGGTGGTCAACAACCACGGACAGGGTTCCGACCGCACCGACAAGGAGTGGAACAACAACCCCTACAACCAGGAGCTGGGCGGCAAGCTCACCGCTCCGCTCCAGCTCTTCACCGATCCGCGCGCGCTCGAGGGACAGGAGCGCCTGCGCACCTACATGGTCGCCAGGTACGCGGACCATCCCGCGATCCTGGGATGGAAGCTGTGGAGCGAGATCAACCTCACCGCCGGATCGCAGGACCAGGAAGCGCTGCGCTCGTGGCACGAGAAGGCCGCGGCTCGCTGGCATGAGCTCGACGTCTACGATCACGGATGCACCACGCACTGGGCTGGCGATTTCCGCGCCGTCAGCCAGCCGATCGCCGTACTTCCTGGGATCGACTATCTCTGCATCGACGCCTATCACGGCCCCGCGGCGGAGGGCGGAGGCATGATCCTCGCCGATCTGCTCGCGCGCTCGACCGGAGAAGGCCGAGCCAATGGATTGTCGCGCTACAACAAACCGGTTCTGGTCACCGAATACGGCGGCAACTGGAGCGCATGCCCGCCGCCGCAGCTGATCGCCGAGAACTCCTGCGGGGGCTGGGCAGCGCTGGTCACGGGACACGCCGGGGCACCGATGCTGTGGTGGTTCGAATGGCTGGACCAGGGCGATCGCTTCGGGCCCTACCAGGCCATCGCACGCTTCATCGCGGGAGAGGATCTGCGCCACCCCCAGGCTCGCGCCGTCGCGTTGACCGCGACCAGCCCCGCTGGCGACCTGTGGTCGCGCGCATGGATGCGCCCCGGCCGCATGCTCGGGTACGTCATGGACAGGCAATGGGGCACCTCCGGCATGAACGCTGCCGTGCACGAGCGTGCGGCGCTCGCGACCATCGCCCAGATCGCCGCGGGCCGCATCGTCATCGAATGGTGGAACGCGGACGATGGCACCGCGCTACCTCCGGTATCCGTCGACCACCCCGGCGGCACGCTCACGCTCCAGCCGCCGCCGTTCACCCGCCATATCGCCTTCAAGATGTATCGCACCCAGGACGGGTAGTCAGCCGCTGCCACATATCGCCCGCACGGCTGCCTGGCTCATCGATCCGGATATCCGATACTCGCATTATGCCGACCAAGACCCTCCGCCTCCTGCGCCTGCTGTGGCTGTCCGTCCGCCGCATCCTGCAGTACGCTTGGCGATTCTCGTGGTGGACGACCGCCGGGCTGCGCGACGCGCGCATCCGTCCCAAGGGTCTGCGCCTCCTCGGACTCGGACTCGCCATCGGCTTCCTGGTCGGATGGGCCAACAGCGAAGTGATCCACGTGTTCACCGACCGCGGCAGCATGCCCAAGCCGGTGACGCCTCCGCCACCCGGGATGGCGTGGGCGCGCGTGCTCACCACGGGATACTGCCCATGCACGAGCTGCTGCGGGCCCAACGCCATCGGCCGGACGGCGATCAACAAGGACGTCCGGGTGCACCCGTACGGTATCGCCGCCGACAAGGGCCTGATGCCCTACCGCACGACCCTCTATGTTCCCGGGTACGGCATCGCCGAGGTCGACGACACCGGAGGGGCGATGCGCCAGAACGCGCGCCGGGGCCGTTTCCACCTCGATCTCCGCTTCACCGACCACGCCCAGGCGCGCCGCTGGGGCGTGCGCTGGATGTGGATCGCCGTTCCCGCCGGGGTCGGTGCCGCGAGTCTGCCCGAATCGCGCTGAAGCGCGCCGGTACCGCGAAAGTCTGGGCAAATTGCTTGACCCCAGGCGTGTGGATCCTACCCTTTCGACCCTCACTATCGGTGCCTCTACCGAGCGTGGGCCGCCTGGCTCACGCTTTTTTCATCCCCTGGTTTCGGCGCAGTCCCCCGCACTCGAGCCGCACCGATCCTGAACGCCACGGACAACCAATGAACGGCACCATGCTGCTGCAACGCGTCGACCTCCTCGCTCGTGAACGGGGACTCGACAAGAACCTCATCCTCGACCACATCGAGCGCGCGCTCATGCAGGCGGCCCAGAAGCGCTTCGATGCCGAAGGCGATTTCACCCTGACGATCGACCGCGAGACGGGCGAGATCCGCGCATTCGAGGATGACAAGCCGGTCAACCTCGAAGAGCTCGGCCGCATCGTCGCCAACATCGCCAAGCAGGTCTTCGTCCAGGCTCTCAAGGAATCCGAGCGCGACGTGATCTACGAGGAATTCTCGACTCGCGAGCACACCGTGACCTCGGGCACCGTCATGCGCGAAGAACGCGGCATGATCATCGTCTCGCTCGGACGCACCGAAGCCATCCTGCCCAAGGAAGAGCAGATTCCCGGCGAAGTATACCGCCCGGGCTCGGTCGTGCGCGCGTACGTGCTATCGGTCGGCAAGAAGGGCCAGCGCGTGCGCATCGTACTCTCGCGCACCCACTCGAACTTCGTCAAGGAGCTGTTCAAGGCCGAGATCCCCGAGATCGCCGACGGCCTGATCGAGATCAAGGGCATCGTGCGCGAGCCCGGACGCCGCACCAAGATCGCCGTCGCTTCCACCGATCCGCGCATCGACCCCGTCGGCTCGTGCGTCGGCATGCGGGGTTCGCGCATCACCAAGGTGACCGACGAACTCGGCGGCGAGAAGATCGACATCATCCCCTGGGCCGAGGATCCAGCGCAGTTCATCGAGAATTCGCTCAAGCCCGCACGCGTCCTGCGCATCAGCTACGATCACTTCCGCGACCGCGCGCGCGTGGTCGTCAGCCAGGACCAGCTCCCTCTCGCGATCGGCAAGGCCGGACAGAACGTGCGCCTGAGCGCCCGCCTGACCCGCTACAAGATCGACGTGATGTCAGAGGAGAACGCGGCCAAGGCGCGTAGCATGGGCAGCGAGCAGCTCCAGCAGCTGATCGACGCCGGCCTGATGGACGACTTCCTGCGCGAGACCTTCCTCGACAACCACCTCGACTCGCTGGCCGCACTCGCGGCGCAGACCGCCGAGCGCATCGTCGAGGCGCTCGAAGAGCACAAGATCGAGCTCGAAGCCGCCACCAAGCTGGTCGCCCGGGCCAATGAGCTGCTCACCGTCGAGCAGAAGGCCGAGCGCGATATGATCATCGACCGGCGCAAGCAGGTCGAGCGCGAGGCGGCCGATGAGATCGCCCGCGCCGTCGCCGCAGCCGAGGCCGAGGCCGCAGCCGCCAATGCCACGGCCGGGATCCCCCTCACTCCGGACAGCCCGGTGAACGTCCAGACCCCGCGATGACCTGTTTCTTGCCCGCAGCCCCGATCCGCCATCCTGTCGAACCCGCTTGACGCGTACCTGAGAGACCTCTGCTTATGAAGCTCAGCGAGCTGGCCCAAGAGTACAACCTCGAAGCCGACCTCCTCCAGGAGGTCGTCGAACAGGATCTGTCCATCCCGCTGAAGCAGGGCAAGGAGACGGTCCTCAAGCCCACCGAGGTGGCGCGCATCCTCGCCTGCGACGGACTCGAGACCGCCGACGGCAAGCCGTTCAAGCCGATCATCGCCAAGGAATTCGAAGAGAAGCACAAGCGCTCCCTCGCGGCGAAGAAGGCCGCGGAGACGCGCAAGAAGAAGCTCGCCGAGGAAGTCGAGAGCAAGAAGAAGCTCGAAGAGACCAAGGTCGCCGGCGAACGCGCCAAGCACCATGTCGAGCTCGAGCGTCGCCGCGTGGACGAGGAAGCGCGTATCGCCGCCGACGCCGAGAGCGAACGCCAGCGCCTCGAAGCCGAAGCGCGCGCGCAGAAGGATTCCGAGGAAGCGCGCATCGCCGCCGAGCAGGAGCTCCAGCGCCGCGAATCCGAATCCCGTCGCATGGCCGCCGAGTTCGCCGCCATCCGCCAGCAAGGCACCGACGCCGAAGAGGCCGCCGCCGAAGTCCGTGCCGCCGACGCGGCGCAGGCCCGCGCCGCCCAGCCGGTCGCCGAGCCGAGCAAGGAACCGCAGCAACAGCAGCAGAAGCAGGCGCGCGCAGCCGAGACCGTCGCGCCGCCGACCGCTCCTGAGAAGAGCGAACCCGCAGCCCCCGAGGTCGCGAACAAGTTCAAGGGCATCGGCTCGAAGCTCGCGAGCCTCGCCAAGGCGACGCACGAGAAGGCGGACCACAGCAGCAAGGCGATACCCAAGGCCCCCGTTTCCGACGGCAAGCCCACTGCCGGCGCTGATCTGACGCTGAGCGCGGAAGACCGCCGCAAGCTCATCCAGGCGAACATCCTGCGCAACTTGGACATGGCCAAGCGCGTCCAGATCGCCAAGCAGACGAGCAAGAAGAAGCCCGGCTTCGCGCCGATCGACCGCACCAAGACCCCCGGACCCAATCGTCCGGGAGGTCCCGGACGCGGCCCCGGCGGACCTGGCAACAAGGGTGGCCCCCCGCGTCCGGGCCGTGGCCCCAAGCGCGACAGCAAGGACCACCGCACCGTCGAGGAGATCGCGGAAGAAGAAGCCGCCGGCAAGGCCGGGCGTCGCTGGAAGTCCACGCTCGACGAAGACATCTCGGGCGTCACCGAATTCAGCGTCACGCTGCCGTGCACCCTGCGCGAATTCTCGGAAGCGGCCGGCGTCAAGGCGTCGATCGTCATCGCCAAGCTGTTCATGGCCGGCGTCATGGCGAACATCAACAGCGTCCTCGAGAAGGACGCGATCGAGCTGCTCGCCCAGGAATTCAAGAAGACCGTCCACATCAAGCAGGCCAAGGACGTCATCGCCGAGGTCGAAGAGCAGGCGGCCGCGATCGAGGATGATCCCGCGGATCTCGCCCCGCGTCCGGCCGTTGTCACCATCATGGGCCACGTCGACCACGGCAAGACGTCCCTCCTGGATGCCATCCGCAAGACCAACCTCACCGAAGGCGAAGCCGGCGGCATCACCCAGCACATCGGCGCCTACACCGTCACCACGTCATCGGGCCTGGACGTGACCTTCATCGACACCCCTGGCCACCAGGCGTTCACCGAGATGCGTGCCCGCGGCGCGCAGGTGACCGACGTCGCGGTGATCGTGGTCGCGGCCGACGACGGCGTCATGCCCCAGACCATCGAAGCCATCAACCACGCCAAGGCGGCGGGCGTCGCGATCATGGTCGCGATGAACAAGATCGACAAGCCCGGCATCGATAAGCAGAAGGTCCTGCGCCAATTGGCCGAGGCCGGCCTGCAAGGCGAGGAATGGGGCGGAGAGATCGCGGTCATCGGGACCAGCGCCACCACCGGCGAAGGCATCGACGAACTGCTCGAACGCCTGGCGCTCGAAGCCGACGTGCTCGAACTCAAGGCGAACCATTTCGCCAGCGCCTCGGGAACGATCATCGAGGCCCACCGCAGCGAAGGACAGGGCGTCACCGCCACCTTCCTGATCAACCGCGGCAGCCTCGCCGTCGGGGACGTCGTGCTCGCCGGAGTCGGTTTCGGCAAGGTCCGGAACATGATCAACTGGAAGGGCGACAAGATCGATCTCGCCGGCCCGAGCCACGCGGTCGAGGTCATCGGCCTGAACGACATGCCCCGCGCCGGCGACCGGTTCCAGGTCATGGACGATCTCAAGGAGGCTGCCGACGCCGCCGATGCGCGCCGTCAGCTGCAGCGCGAGCGCGATCTCGCCGCCCGGTCGAAGACCACCACCGCCGCGACCATCTTCGGCGACATCGCCCACTCCAAGAAGAAGGAGATCCGCATCGTCGTGAAGGCGGACGCCGCGGGCTCGATCGAGGTCCTGAACAAGACCATCGCCGATCTCGCCACCGACGAGGTCCGGGTCACCATGATCCATTCGGGCGTCGGCGGCATCAACTCGTCCGACGTGACCCTCGCTGAGGCCTCCCAGGGCATGATCGTCGGCTTCCACGTCAACGCCGACGGCAAGGCGCGCGCGCTCGCCGATAAGCACGGCCTGGATATCCGCATCTACACCATCATCTACGAACTGCTCGACGACCTGAAGAAGGCGATGTCGGGCATGCTCGACCCCGAGACGCGCGAGACCGTCATCGGCCACGCGGATGTGCGCAACGTGTTCAGCATCACCAAGGTCGGCATGGTCGCCGGCCTGTTCGTCACCGACGGCCTCGTCCGTCGCGACGCCTGGATGCGCATCACGCGCGACAACACCATCTTGCACACCGGCAAGGTCAGCTCGCTCCGCCGCTTCAAGGAAGACGTCAAGGAAGTGAAGCAGGACTTCGAGTGCGGCATGACCATCGAGAACTTCCAGGACATCAAGGTCGGCGACGTGATGGAGTTCTTCTCGAAAGTGGAGATCGCGCGGACGCTGTAGGCGGAAGTCCTCCGTCCTCCGTCCTACGTCCTCCGTCGGGGGACTCGTGCGGGCACGCTGGTGGCTGTCCGACGGAGGACGTAGGACCGAGAACGGAGAACGGTTGTCATGCCTTCCAACAATGGCCCCAGCCGCAAAGCGCGGCTCGAATCGCTGCTCCACCGCGAGATCGCGACCTGCGTGCAGCAGGAGCTGCGCGATCCGCGTCTGGGATTCATCACCATCCTGCGCGTGGAGATGACCGCCGACCTGCACCAGGTCAAAGCCCTGTACACCGTGCTCGGCGACCTGTCCCAGCGCAAACTCGCAGCCAAGGCCCTCGAGCAGGCGCGCGGTTTCGTCCAGAGCCGATACGCGGGCGTCCTGCAGACCAAGTCGCTGCCGCTGCTCACCTTCGCCTACGACGATGTCGAGGAGCGCCGCCACAGCCTGGACGACCTCATCAAGCGCGCGCGGGCGACGGATAGCGACAAAGGCGAGAACCCCGAAGCCCCGACCGTGCCCGAGCCGACAGCGCCGCAGCCCAGGCCGCGCAATCCTGATCATAAGCCCTAGGCCGTCAGGCAGTAGCGCCCCGTAGCCCAAACGTACCGCCAGGTACGCGAGATGCTGGTCCACATCGCTTCCGCACCGCGCTCCGCGGGTACATTCCCGGCATGGCTGGAACGCTCCCCCGTACCGCAACCGTGGTCCTCGCTGCCGTCCTCATCGCATCGAGCGGGTGCGGCCGTCGGTCGGATATCGACCTGACCTTCGATCATGGACTCCGGTCCAGCCCCACGCCGCCGACCTCGCTGGTGCCTCTGACCCTCAGCTTCGACATCATCAACGATTCATTGGATGACGTGGACAATGTCGAATGGGTGATCAATCGCGACGGCGTCGCGTTCAAGAGCGGGATCATCGGCCACATCGACGATGGAGATTTCGATTTCGGCACGGTCAGCTTCACCGAGACCGCGGGTAGCCACATCTACGAATTCGTCATCGATCCGGCGAATCGCATCCGCGAGCGCAGCGAGGACAACAACGTCTCGGTGATCACCGTCGTGGTCCCTCCTGGTGGCACGGGCTGAGATCGGCGATGTGAGCCGCGCCTTCCGGATCCGGCCAGCATCGAGCGCCTGATCGGCGGGCCTGCGCGCCGACCGACAACCCTGTCGACTGCCGAGCGTGGGCCCGTAGCTTCCACGCCATGCCACTCACCGCGGTCATCGGAACCGGTAGCTGGGGCACCGCCGCGTCGGTGCTGGTGGCTCGCAATGGTGGGATGGCCGTCCTCTACGGCCGCGACGCCGGCAAGGTCGCGACCATCGCCCGATCGCGCTCGCATCCGCAATTCCCCGGGACGATCCTGGCCGAGGCGATCTCGGTGACCGCCGACGCCGCTGCCATGGCCGATGCGGACCTGGTACTGTGGGCGGTCCCGACCCAGCACACGCGCGCCCAGGCGCGGCTCCTCGCGGCCAGCATCCACCCGTCCGCGATGGTCGTGTCCCTGAGCAAGGGCCTCGAGCAGGGGACGCTCGCGCGCGTGACCGACATCCTCGCCGAAGAGCTCCCAGGGCGCGCCTTCGGCTGCCTGTCGGGCCCGAGCCACGCCACCGAGGTGGTCGCAGGCCTGCCCGTGTGCCTGGTGGTCGCCGGTTCGACGGAGGTCCGCGAGCGCACGCAGACCCGGCTCCATGCCGCGCGCAGCCGGCTGTACACCTCGGCCGACATGCTGGGCGTCGAGCTCGGCGGCGCCCTGAAGAACGTCGTCGCGATCGCCGCGGCCATCTGCGAAGGTCTCGGATTCGGCGACAATACCAAGGCCGCGATGATCACGCGCGGACTGGCAGAGATGCGCCGGCTCGGGCGCGCGATGGGAGCCAACGACGCGACCTTCTCGGGAATGGCCGGCGTCGGCGACCTCCTGACCACATGCTACAGCCCGCACGGCCGCAACCGGGCGCTCGGCTTGGCGATCGCCCGCGGCGAAAATCCCCTGGAAATATTGAAACGATTGCACACTGTAGCCGAAGGCGCCTGGACAAGCCGTGCAGCGGTGGAACTCGGGCGTCGACACCACGTGGAGCTGCCGATCGCTTCACAGGTAGCATCCGTGATCTGGGATGCTAAACCTGTGCCCCAAGCGATGGAACAGCTCCTCGCTCGCGCCCCCAAGGAAGAAGACGCATGACTATGCCGGCTTTCCGTTCAACTCTCACCTCGCTCGCCTCGCTGACCTTGGTCGCGGGCTTCACCGGAACCGTCGACGCCGCGGTATCGAACGTCGACCCTGCGCAGCAGACGGGGCCGAACGACCTGGTCCTCCGGACCGAGTTCCTGAGCAAGCACATCGACCACGGCATCATCCGCAACGACGATGCCACGGCGCGGTTGTCCGCATCGGGCCGTTGGGGATTCATCGACACGCCCGGCGCGAGACAGGGCCTGGGGGCTCATCTCAACGCCTTCTTCGCCATCGGCGAGGACCAGCGCCAGAATCCGCCGACCAGCCCGTTCGAGTGCACCGAACTCGACTTCAAGGTCGATTACCTCTACGAGGCGCTCGACAACTCCGACATCCCGCTGTTCCAGATCATCCCGCACTATGAGTTCATCACCTACCCGAACGTCAACGAGCAGCAGAATTACCTGAAGTTCCGCCAGAGCTGGCTGGGCATCGACGCCTGGTACATGCTGCCCTGGGAAGGCATCGAGGTCGGCGGCGGAACGGACTGGAACCTGAATTCGGACGCCCACATGTTCCGCGCCGCTGCGGGTGCGCGTGAGTTCTATCAGGACGCGCCCTTCGACCTCGCGATGTGGCAGTTGATCAACTTCGGCAACCGCGCCTACAAGACGTACTTCGCGGGCGACAACCGTAAGAGCGGTTTCACCACCCTCGACGTCGGCGGCAAGGTCACCCTCCCGTTGCCGTGGAACGAATTCTGGACCTACGTCCAGGCTCAGGCGATCTACTGGGTCGATTCGCAGGACCGCAAGGTCCTGCACGCCGCCGGCATCGATGTCGGCGAGTTCATCATCGGCATCGGCGTGGAGTGGCGCCCGGAATAGGCGCTGCCGATCCGACGTCTTCCCGAACCGCCGGCGATCGCCGGCGGTTCGTCGTTTCCGGGCCCGCCCACCCAGCCCTGCGCGGTTGACCGCCGGGGGACCCATGGATCCTTCGGCCATGAACGGGGTTCGCTCGATGCCATCCGAGGGGAACCAAACCGCCCCAGACCCGTCTAAAGGGCACGAACCGACGGTCGATGATCGCGAACTCGCCCGGCGAGCCCGCGTCGGAGACCACGCCGCCTACGCCCAGCTGGTGGCACAGTATTCGGATCGCCTCCACTCCATGCTCCTCCACCTCGTCAATGGCGACCGCGACCTCGCGGCAGAATTCACCCAAGAGGCGTTCGTCCGCGCCTACGACCGCCTCGACCAGTTCGAGGGCGCGAGCAGCTTCTACACCTGGCTGTACCGGCTCGCCCGCAACCGCGCGATCGACCTGCTCGAGCGCAAACGTCCAACAGCGACCGCGAACGAGCACCTGGACCAGGCCGGCAGCACCGCATCGCCCCTGGAAGAGGTCGCCGGCGAGGACATGCGCCAGCATGTGCAACGAGCGCTGGCCAGATTGCCGACGGCCACCCGCGAACTGCTGCTGCTGCGTGAATTCGACGGCCTCGATTACGACGAGATCGCAACCGCTCTCGGCGTTCCGCTGGGCACGGTGAAGAGCCGGCTGAATCGCGCGCGCGCGGATCTGCGAGCCCTGCTGTCCGGATCGGTCACCGCGGAGGACGTGGCATGAGCGCCGAACACGATCCGACGCTTGCCGATGCGGCAGTGGCCTTCCTCGATGGCGAGCTGAGCGCCGT
>JACCZE010000159.1 GCA_013696105.1 Planctomycetota bacterium | reverse complement strand
TCGACGCCATGATCACCGAAGCGCGACGACACGCCTACAAACCCAGGCCAGGACGGTCATTCCCACGCGTATCGAAACTGCCGTTCGGGCGCACCAAAGGGCGCGGCTAAAACGAACGGCATTGAGGAGACCCCGGGGACCTTCCTGACGACCAAGATCGGTCGCGAGTCTCGGGTCTTGCGATATTCCCAGGTGGATACCCAAAGCCTTCCAGCCGACGTTTTGGAGGAGTGGGAGGCCTTTCGAATTGCCCAATTGGAAAAGAGGCTTGTGGTCAACGGAGATAAGTGGGAGCACCGGGATGAGATGCTGCTCAAAACGGATCCGAGATACGCCTACAAGAAGCCGCTTCCGAAGATCGGTGGTTCCATCATCGATTTCATCAATACGACCGATCAGATCGTGACCATCGGCATCCGCTCTGGTGATAAGGGCTATGAAATCCATGTCGATGCGGGAAAGAAGAAGGGCTATCAGGTCCCTGATGGAAACGTCTTCTACGTCATGGCTCAGGAGAATGGTGATGGAACATCGTTGATGGCGCAGAAGGCCAAGCCCGTCGATCTGAAGCACGTGCGATATCAGGTGACCATCGTGCGGTCCGATGAGATCCCGGCCACTGAACTCGGTGTCATCCCCATTCCTGCTGAATTCCAAGTGAAGCGGTAACCGCCATGCCGTGAAATGCGTTCACGCGTTAGCGGTGATCAGGGTATGACCCTTTCCGCACGTGCTCCTCGGTGTCATTCATGAGAGGTTGCGATCGTCGCCTGCCCAGGCGACCCGGACGGAGTCCAGCTCGGTAGTATGGGGGAGTTATTCATTTCATCACACGTGATGCACATGTGCGTTCCGGGAGTCACGTCCCTCGTGCCGGCTAACGGTCTCTCATGATACATCCTGCAATCGACGTCCAGCTCGGGGGAAGTGCTTCAGTGCGTCGGTGTTTCATTAAATCCACATCCACATCCTTCAGAAATCCCGAGCTCCTGCCGGATTCGGATCCGTTGGAGGAACTACATCAGGCCTGCGGCGGCCCCGTTGACGGCGGTCGTGCCGCTGCCAGGTCGGCGCATCGGTCCAGGTCTTGCCACCGTACAGCGAGTTCCAGGCGGGGGCGATCCCGGTGAAAGGCGCTGTGTACACCTGCCCCGACTGATCGATCGCGAACATCCGGCGGCCGTTCTTGCGGTCGACCGGCCAAGCATAAGCGAGCCAGCGCTTCTCCCGCTCGCCCGAGAGCGCCGGATCTGCCGGCCGCTTCTCCTTCGTCGAGATGGCTCCACCAGCACCATCGGGCAGATGGACCGCATACGTATATCCCGCGACGGGTTTGGAGAGGTCGGTGAAATGCGGGGCGAGCAGGTTCAGGGTGATGCCGTTGACGGGCTCGGCACCGGTCATCTCGCTGGGGAATCCATATTCGCCGATGCCGTTCTGATCCAGGTCCATGTACCCGCCCGCCTGGAATTGGACTTGGGCGGGGAGGAAACCTGATCTCAAGGTGGCTGCGGCTGCGGATTCGTTCGCTGATACCCGGCTTTCGAGCAGGTTCGGAATCGCGATTGCCGCCACGATCGCCAGCTGCGCCGTCGAGCCGAGCAGGGATTCCATATCGATCTCGATCCCGGTCGCAGTCGTGCGACCGATTGCATATGCGGGCTTGGCGAGCGTAGCGAGCCGGTTGAGGCCCTGCAGGATCGCCCGACGTTGCGCGGGATCGAGGCCGCGAGCGGAATTGATACCGATGCTCGCGAATCCGCTTGCGGTACGAACCATTGCGGCCATATCGCTTCCCGAAATCAGGAAGGCGTTTCCATCGGCATGCGCGAGGGCGGCTTTTCCGGTCGGTGAATCTACCCACCCGCCAGCGGAGGTCGCCCACTGCGAGGTGAGGACCGCGTCGGTCGACAGCAGCCAGGTGTCACGATCGAGCGCGAGTTGCGGTGCCACTGGCATCATCGGTAGATTCGGGATCGAGATCATGATCGCGGAATCCTCGGCAGGGGGCTCCTGTCCGATCAGTGCCAAGATCGCTCCCACCGCACGGTCGATGGCGGGGGACCGCCGCATAACCAGCGAATAGCCCGGGATCGGTGCGGCAGGCGTCATGATGAAGAGCTGCGTGCCGCTGATGCCTTCGATGAGTTCTCCTAATTTGGGAAAGCCGGCCGCTGAGAGCGTCTCGTCGGCCCGCTTCTCGACGGCGGCCGCATCCAGGCTGGCGGGATCCGCCGCGCCGATGAGATCGAGCAGCGGTTCGCGGAACGCCTTCCACCACGCGGCTCCGTCGAATCCCACCGCCGTGCACGACAGTGCGTTGGCCGGCACGCGCGCGAGGGCCGCCCGATCCACCGGCACCAATCCCGCGGTCGGAACCGCCGCGACGATGCGATCGGCCATGCCATCGGCTGTCACACGAGTGTCGGAAGTGATGACCCCGACATTGTTCTTGAGCCACTCGAGACGCCTTCCAACCGGTCCGGAGGCGTCGCCGGCGGCGAGAGTCGGCATGATCTCGGCGACCAGGCGAGGAACGTCGAGACGGATCGCGATATCCGCTTCGCCGAGGTCCGACCGCCAAGATGCCATCTGGTCAGTATTGATAGCCGCGCGCATCTCGGTGCCGAAGCGGGCGATGTGGAGAACGCCATCGTCGCTGGCCAGCGACTCGTCTGCGCCAGCGATCGCCGCCTGGGCCCAGCTCGCTTGTCGCAGCAATGCGAATAGGCGCGTGGCTGCTTCGCCGAGTTCCGCCTGCGCCATCACCACGGGCTGAGGCTTGCCATCGATGGCCGTCATACCGGTGACCCGCACCGACAGCGAGCGCATCGAGGCGATGAGTGTCAGCGGATCGATGCCCAGGTCCTCCTGGGTGCGAGCCAGGACGTCGGTGAGCCCCGCGTGCAGGGGTTGCATCGAGGCATCGGACCACAGGCGCATGTAGATGCTCTCATCCACGTGCCGGGTGAGGACCGGGCCGTCGGAGACTGCTATGGTGGCGATCGGTCGGGTTTGCGGAGCCGGGTCCTCGACCGCAGCCGTGACGGTCATGCACAGGGTTCCGAGGACGATCGCCGAGGCGGTTTGGAGCGAGAGCGTGGTCATGAGTCCCCCAGGCTGGGGACCATAACCGTTCACGGATACGGTCCATGACCAAAGCCGGCCGCGAGGTGCGTGCGGTGGGGCGAGCCGAGGCGCTAAGCAAAAAAAATCGACCCCCGGCGCGTGCGCGCCAGGGGTCGATTCACGATCGATCCTCAAGGAGGGGGATCGGGACATGGGCGATGACGCCTACGGGGAAAGCGGATCCCAGCCCGGATCGGCATCCCAGCCGCCGCCGTTGAACACATCGTCCCACCGCGGCGCTTCGCCGAGATAGGTTGCGGAGCGCACCTGGCCGTCCTGCGCGATCGCGAACATCCGCGCGCCCGCGTCGGCTTCGATCGGCCAAGCGTACGCGATCCAGTGGACCTCCTGGGCTTCGGCGGCCTTCGCGTCCATGGTACGCATGGCGTCTCCCTCGGGTTCCGGAACGACCCCGCCATCTGCGTTTGGCAGGTAGAGCGCGATGGCGTAGCCATGGGCGATGCCGCCGGCGAGATCCTCGGCGATCAACGAGACCTGCGGGGAACCCGGCAGCGAGCGCTGGCCGCCGAGCTCGGACAGCAGCCCGTATTCCCCGAGCCCATCGCCATCCTGATCGACGTAGGCCGAGGCCTGGAACTGCGCCTGCGCGACGAACAGCTGGTTCAGGGTCGTCACCACCGTCATCTCGGGCTTCTGCACCGCGGCCTTCGGACTCATCAGCGCCCCGAACGCGACGGCGGCGGCCGGCAGGCCGGCGAAGCCGAACAATCCGCGGCTGTCCATGACCACGCCGGTGCCGGTGCGGCGGGCGACGACGAAACCGGTCGATGCGCTCGATCCGAGCTTGTTCAGCGCCTGCAGCACCGCCTGCTTCTGCTTGGCGTCCATGTTCGGCTGCATCCCGAGCACCATGCCCGCGTATCCCGAGATCGTGCGGATGAGCGCCGGAGTGTCGCTCGCGCCCACCATCACCGCATCCGTGCCGGCCTTCTCGAGAGCGAGCTTGCCGACCGGGGCATCCGCCCAGCCGCCCGGCTGATCGCTGGTCCAGCTCGCGGTGATCCCAGGGTCGCTGGTCACCACCCAATGGTCCTTGTCGCAGACGATGTTCACCGCCATCGGCACGTTGGGGATCGGGAGCATGGTCGAGGTGCCTTCGGCGGGCGGCTCGACCTGCACCTGCTGCAATCCGAACCCGACGAGCTGATCCAATGCGGGGGAGCGCGGGATGGCGATGGTGACGCTGGGGAAGGGCGCGCCCTGACCGACCGTGAACAGGCTCGTGCCATTGAAACCCTGGACGAGATCAGCGATCGTGCAGGTCAATCCGATGGTGGCGAGGTAGGTGTTGATCTCCTCCTCGGCCTGATCGGGAGTGATCGGCGTATCGCGCGTCTTGGACATCGCCTGCGAGGCCTGGAGCATCCATATCGGCCGGCAGGCGGTCCATAGCGCCTTGCCATCGATGCCGGACGACAGCACGAGCATGGTCGTCGCCGGCAGTCGCGCGACGACCTCGCGATCGACGGGGATCGATCCGAGCCAGGGGGTGGTCTGCTCGATGCGTTCAGCGAGGCCTTCGGGGACGATGGAGGCGTCGTACCGGTAGGTGCCGGAATAGAGCTGCGGATTCTGCAGCATGGCGTCGATCATCTCGGTCTGCTCCGGCGGCAGGGCGTCCTTCGCCATGCGCAGGACCGCGGCGATGTCGATGATCGCACGCAGATCGGAGTCGGCTTTCGGCAGCGGACCCGTCTTCGCTGGATCGGTGTTGAGCGCGGCGACCAGCAATGAGCCATAGCGTGCGAGCACACCGCGCTGTTCGCCGGCCCCGGTATCCTGCGCGGGCAGGGTGAGCGCTTCGTCGGCTCCGGCGACGGTCGCGGCGACGCCCTTCGCGGCCGCGAGCGCGAACAGCTTGGCTGCCAGCTCGCCGAAATCGGCGGACACGGTGATGTGCGGTTTCGGTTTGCCATCATCGCCCATGGCAAGACCGGTCATGGCCATGCGCGCGGAGGACATCGATGCCAGTCCCTCGCGGGGATCGAAGCCGATGGTCTTCGCCGCTTCGAGACAGGCCTCCTCGTAGCGGGCCCGCGCCTCCGCCAGCGCCGGGTCGTTCCACAGCGTGTGGTAGATGCTGGCGTTCCAGTGCGCGACCAGCGTCGATCCGTCGGCGATGCGCACCTCGACCGGGGCGGC
The DNA here is from genome assembly GCA_013696105.1 of Planctomycetota bacterium. Taxonomy (GTDB): domain Bacteria; phylum Planctomycetota; class UBA11346; order UBA11346; family UBA11346; genus JACCZE01. The sequence goes on along the minus strand of JACCZE010000159.1, from coordinate 10,771 downwards.
GGGGGCGGCGTCGCCTGACCAGGCGGCGACGGCGGCCATGCTGGCGGTCAGCAGGCGAGAGGGGGCGGCGGCACGATAGGACGTCATGGTGGCTCCGATCCGCTATGGTGGGGCGCTCCGCATGGCGGCAAGCCCTCGGCGCGGCCTTTTCCAGGGTGTGGGGGCTCTACCATCCGAGGCATGACCGACTGGTACCGACGCCTGATCCACGCCACCTGCCTGATTCTCTCGATGATCGCTGCGTCCGCGCCGATCGTGGCGTCCGATGCGGCCATGGTCGAGGTCGTCGCCAGCGAGCGCCCGGCCGCCTGGGCCGTGCCGCTGGTCAAGCCCGGTCTGCCGAACATCCATCGCCTGACCGACAAACTGTATCGCGGTGCGCAGCCGACCGCCGCAGGCATGAAGCAGCTCGAGGCGATGGGGATTAAGACCGTGCTGTCGTTCCGCGCCTTCCACGATGACGATGAGGAATTGGCAGGAACGGGGCTAGCGAGCGAGCGCATCTCGTTCAAGACCTGGCATCCCGAGCGGCACGAGGTCGTCCGCTTCCTGGAGATCGTCACCGATCCGGCCAAGCAGCCGGTGTTCGTCCACTGCCTGCACGGCGCGGATCGGACGGGGATGATGTGCGCGATCTATCGCATCACCCAGCAGGGATGGCCGAAGGACGAAGCCGTCCGCGAGATGGTCGAGGGCGGCTACGGCTTCCATTCCGTCTGGACCAACCTCATCGCATTCGTGCGTGAGCTCGACACCGAGGCCCTCAAGCGCGCGCAGCCTGCCGCCACAGCAGCCGAGGCGGTAGGAGCAGCAGGAGCAGCCGAGCCCTGATCACGAGCGATAGTCGGCGTTCTCGCTGATGTATTCGTGGGAGCGGTCGGTGCCGATGACCACGCACGAAGCTCCGCCGGCATCGAGGTCGATGCCGATCTCGACGCAGCGTTCGTGCGGCGGATAGCCGATCGGCGGGCGGAAGGTCAGGCCATCGGCAGGGGGCGTGCTCGCGTACAACTCGGCCGAGCGCAGGTGCGCGACCAGCGCGGCCTCGGTCTCGTGGTCGAGGATGAATCGACCGTCGGCGAAGATGCGCCGTCCGCCCATGGTCAGCACGGCGCGCGACAGGTCCACTCCGGGGAATTCCTCGCCGACGAACTTGCCGATCGCCATCACCAGGCGTCCGACGTTGGGATCGTTGCCGCACACGGCGCACTGGAACAGTGGGGAATTGACCACCGACTTGCCGATGCCGCGCGCGACTTCGATCCCGGGGGCGCCGGTGACGGCGACGCGGATGACGTGGTGCACACCCTCGCCATTGCGCGCGATGTCCTCGGAGAGATCCACGCACACCTGGTCCAGCGCCCGTTGGAAGGCGAGCAGATCCGGACACGCGACCGCGCGCGACGACAGCGCCACGACGGTGTCGGACGTGCTGGTGTCGCCATCGATCGACATGCAGTTGAAGCTCATGGCCGCGGCATGCTGCAGCGATGCGCGCAGCGCCTCGCGGGGCACATCGAGGTCGGTCAGCAGGTAGACGAGCATGGTCGCCAGGTTCGGCTCGATCATGCCCGCGCCCTTGGCGATGCCGACGATGCTGCCGCCCGCCAGGTCCACACGGCGGATCTTGGCGTACAGATCCGTGGTCACGATTCCGTCGGCTGCCGGCAGCACGGATTCCGATTGGAGCGCGGCCACCGTCTGGGGCAGGGCCTGGACCAGCGCAGCCTCGGGAAGCCGCCAGCCGATGACGCCGGTCGAGCTGGGCAGCACCTGGCGGGATTCGATGCCCAGCGCGCTCGCGGCCGCCGCGCAGATGCGTTCGGACGTGCCCACGCCGTCGGGCGCGCATACGTTCGAGATCTTGTTGTTGATGACGATGGCACCGAGGGTGTCTTCGCTCAGCCGGGAGCGGCCGATGATCACCGGAGCACCGGGGAAGGCGTTTTTGGTGAACAGCGCCGCGAACGCCTCGGTCGGTCGATCGAGCGCGATCACGGTTGCGGTCATGCGCGCGGGCTTGCTGACCTCGACCGGGGTGAAGCCGAAGCCCGCCGCTCCGACGCGGAAGCCCACGGGAAGCCGCGCTTGGGCGCTCAGCCATGAGCGGTGCTCGTCGCGCGACGAGAAGCGCATGTCGGTGCTGGCCATGCCGGAGTGTCGGGTGCCGAGGCAGGGCGCAACGCGCAACCAGGGACGTTACGGATCAGGGCGGCGCGTTCACCGACGACCCGTCGCCGACGGGGAGGGGCGCCTGCAGCACCAGGTGCAGCGAGGAGTGACGTTTCGCCTCCTCGCCGACGATCCGTTCGAGGGGGAGGCGGATGATGAAAGTGGTGCCGACGCCGATCTCGGTTTCGAAGGTGAGGGCTCCGGCGTGCTTGGCCACGATGATGTCGCGGGCGATGTAGAGGCCCTGTCCGCTTCCACGGCCGACCTCCTTGGTGGTGAAGAACGGGTCGAAGATGCGCTCGCGGATCTCGACCGGGATGCCGGCTCCGGTATCGCTGATGCGCACCTCGACCCAGTCCCCTCTGCGGGCGGTGGTGATGGTGATCGTGCCGCGCCGTTCGCTTCCCCGCACGGCGTCAGAGATGGCGTGCGCCGCATTGACGATGAGGTTCAGGAAGACCTGGTTGATCTCGCCAGCGAGGCAGGGGACGGGCGGCAGCTCGGGGCTGAAGTCGGTGACCACGTCCGCCACGTATTTGTATTCATTGCGGGCGACCATCAGGGTGCTCAGCAGAGCCTTGCCCAGGTCGACCGGCGTGTGCTGCCCTTCATCACGATGCGAGAAGGCCTTGAGCGCGCCGACGATGTCCGCGATGCGCTTGACCCCGTCCAGCGATTGCTGAACGGCTTTCGGTACCTCCGCCGCCAGGTACGGGAGATCCGCATCGGCGACCTCCTTGGCCGTGGCCGCGAGGATGTCGTCGGTGCAGGTGCCGCTGCGCGCGGCATCGAGGGCGCGATCCTGCGCGGACACCGCCTTCAGGAAGGAAGCGAAGCCGTCCTGCAGGAAGCGCAGGTTGTCGCCGACGAACTGCGTGGGCGTATTGATCTCGTGCGCGACTCCGGCCGCGAGCTGACCGATCGATTCGAGCTTCATGGCGTGGTTCAGGTGGCTCTGCAGCACACGTCGGCTGGTGACGTCGAGCCCGACCAGGGTCAGCTGGCGGTCTCCTCTCTCATTGCGGGTGATCGCGCAGCCCATCTCGATCACGCCATCGCTTCCGTCCGGACGCTTGTAGCGGACGTCCCTGGCCTGGAACGTGGCGTCCTGATCGCGGCAGGTCCGCAGCAGCGAGCGGATCTCAGGCAGATCCCAGGCGACGCCGCATTCGCTCAGGGCCAGTCCGAGCACCTCGTCCGAACGACGAGAGAACGCAGCCTCCGCGGCCTGGTTCCAGCGCACGATGCGCTCGTCCTCGAGCACGCTCACCAGCACCGCGGAGATGCTCGACAGCAGCGATTCGGTCTCGGCATAGGCGGTGCGGAGATTGCTGTACGAGCGCACGCGTTCGGTGATGTCGGTCTCGATGGCGAGGTAGTTGACGAGGGAACCCCGCGCATCGAACACCGGCTGGACCTCGATCACCACCCAGTAGGGGGTCCCGTCCTTGCGATAGTTGATCAGCTCGGCGGTGAACGCCTTGTTGGCGCGCATGCGCGCGCGCATCATGCTCACCTGTGCGGGGTCGGTCTCGGGACCCTGGAGGAAGCTGCCGGGCTTGCGGCCGCGGATCTCATCGAACGAATAGCCGGTGAGGCGGAGGAAGCCGTCGTTCACCCAATCGATGGCGCCGTTCGCGTCGGTGATCACCACGCCATTGGCGGTCTTGCTCGCCACCAGCGCCAGCTTCGAGACCTCGGCCTCGCTCTTGCGCAGGGACGAGGCCATGCCTTCGGCCCTGGTGTAGGCGCGCCGCCGGCTGGCGAGCATGGTCCCCAGCTGCAGCAGCAGGAGGGTGCTGCCCAGGAGCGAGAGGGCGGCGCACCACAGGCCCCGCGTGTGCCCGGACGCGCGCTCGAACGCGGGAGTGCTGGCGAAATGCATCCGCCAGTCGCGGCCCGCGACCGGCAGGTGGGTCAGGCGACGGTGCCATGCCGGCTGCCCGGCGTCGCGCGGTGTCCGGTCGGCGAACCGATCGAACAGCACCAGGTCGCGGCCCGCGAGGTCCGAATCCACGACCTCGACCTCGATGTCCGCGATGCCATCGCAGACGGTGGCGAACAGGTCGCGCGTCCGGAATGTCGCGCTCACGATCCCGATCAACGGCCGGGTGTCGTTCGCACCCGCCGCTGGCTGCCCGTGGTCGTAGATGGGGGCCACCAGGCGGTAGGCCGGACGCGGCTCGGGATCGCGGACCAGAGTCAGTGGCCACGAGAGGCGCATGGCTCCGCTGTCGCGCACGATGGCGATCGTCTTGGCGCTTTCGGGAATGGATCCCAGGTCCAGACCGGCGATGCGGACATCGTTGGGGAAAGCGTAGATGATCGGGAAATACTCGCGCGCGCCCGGGTCGTATGTGCGCTTGGACAGCGCCTCCAGGAACTCCTGGGGCACGTTGTGCGCGCGCAGCCGCGCAGGCAACGTCGCCAGGCGTTCGGGCGTCTCGCGCGGGCTGTACGTGCAGTCGAGCAGGCCCGGCATGCGTTCGAGCGACTGCGCCGCGAAATACGCATCCCATTCGTCCGACTCCACGGTCCGGCTGGCGGCGAACAGGCCCTGCGCTCCGCTCAGGCACGCGCCGTAGAGCGCGAGCCGCCGTGCGACACGTTCGGTGATCTCCTCGCTCTGGTGCTCGAAGCCCACGGCACTCGCGTGCATATCGGCCTGATCGCCGATCCACCACACGCAGCCCGACGCCAGCGCGCAGGCCATGACGGCACCCGCGAACAACCAGCGGTCGCGACGAGGGTGCTGATGACGTTGGGTGGCCACGGTCCAGGGGAAGGATACCCGACTTCCGGACCGTCCGCAAACCGGCAATCGGACCGGGGATGGAGGGGAATGGCCAGCGTTGAAGGAAACCCCGGCGCGACCTGCGGTCGCTATTTTGCCGGGGTTTCTTCAACTTCGACTTTTTGTCCAGGGGGCAAAATGCCCGCAAAATGCCCCCTTCAACCCCCAGCAGGCTGTTTTCGACAGCCTGCTAGCGCGCCGTTTCGATGGTCGCGGTCATGCTGCCGCTGCACCGGGGGATGCGGTGGTCCGGGCCGTAGGCGTGGATCTGCTCCTGCTTCAACTCGGCGCGCTCCTTGCTCGTGGTCTCGACGATCGATCGCCCTGCGGAATCCACCTCACAGGCGCACTGGAAGGCGCGTTCGATCGGATGCGAGAACAGCTTCACCAGCATGTCGATGACGTAGTCGTAGGTGTGGTCGTCGTCGTTGTGCAGCACCACGTGCCACAGCGGCGCGGTGTCGGTCGCCTGGTCGGTGTGCTGTTCGGGAAGAGCGACGGGCATGGGTCCCGAACCGTGAACGTCCCCGCCGCCAAGGCAAGGCGTCCTCTCCGTCAGTCCTCCATCCGGGTATCCGCCAGGGATACGAAGCCGCGTGCGCCATCGGGCGCCTGCACCAGGACGCGTCCATTCCACACCCGTTGGCCTTCTCGAGTGAGGACCGTGCCGGCCTCCACCGGTGACGTCGCAGCGCCGGTGCTGTCGACCAGATGCGTGTCGCGCACCACCGCGATCAATGGTGCATGCGCATCGAGCCAGACGGCGATCGCTCCGGGAGCGCAGGCCGTTACCAGGATGGCTCCGAGGGTGGCGATCGCATTGCGGCGCCGCCGGCTGCAGCACCACCAGCCGAGGCACGCGCCCGCGATCGCGAGCATGGCGACGCCCGGCCATCCGCTTCCCGCCCAGGCGATCGGGCCGGCACGTTCGCACCAGGTCGGCGCGATCGTGGCGCCGCCCAGGCGCAGGGCGGCGAGGGGTTCTGCACGGGCGGGAGCCAGCCGATGCGCTTCGAGCAGGCACGCCTGCGCGCGACCGTTGTCGCCGGCGGCACGTGCCGCCAGCGCGCAATCGAACCAGGCACCCCATCCGCCACCGCTGCGGGCGGCGCGCTGCAGGCCAGCGATCGCATCGTGGGGTCGGCCTTGCATCCAGGGCGCATAGGCATCCTCCTCCGCCGCGAACGCGCAGCCGAGCCAGGCCACGACCAGCAGCGCGCGCAGCGCGGAGCGGGTCTGATTCATGGCACGCTCTCCAATTCGCTCGCCGACGCGATGATGTCGTCGGGGACGGTCGAATGGCCGAAGCGGGCGACATCCACCGCATCCTGCAGGCGTTGCGCCACCTGGATCAGGCGCGCGTCGCGCAGCTCGGGCCGCAGCTGCGCGATGGCGCGCGCAACCGCATCGAGATCGCGCGCGGAGATCGCTCTGGCCAGAGCTTTGCCGCGGTGCGGAGCGCGTCGCAGCGGACCGATCCTGCGCGCGAGCGCGGCCGCACCTCCAAGGCCCAGTCCCACGGCGAAGGCGATCGCGGCGATCCCGGGAGCGGGGACCGCCTGGGCCGCGTCACGCAGCGGAAGCATCTCGACCATCGCGGGCTGGGAGGCGGACGGAGCCACGCGCATCGGAGCACCCGAGACCGTGAGCATGCTCGCGCGCCCCGGAAGCACGGTCAGCACCATCGGTGCCGACGACGCGCGCTGATAGGTCCGGCTCGCGACATCGAAATACGCCGTGCTGATCGCGGGGATCGGATATTCGCCCGGAGCCGCGGGCACCAGGTCCCAGCGGAACACGCGCCCACCGGGTCGGATCACGGTCTCCTTCTGGTATGATTTGACGATCGCCGGCAGCGAGAGCTCGGGCGCGCGCGCCAGGTCGACGTGCGGACCAGCGAGCGCCACCTCGATGGCGGTGCCTTCTCCTGCGGCGATGCGCGAACGCTCCAGGCTCGCGGTCAACGCCACCGGACCGATCAGCCCGGCGAAGTCCGCGGGCCTGCCCTCGCTCGGGGGCGGGGTCACGGTGATCCGCGCGGGTTTCACCGCCACCGAACGCACCGAACGGCGGAAACCATCGGGGGCGATGCGCAGGTAGCTCTGCTGACCGCCGACCTCATAGCTGCCCGGCTTGGTCCAGGTCAGCTGCCAGGTGGTGGTGAACGAGGTCCACGCCTCCCCAGACTCGTCATAGCTGCGTCCGCGCACGTACGCGTTCGGCTCGCTGAGGCGGATGGCGTCGGCGGGCGGAGAGACGGCGCCCTTGTCGACCTGGCAACCGGGTTTGACGAAGATGCGGTAGGTGAGCTGGGTGGACTCGCCGGTGACGATGGTGTCCGGTGCGAAGACCGCTTCGGCATAGGCATCGCCGACCAGCTTGGCGTTGCCATGGCTGACCATGACGGTGATCGGCGCGGTCGACACCGAGGTGCCGTCGCTCAGGCGCACGGTCGCGGGGGGGATGTCCAGGGTCCCGAGTTCGGCAGCGGTCACCCCGAAGTAGAATGATTCGCTCGTGACGCCATTGACCGTGGTGATGGTGCGCTTGGTGCCGTGCTGCTCCCACTGCAGCCCCGCGACCTCGGGAAGCGCGAGCGACACGATGTTTCCGGGCGCTTGCTCGACCACGATCGCGCCTTCCATCAGGACACCGGGGATCAACGGATCCGGCAGGTCGAGGTGCGCCTCACTGGCCGAGACGCTGGCGATAACGGTGAGCGCGCCGAACAGGATCCGGCACGCGACGCGCGCGATCACCACGGCTTCACCTGCTTGCGCGGTGGCGCCGCTCCGCGCAGCAGCTGACCGCGCAGGGCGCCGCGGTCCTCCTTCGGCAGCTGATCGAGCCAGCGGTCGCCTGCGGCCTGATCCAGCGCCTGCATCTGGCGCAAGGTTTGATCGCCCGTATCCCCACTGCCATCGTTGCCGGGCTTCGAGGTGGCGGATCGCTTGGGATCCGTGCCGTCTGGAGGTTGTTTCGCATCCGTGCCGACCTTCGCATCGGCTTTCTCTGGTCCTTTGTCGCCGGGTCTGGGTTCGGCTGGATCCTGCTTCTGGTCTTTGCCGCCGGCGGCGTCGTCCTGCGCGCCCGCGTCGCCCTGGTCCTTGCCCGGCTCTTTCCCCCCTTGATCACCGGGATCCTTGGACGCCTGGTCCTGTTGCTGATCCTGCTGGTCCTTTTGCTGATCTTTTGCCTGATCTTTCGCCTGGTCCTTGTCGTCACTCCCGGTCTGTTCTGGTGGCGGATTCTCCGACGGTGAAACGGCCAGCTTCAGCGCCTGCTGGGTGCCTGCCTGCCAATGGTCTGACAGGGCCACCGTCACGGTGAAGTCTCCGGTCTCGGCGGTCGCTCCGCGCAGGGCGCCGTCGGGGTCCAGGCGGAAACCCTTCGGCAGCGTGCCCTCGACCTGGCGCCACGCGAAGGGACGCGTGCCCCCCGTCGCCGCGAGCCTGCGCTCGAACGGCTGTCCCTGCACCGCGGTGATCGTCTCGCCTTCCTCGATCACCGGCGGTGGATTCACCGGCAGGGTGAATTCCGCGCTGCGAGCGCGGCCATCAGCGGCCGACAGTTCGACCGCGATGCTCAGATCGCCGGCCTTGTCCGGAGCGCCGGTGATCGTGCCATCGTCGGCGATCGCCAGGCCGCCACCCGGTCCGACCAGCTTCCAGTGGTATTCCTGCGCCGGACCGCGGACCCCGACCCGGTGCTCGTAGGCCGCCCACGCCGTCGCCTGCGGCAGTTCCGTGGCGTCGGGCGCGAAGGAATCGCTGACCAGGAGCTCGAGCACGCGCTGCGCGGAGCGCTGGCCGTCGACCGCGCGCACGTCGACCCGGTGGTTGCCGAGCTGATCGGTGGTGCCGCTGATCACCCCGGTGCCATCGGGGGCGGTCGAGATCGCGAGCCCAGCTGGGAGTCCCTGCGACTCCCACCGTGGCTGCGACAATCCGCTCGATCGCACCTTCGCGCGGTACGGCTGTTCGGCGATCGCCTCTGGCAGACGTTCGCTGAGGATCTCGGGCGGAGGCAGGATCGGCAGGGTGACGGTGCCGATCGCCGTCGCGCCGGCGGCGTCCTTCACCTCGATCGTGAGCTGATGCGCACCGGCTTCCTGCGCCGTGCCGTGCAGGCGTCCGTCGGTTTCGAAGATGATGCCCTTGGGCAGACGGGTGGCGCCGGCGATGGTGTAGGCGTAGCTCCCCGCGCCGCCGCGTGCGGTGATGCGCGCCTCATACGGGATGCCGACGCTTGCGACCGGCAGTGTCGCCGCGGGCAGCTTCAACTTCTTCGCGTCCTCCTCGGCCTTGATGCGCGCCAGGTCCTTGGCCACCAGCACGCCCTTGCGCACCTGGTCGCGAAAGGCTGCGAATTCCGGATTCAGCTCCGCGGCGCGCACGGCGGCGATCAAGGCGTCGTCCAGGCGCCCCTGCTTCCAGCGCGCGATGGCGAGATTGTGGCTGGCGTCCGCGGCGAGTTGGCGATTCGGCGCCGCCGACGCCTGCTCGAGGTGGGTCGCGGCCTTGGCGGGATCGCGTTCGATCTGCAGGGTGCCCAGGTCGTAGTGCGCGGCGAGGAATCCGGGATTGTCCAGCACCAACGCTTCGAGGTCCTTCTCGGACTCCGCCGGAGCTTTCGCCACCGCTGCGCTGAGCTGTTCCCACGGATCGGCCGCGGGCGCGGCCGAGATCAGCGCCAGGAGCACGCAGAATCGAAGGGAACGTCGGACGTCGGACGTCGAACGTCGGCTTGACCTGGCACGTGGTCTCACGACGCCATCCTCCGCGGCGTCGCCGGCGCGCCATCGCGCAGCCGCCGCCGCGTCGGCAGCAGCAGCCCGAGGATCACGGCCGCGAGGCCAGGAACCAGGAACCAGTGGTAGCGTTCGGTCGCCACCACGCGGTGACGCTCCTCCCACGGGCGCTGGGCCACGGTCGCGACGATGCGCTGGTGCAGCGCGGTGATGTCCGACGCATCGGTGGTCGCGTTGACGCAGGCGCCGCCCGTCGCTTCGGCGAGCCGGTCGAGCGTGGTGCGCGACGCGCTCATGGTTTCGAGGTGCCCATCGATCTCGATGGTGGTGGTCTTGTCGGGATCTCCGAGGAACATGCCGAACACGGCCACGCCCGCGGCCTTGGCCGCCTGCGCGGCGCGTTCCACCGACTCCTGGTCGTCGTCGCTGCCGTCGCTCATCACCAGGATCGCCTGACCGCGTTCGGCCTGCCGCGTCAGCACCTGAAGGCCCTGCGATGTGGCATCGCCGATCGCTGAGCCTTGCAGCCCCGCCTTGGCGGGGAAGAGATCCGGCGAGCAGTCCTCGAGCATCTGCGCCAGCGCATTCCGGTCGCCGGTCAGCGGACAGCGCAGCACCGCGATCGCCGCGAACGGCATGAGCGCCATACGCGTTTCCGGCGACTGCTCGACCAGTTCCAAGGCCTTGCGCCGCGCGACCTCCAGGCGATTCGGATACAGATCGGTCGCCAGCATCGAGCGGCTGCAGTCGATCAGCAGCAAGAGGTCGGCGCCGGTCTGCCGGCGGATGGATTCGACCGTTCCCCAGCGCGGAGCCGCCATCGCCAGGACGATCACCGCCAGTCCTGACCACATCAGGCCCACGCGCAGGTGCTCGCGCCTGCGCCCGACGCGCGGCGTCAGGTGCTCCGATCCAGCGCCGATCGAGCGCAGCTTCCAGCGCACGCGTCGACCGAGGGCGAAGCGCAACGCCGCGGCGATCGCCAGCGCCCCGAGCAGCCAGAACATCTCAGGATGGCCCCAGCTCATGATGGGAACGTCCGACGTCCGGCGTCC
>JACCZE010000158.1 GCA_013696105.1 Planctomycetota bacterium | reverse complement strand
TCGACGCCATGATCACCGAAGCGCGACGACACGCCTACAAACCCAGGCCAGGACGGTCATTCCCACGCGTATCGAAACTGCCGTTCGGGCGCACCAAAGGGCGCGGCTAAAACGAACGGCATTGAGGTCACCAGGCCCCGCGCGTCGTAGGTCCAGCCCCATGTCGCGACGTCGACCGTGCCGACCGCCCGCGTCTCGGACAGTTGATTTCCGCGGGCATCGTAGGTGCGATCCGTGATGCGGCCCAAACGATCCACCACCCGCAGCCGCTGAGCGAAAGAGTTGTAGGTGACGGTCTCGCGCGAGCCGTCGGGGAAGATCGTCACGGTCGGCGCCGCCGTGATGGGATCGCGGGTCCAACTGGTGACATGCCCGAGCGGATCGGTGTGCTTACTGATCGAGCCGCGCGGTCCATTGTATTCGTATTCATCGACGGCCGTCCAGCCTGTCCACATGGGATTGAACCAGGTGGCAGGAGCGCTCGCGACTTCATCCCGGTAGAAGATGCCTGACGGGAATCGACCGTCCTGGTGCTCGATGCCCCAGGTGCGCCCGTGGTCGAGCACATAGCTGTGGGTGATCTTGACGCCATTCGAGAGGGTGTAGGTGTCGATCCAGTTCGAATAGGTGAGCTCGTTGGCGCCGTTGCGGATTTCGCGCGCGCGCCCCCAGGTCTGCATGCGGATATCCGCAGGATCGGCAGGATTCCTCCAGGTGATGTTGGTCAACTGCACCTTCTTTACCCGCGACTCGGGCTCGGCAGCGGGATCGTTGCAGCTCCATTCGATATTTGCTGTGACCGGGTCCATGATTGCGCTGAAGTTCGAACGGCTGCCGTCGGGATGGCGCACCGCGACGAGTTGGTCGCTGGTTTCACCGTGGGGGTCGAGGATCGCGCCATAGTCGTAGCCGATGGTGCGGCCATCGGGCAGCAGGATCGAGGTGACCACCCACACCCCCGCATGCTGGCGGGTCTCGTCGTAGGTGAATACCGCGATCCGACCGTAGGCATCGGTGACACGGTCGAGGATCGCCAATTTGGTGGCGAGCGATCCCACCAGAGTCGGATCGTCGACGCGGTACTTCCAGGTCCAGGTCATGCGCTGGTCGTTGCGGTCAGCGGTCCAGATCACGCGGCCGGTATGGTTCGCACCGATCGCCGATCCTGGAAACAATTCGAATGCGATGCGCTCACCGCCGAATTGGGTCAGCACCGCGGTTGCAGCGAGTGACGGATCGGAAACGGCGACGCCAGCCGCGTTGAAGAAGCGCAGATCCTTGGCGTGGGCACGTTCTGGAGTGGTGAAGATGCCATCGCCATCGGGATCGGTCGACAGCACCGCATCGATCGGGTCCTCGTGCGGTTGTGATAGTTCCGCCACCCATCCCACGCCCTGCGCTGGAATCCAATCCGGCACCTGACCTGGAGCGTAGAGCGTCAGCCAGATGTCCCCGTTCCAACCCCAATGGCGACCGAAGGAGGTTGGATAGGAATTGTCCGGAGAGTAGAAGCGATGCAGCTCAAAGCTTGGAAGCAGGGTACCGCCCTCGCGAACCGTGGCCCCTCCGCACGGGGCGCACCCCGTGCCTTCAGTCGGATGGATGCGGTAATCCCACGCGTCATGGCGATACCGACCATTGAGGTTGCTGATGGATGAACCCGACGATCCGGTTTCAGGCGGGTGCTCTTCGCATGGAAACTGCTTACTGATCGTGATGACCTTGACCTCTTCGCATCACTTCCACGTGCACTCGCGCTGGTTGTTGCAGTTCGTGACCTGGCTGACCAGGCTCCAATCTGGACTACCCTCGCCTGCTGATGCATTGTCGACCCCACATAACACGCAGGCGAGGATGAGGCCGATACACATGATCTTTTTCATAGCGGGTTCCTAACGATCGCTGACCGTGACGAGAAATCTGAGCGTGCCGCCGCGCACCGGGCTGGCGGCGATGATCGGACACTGGCCGACGGTGCCGGCCGAGGCGGTGAAGCGCGCGCATGCGATCCCCGCTTCGTCGGCGGCGACGGTGATGGTGGGGAAGCCCGAATCGAAGCTGCCCAGACCCCAGCTGGTGAAGGTCACGGGCATGCCCGGTTCCGTCTGAGCCTTCAGCACCGCGGAACCCAGTGGCGGGATGGTGCCGGCGGTGCCGCTCACCGCCGTGATCATCGGCACGTCTGCGGCGGGCTGGGCTGGCGACTGCGCGCGCCCGGGCGAGGCGACGTCGAGGTAGGCGGCCGGGTCGGCGAGATAGGCGTCGCGATCGAATGCCGGCGCCGGCGTCTGTTTGCGGGCGTGGATGAGTTGAGGGGTCGGGGTCGGCAGCGTGCGGTTTGCCAGGGCAGCGGCAGCACGGACACGATGGTCGAGGGGGGTTGCCGGCGCTGGTGCCGTTGAGACGGGGACGCCTTGTCCCAACTCACTGCTCATCTCAACCGCAGCGGGAGCGGATGGTTCGGCTGGAGATTCCTTCGGTGGACGCTCAGAGCAGGACGTAGCCACAAGCAGGACGACGCAGGCTGCCCATCCCGATGTCGATATGGTTCGCAAATAGCGTTTCAAGCGCTTCATATAGGGCTAATGGTGTACGGGCCTTTAGCACCAGGCAAGCATGTTTGTCCTCACCGAGTGGATGTGGGAAACCGCCTAAAACCGGAAGTCCCAATGTTTTCTGGCACCGACCAGAGCCGATCCGTGAACAATTCCAGGCGAAGGGGATATATGCAAATGATTCAGATGATACAGCACGGGGCATTTCATCGCCGGTGGCCGTCGATATCACTCCTTGCGTGACCCGTCCTGCTGCATCAGTCCGTCGCGGTCTCGGTCTCGGAGCAGCCCTCCTCTCGATCCTGCTGCTGGCGGCGGAATCGGGAGATCCCCCTGCTGCCATTCCCGAACCGATCCTGCACGCCCGTCCGGCGCTCACCCGGGTGGAGGTCGCCGCGGGCGAGGAACAACGGTTGTCGATCGCGGTGACCTCTCCGGTCGATGCCCGGCTGATCGCGATCACCACCGACTGCCGCTGCGTCTCGGCCGTGACCGCGACGCCGATCGACCTCACGGCCGGGACGAGCACGCCGATCGAACTCCGCGCGGTCGGAGTCCTTCCCGGCGTGAAGACGGTGACGCTGCGCACCACCGCGGGAACCACGCGCGTGCAGGTGCAGGTGGTGACCACGGGCATGGGGACCGGGGCACAGGTGCTCTCCAGCACCCTCGCGCGGGCGCGGGCGGAGAGCGCTACGGTCTGGTTCATCGTGCACGATCTGCGCGGCGAGATCCGCAATTGCGGCTGCAGTGCGGGATCGCTCGGAGGGATCGACCTTCTCGCCGCCCTGCCGGATCATTGCGCCACGCTCGACAAAGACCTGCCGACGCGCTTCGTGCTCAGCGGCGACGTCGATGGGGCACGCGCGGGAGTCGGCGCCGCGCTCGCCCAGGCTGGATGGTCGCTTGGGGATCCTGGCGTGGTGGTGACCGCGGACCCAGAGTCTGCGCTCGCGGCGCCGGGTGTCATCGCGGTCATTCCCACCACTGCGGTCGCTGTCGAGCATGCTCGCTTGGTTCGACCGCTGCTGTCAGGCGGGATGATTGCCGAGGTGCTGCTGGTGACGTCCGACGGCAGGATCAGCGAGAGCATCTCGTTGCCGATCGATGCGACCTTGCCGGCTCGACCAGGGATCCTCGCAGCGTTCCGTGAGCCGCTGAGTTCCACCATCGATGACACCGTTCAGCCGTGCCGATCGTGCGCCTCGTGCCATGTCGCCGCCCACAGAGTCTGGTCGACCAGCGCGCACGCGCGCGCGTGGGCGTCGTTGAAGCCATCCGATCACACCGACGCGTGCGTATCGTGTCACAGCGAGCCGGCATCCCCGGAAGCCACCGCGCAGGATACGAAGAAAACCATCGCGCCCAACGTGCAGTGCGCGTCCTGCCATCAGGGCTCGGGTGCCCATGCCGCAAGCGGAGGTCGCGTGCGCACCGGCGGCACCAGAGATTGTCGCACCTGCCACGACGCCCGGCATCATCCCGGCTTCAATCCGATCGCCGCCTGGGCGATGATCGCGCACGGAAAATAAGCACAGCCTGCCGCCGAAGCGCTCGGGCGACTGGGATCCGCGTGGGATTCAGGTCGCGGGCTTCTCGGCGTTCATGAAATCTTCGACCGTCGGCAGTCGGCCGGGCTTGCGGCCCAGGCGCGGACGGCAGGCGAGCAAGCCCTGGGTGTAGGGATGCTTGGGCGCGGCGAAGATCTCGGCCACGGGGCCTTCTTCCACCTTCTCGCCGTTGCGCATGAGCACCACGCGGTCGGCGAGCTCGGCGACCACGCCCAGGTCGTGGGTGATGAACAGCACCGCCATCCCCTGCTCCTTCTGCAGGCGCTTGATCAGGTCGAGGATCTGCGCCTGGATGGTGACATCCAGCGCGGTGGTGGGCTCGTCGGCGATCAGCAGCTGCGGCCGGCAGGCGAGAGCCATCGAGATGCACACGCGCTGACGCATGCCGCCGGACATCTCGTGCGGATACTGGTCGATGCGCGAGTCGGGCTGGGGGATGCCGACCTGGTTGAACAGCTCGATCACGCGCTCGCGCCGGCCGGCGGCATCGAGCGTGGTGTGCAGTTCGAGGGCTTCCTCGACCTGGGCGCCGCAGGTCCAGGTCGGATTGAGCGAGGTCATCGGCTCCTGGAAGATCATGCCGACCTCGCCGCCGCGCAGGGCGAGCAGCCGCTTGGCGTCCATCTTCAGGATGTCCTCGCCCTTCCACAGGATCCTGCCGCCGGGATAGGTCGCGGGCGGCTCCTGCAGAAGGCGCAGGATCGACATCGCCGATACGCTCTTGCCGGAGCCGGACTCGCCGACCAGGGCGACGACCTGACCGGGGGCGATGGAGAAGGACAGACCCTTTACCGCTTCCACCGAGCGGTCACGGAGCTTGAAGGTGATGCGCAGATCGTCGAAGG
The DNA here is from genome assembly GCA_013696105.1 of Planctomycetota bacterium. Taxonomy (GTDB): domain Bacteria; phylum Planctomycetota; class UBA11346; order UBA11346; family UBA11346; genus JACCZE01. Next base: position 221 of record JACCZE010000158.1, on the reverse strand, counting down.
CGAGCAGCGGAGCAGGTGCGGGGCCGTCGGTCATGGGGGTGCTCAACTCGTGGATTTGGGATCGAGGGCTTCGCGCAGGCCGTTGCCGAGCAGATTCAGGCACGTCACGAGCAGGAACACCGCCATGCCCGGGGCGTATATCAACCAGGTGTAATCGATGTTCTCCCGCCCCTGGTTGAGCAGCGATCCCCAGCTCGGGGCATTGGGATCGCCCAGACCGA
>JACCZE010000156.1 GCA_013696105.1 Planctomycetota bacterium | reverse complement strand
ACACCACGGCGCCGGTGATATCAGCCGTGACCGCGACAGCGATCACGGCAACGGGAGCGACCATCACCTGGACGACGAATGAGGCGAGCGACACCCAGGTCCAATACGGCACCACCACCGCCTATGGCTCCTCCACCACCCTCAACACAACGAAGGTCACGGCGCATGCGCAGGCTTTGACCGGATTGACCGCCAGCACCCTCTATCATTACCGCGTCAAGAGCGCCGACGCCGCGGGCAACCTCGCGACCAGCGGCGACTTCACCTTCACCACGTCCCCGCCGCCGGATACGACCGCACCGATCATCACCGGCATCTCCGTGGGCAGCATCACCGCCAACTCCGCCGTCGTCACCTGGACGACGAACGAAGCCAGCGACAGTCGGGTGCAGTACGGCACGACCACCGCCTACGGCAGCCAGACCACGTTGAACGCAACCATGGTGACCACCCACAGCGTCGCGCTGTCGGGGCTCACGGCGAGCACCCTCTACCATCTGCGTGTGCTCAGCCGCGATGCCGCCGGCAATCTCGCGACCAGCACCGATGTCACCTTCACCACCTCGGCGATCCCCGATACCACACCTCCGGTCATCTCCGCCATCGCCGTTTCGGCCATCACCGCTTCCGGGGCGTCCATCTCCTGGACGACCAACGAGAGCTCCGACTCCCAGGTCGAGTACGGTCTCACCGCCTCCTACGGCGCTGTGACGGCGATCGATTCCGCCGCGACCACCAGCCATGTGCAATCGCTCGGCGGCTTGGCGACGAACACCCTGTACCATTACCGCGTGAAGAGCCGGGACGCCTCCGGAAACATCGCCATCAGCAGCGACCGGACCTTCACCACCGCGGTGCAGACCAGCACGGTGACGGCCCAGAGCGTCCAGGGCGAGGGCGGACAGCCGCGCTGCGGCCTGGGGACCGGTCTCGCGCTGGTGTTGTCGGCGCTGCTGCTGCTGCGTCAGCGCTCCCGGCCCTGACCTCGCCATCACCAGCACCGAACCACGTATCCCGCTTGGACGTCGGCTGCGACCATGGACAGTCGGTCCATGCGCCCGATCGGTCATCTCGATGATGAAGCGCACGCGCGCCTGTGCGCCGATGTCCTGCTGACCGCCGAGATCGAGAGCGAAATCGAACTCGGCGGCGACGGTCGGTGGATCATCTGGGTGATCCGGGACGACGCGATGGCGTCCGCGCGCGAGATATTCGCGCGCTTCGCCTCGGACCCTCGAAATCCTGGCTGGGCGAAATCCTCGGTCGCGGCGCGCAGCGCACGCGAGCGCGCTGCGGCCGAACAGGTCGCGCGCGACGCGAATATCGTCGAACCGGCGGAACAATGGCGGAAGAATACACGGACTCCGTTGACCATCGCGCTGATCGTCGCGAGCATCGGCGTGACCCTGGCGTGCGATTTCGGCCAGCGCTCCGACGTGTTCACCTGGTTGGCGGTGAACGGATTCGACACCGAGCAGCGCGGAGACCCGCGGGCATTCACCGATATCCGACAGGGCCAGGTCTGGCGGCTGGTGACGCCGATCTTCGTCCACCTCAACGGCATCCATATCCTCTTCAACATGATGTGGATGCACACCCTCGGAAAGATGATCGAGCAGCGCCAGGGGTGGACGACGCTGGCCTGGCTGATGCTGGCTTTCGCGATCGGGTCGAATTGCGCACAGTACCTCGACAACGGCGCGCATTTCGGCGGCATGTCCGGGGTCATCTACGGATTGTTCGGCTATGTGTGGATCCGCGGGCGCCTGGACCGTGCGCTCGGGTACGAACTCGGGCAGGCCAACGTCATCCTGATGATCGTGTGGTTCGTCCTGTGCTACCAGGGCATGGCCGGTCCGATCGCCAACAGCGCGCACGGCGCCGGCCTGGTCCTGGGCATGGCCTGGGGCGCGCTCTCGTCGCCAGCCATCCGCCGCAAGCTCTCGGGGAAGTGACGTGCGGATCGCGCGGTCTTTGCGGCTCTGATCAGGCGAGCGCAACAGCGCACGGAGGCAGCACCGGATCCATCGGCTGCACGATGCCGCGCCGCGCTGGCGACAGCCGGGCGAGCAGCTCGGGCGAGGGTCGGTAGCCGTGACGGAAATTGCCCCAGCTCGGGCCGTAACGATAGACGCTGATGCGGCGCTGGCCGGGGTTCACCCGCGCGGCTGAACCGTGGATGATGGCATCGACAAACACGAGCGCATCGCCGGCGCGCAGATGGACCTCGATGGCGCCTTCGACTCCATCCATCGAGCGCGTCTGCCCGATGGCCATGCCGGCATGGTCGAAATCGGGATGGTAGAAGTTCGCCTTGTGGCTCGCGGGTACGACCATGGTCGCGCCGTCACCGGGGCCGATGTCGCGATGCGCCACCAGCACGTTCACCTGGCCGCAGTGGAAACGGCGATCCTTCACCAAGAACTGCGTGCGCAGCGTCCCCTGATGTCCTCCCGAGTGCATGCCGATCGCATCCGCTGGACCGCGGATGTTGGCGAAGCACTCGTCGATGAACAGGGGCCCGTGGTGATAATCGAAGGTCCCTTCGCCCCCGAGTAACGTGCGCACCTTCTCGATCCACGCCGGGTGATCGATCAGGCGCTCGAATGGCTCGCCGGCCTCATAGATCTGCTGCAGGTTCAATCCCTCCTTGCCGCCATAGGTATGCGCCTGGACCCAGCCCGCCCACTCCCCGGTCTTCAGATGCTGGAGGTCGTCCATCACGTCGTTGCAGGCGGCGACCTCCGCTGACGACAGGGCTCCGCGCAGGATGACGAAGCCGTGGAGATCGAAAAAGAAGGTCTCGCGGTCGTTGGGAGGGGTCGCGCCGGGGAAAGGGCTGGTCGCCATGGTGCTGGTCTCCGAGGTGATGCCCTGACCATACCGGATAATTTCAGGTGTAATCGGCTGACATTGTTGCCACACTGGGCGAAATGTTGCACGATGGATCGGGGCCGACCTGGCGGCAGACGATGTATCTGCCCGCGGCGGGAGCAGAGCTCGAACGCTGCGACCTGGCGGTCGCGATCCTCGGGCGCTTCGTCAGCCGTGGTGATTTCGATTACCACCAGACCCCGGTGCGCGTGTCGCTGCACATCGTGCATGGCGGCGAGGGTTCCGTGACCATGGACGGCAGGGAATGGCGCGCCGCCCAGGGCTCGGTCTTCTGCTTCATGCCCGGATGCCCGGTCGCATATCGCGACCGAGGAGCACGGGCGTGGCGGTACACCTGGATCAACCTGGTCGGGACCCGGGCGCGGGAAGCGGCAGCGCTCCTGGGAGGCGGCGACCGGCCGTGGTGCCGCGACGATCTGCAGGCCGATCGCGTCGGTCCGCTGCTGGACGAGATCCAGGCGGTGTTCCGTGCCGACGATCATTCCCCATTTTACGCCCAGGCGGCGGCGTGGCGGGTGCTCGATGGACTCGCTCCGCGTGCGGCTGCGCCCGATCGCGCGTCGCATCTGGCGACTGCGGTCCGTCGCATCATCGACGAGCGGTTCGCGCAGCCCTTGAAGCTGGGCTCGATCGCGGCTCAGCTCGGATTCGATCGCAGCACGGTGTTCCGGCGTTTCCAGGCGCTGTATGGATGCCCGCCGAAGACCTACCTCGATCGCCTGCGCCTGGACCATGCCGCGGCCCTGCTGCGCGACGGCGGCATCAGCATCGCGGAAGTCGCCAGCCGCAGCGGATTCGCCAGCGCGCACCGCTTCTCGAAGGCGTTCCGATCCAGGCTGGGGGTCGCGCCGAGCCGGTATCGCAGCCGACCGGATGCGTGATGAGCGGGATCGAGGACGCTGCGGGGATGCGGACTCGGCTCGGGCATCGCGCTGGTGCTCGACGGCTTTTTGCTCAGGGGCTTTCGCCCCTACGCCCCTTCCGGGGCTACCCCAATGCCGTTCGTTTTAGCCGCGCCCTTTGGTGCGCCCGAACGGCAGTTTCGATACGCGTGGGAATGACCGTCCTGGCCTGGGTTTGTAGGCGTGTCGTCGCGCTTCGGTGATCATGGCGTCGA
>JACCZE010000214.1 GCA_013696105.1 Planctomycetota bacterium | reverse complement strand
CCACATCCGCGTCGCCACCCTCGACGTCCTCGAGACGTACGGCGCCCAGTTCGCTCGGCGCGAGCTCGTCCCGGGTCACGATCTGCAGCAGGCAGATGCGGCCGGCGCCGCCACCGAGCGTGCGCACCGCGGCGGCTCCGCCGCCGGGACAGAACCCGTCGGAGACGATGATCCGCTCGGCGCCGGGCGAGAGCGCGGGAGCGGGTCGAGATTCGAGACCCGCCGCGCCGGTCGCAGCGGACAGTCGCAGCGCGGTCCGCCAATCGTTCCCACGGCCCAGGCGCCGCGACGTCTCTGCGCACCACCACAGCGTCGGACGCGCGCCATCGGATTCGGCGAGGGTCATCACCAGCGCCGCCACGGCGGTGGCGAGCGCGAGCTTGCCGGGGGTGATCGCCATGCTGGCCGAGCCGTCGAGGATCACCTCGACGCGCGGGCTCACCTCCTGGCGATGGCGGCGCAGCACCAGCTGCTCGGAGCGCGCATACACGCCCCAGTCGAGGTGACGTGGGTCGTCGCCGGGAACGTAGGGCCGGTGATCATGGAATTCGAGGCTGGCTCCCGGCCCCGCGCCCAGCCGCACGCCCTGGCCATGGCGACGGCGACGGGGATCGACCGACAGGCGGACGCGCCGGGCGGCGGCGGCGACCTGCGTTTCATCCCACGCCGGCATGGTATCGCATCGCTGGGGTCAGGTGCGCGGGGCGGCGCGGCCCGCGTTCTCGGCGGTGACGCGGCGCGTGACGATGGCGAGGCGAGTGCCCTGGTATCCGAGCACGACCATGGCGGTGATGCCCGCCAAGCTGACGGTGATCGCCCCGGTCGGATGCTTCCCGGTCTCGTTCGCAAGGTAAGCGGTGCCGGTGAACGGCGACACCAGGCAGGCGACCGTGTCGCTGAAATCCACGGGATCGAGGAACATGCCGACCAGGATCGGCGCCAGGCCCCACACCAGCAGGCTGAGCACAACGCACACCCGGCGCATCGCCGGGGTATCGAACACCGAGCTGAACGGACCGCGGTAGAGCGCATCGGTGACCAGCAGCAGGATGGACCAGTAGCACAGCGAATACCACGCGGCGAGGACGAACATCGTGACGTCCTTGTGGTCGAACAGCGCGACGCCGACCATCCCGGCCGCCATCGTCAGCCCGGCGAACAGCAGGTACCACAGACGACCACGGGTCGCGCCCGGCCCGAACACCACCATCAGTGCGCGCTTCATCGGCTTGGGATCCTGGATCGCGCGTGCCTGGCGCGGCGACAGGGTGAAGTCCTCGGTCACGGCGAACAGCGACACCAGCATCACCCACCACATGGCGAGCATGGTGAACACCCCGGCCACCCCCGCGCATTCGCGCTCGGCGTTGGCGACGGATCCGGCTCCGACGATCAGCCATACGATGGTCCCGCAGGCCCAGGCCAGCGCATTCGCCCAGACGATCGCCGACATCAGGCGCGGCCCGGTCGACCGGTTGGCGGCGGGATGGCTCAGCAGCGCGCCGCTGAGCACGAGCATGAACACCACCGCCACCACCCAGAGGTTGAACACGAACCCGGTCAGCAGCCAGGTTTCGCCGTCGCCGCGGCGCAGCTGCGACAGGTAGTAGTCGATCCCGCTGCCGAGGCCGAACCACAGCGAGAACGACATCAGCCAGAACCCGAGCAGCACGATGCCCAGCAGGCCACCGAGGGTCGCGCGGGACGCCTTCTGCTGCGAGAGGCTGGCGGTGAGCACCGCGAGTGCCGATGAGGCGACCGCGAAGAAGGGCACGACCACCAGCGCGAAGAGGATGGTCAGGAGATCCAGCCCGCGCAGCATGTAGGCCATGACCATGAACGGCGCGATCGGAGCCGTGAACAGGATGCCCTGCACCAGGTTGGCGTGCATCAGGCCGAGCACGATGCGTCGCGGACCCATGCCGGTGAGATCGACCAGATCCCAGGTGTCGTCGTTGCGCTCCTGGCTGACGGCGCGGAAGGTGCCGGTGCCTTGGATCACCACCACCGCGCAGCTCCAGGCGCAGGCGAGCACGCCGAACAGCGCCCGACCGCTCTGTTCATTGCCGACGGCGTTGCCGGTGAGGGTCCACCAGGCGACCGAGCAGGCCGACAGCAGCGAGACGACCAGCAGCACGCTGAAGGACCCGACGAACGCGCGGCTGCGCAGCTCCTGCCGCACGCAGCGGACAAGCATCGGATTCGCGCGTTCGCTGGCCGCTTCGAGCCGACTGATCCAGGTGCGCGGTCTCGTATCGTCCACGATCGGAAACTAACCGGACACAGGGACCTACAAGGGGGAAGGGGAGGGAACGTGCTCGGTGCTCCGTCCTCTGTGCTCCGTCGACAGCCTGCTGGCCGTCCGTCGTCGATGGAGGACTCGGGGAAACGTGCTCGGTGCTCCGTCCTCCGTGCTCCGTCGACAGCCGATTGGCCGTCCGTTGTCGACGGAGGACGGAGGACTTAGAACAGAGGACGTTTTTGTCGTCCTATCCTTCTGCTGAAATCGTATGCAGCCCCGTCTCCGAATCCGTCTGGCCCTTGGTCTTGTGCTTCCAGGCCGCGCCGAGGAAGCCGCGGAAGAGCGGGTGGGGCTCGACCGGGCTCGACTTGAATTCGGGGTGGGCCTGGGTCGCGAGGAAGAACGGGTGGTCCTTGAGCTCGATGATCTCGACCAGCGATTTGTCGGGGTTGGCCGCGTCGGGGATGTAGAGGCCGGTGAACTGCATGCCCGCCTGCTCGAACTGGGCGCGGTAGCCGTTGTTGAACTCGTAGCGGTGGCGATGGCGCTCGAGCACCACGTCGGCCTCCTTGTAGCAGCGCGAGGTGCGGCTGGTCTTCTTGGTCAGGGTGCAGGGATAGGTGCCGAGTCGCATGGTGCCGCCGATCTGCACCACATCGCGCTGCGAATCCATCAGCACGATGATCGGGTCCTTCGACTTCTCGTTCATCTCGGTGGAGTTGGCGTCGGCCAGGCCGAGCACGTTGCGCGCGAACTCGATCGAGGCGGCCTGCATGCCCAGGCACAGGCCCAGGTAGGGGATCTGATTCTCGCGCGCGAAGCGGATGGCGCGCAGCTTGCCTTCGAAGCCGCGCTTGCCGAAGCCGCCGGGAACGACGATGCCGTCGATGCCCTTGAGCTTGTCGACCCAGGCGTCGTCCTTCTCGAGGCTGTCCGACTCGATGCGCACGATGTTGGCCTTCAGGAGGTGCGAAAAGGCCGCGTGGTCGATCGATTCGGTCACCGATTTGTAGGCGTCCTGGTGGTTGATGTACTTGCCGACCAGGGCGATGGTGACGGTATCCTTGGGCTTCTTGATGTGGCTGACCATCAGGTCCCACGCCTTCATGTCGCATTCGCGAGCGGGCAGGCCCAGGCGTTTGCAGATGAGGGTGTGCACGTCCTGCTTCACCAGGACCTGCGGAACCTCGTACACCGACACCGGCACGTCGGCGAGATCGATGACGTTGGCGGTCTCGACGTTGCAGAACAGCGACAGCTTCTCGCGCACGTCCTTGGTCAGGCCGCGTTCGGAACGGCACATCATGAAGTCTGGGATGATGCCGATCTCGCGCAGCTTCTGCACCGAATGCTGGGCGGGCTTGGTCTTGATCTCGCCGGCGGCGCGGATGTAGGGGATGTAGGCGAGGTGGACGAAGCAGGTGTACGCGCGGCCGGCCTCGTGCGCGAACTGGCGCACCGCTTCCATGAACGGCAGGCCCTCGATGTCGCCGACGGTGCCGCCGACCTCGCTGATCACCACGTCGACGTCGGGCGCATCGAGCGCGCGGATCGTCTCCTTGATCTGGTCGGTGACGTGCGGGATGACCTGCACGGTGCCGCCGTTGTACTTGCCGGCGCGCTCCTTCTGGATCACCGTCTGGTAGATCGAGCCTGCGGTCACGGTCGAATGCTTTGAGCACGGCTGGTTGAGGAAGCGCTCGTAGTGCCCGAGATCGAGGTCGGTCTCGGCGCCGTCGTCGGTGACGTAGACCTCGCCGTGCTGGAACGGGTTCATCGTACCCGGGTCGACATTCAGGTAGGGATCGAGCTTCTGGATGCGCACCCGGAAGCCCATGTTGATCAGCAGCCGCCCGATCGACGCCGAGGCGATGCCCTTGCCGAGCGAGCTCGCGACCCCGCCGGTGATGAAGATGTGGCGGGTGGGATTGTCGCGGTCGCGTTTGGTCGTGGTCATGGATGGGCGTCCGACGTCCGATGTCCGACGTCCGACGTCGACAACCGGTGGGTGGCGGCAAATGGAGATGTCATGCGGTCACGACCTCGGAC
>JACCZE010000097.1 GCA_013696105.1 Planctomycetota bacterium | reverse complement strand
GACTCTCGGCGATGATCTCGGTCGTCGGCGCCCTCGTCGGACTCGTCATCGGCTGGCGGATCGGTGCGGCAGCGGGCCCGATGATCGTCGCCGTGCTGGGCGGCGCTTTCGTGCTCTCGATGCTGCTGAGTCCGATCCATGGGGGGATCGGCCGGTCCCGGGCAGTGAAGCACCACCGCGAAGAGAGCGACGACTGGTGCGAGTCCCCTCGGATTCCGCCATCCGCCCAGGCGGCCCAGGCCATCACGACCGACCTCCGGCATCATCGCCAGATCCTGGACACCATCATCGACCTGGTCTTGGTCAAAGGCCCGGAGTCGCGGATCGTGTGGGCGAACCGCTCATTCCAGTCGTTCTACGGCATGAGCAATGAGCAGCTGCGCGACATGCTGGATGCGCCCGCGACTCCCCCGGACTACACCCAGCAATACATCAAGGACGATCTGTACGTGTTCACCACCGGTCGGGTGCTGGACATACCGCGCGAACCCGTGCGGCGGCACGATGGCAAGATCCTCTACTTCCACACGGTGAAATCTCCGCTCTTCGATGAGCAGGGGAGGGTGGTGATGACGGTGGGGGTCTCACGCGACATCACCGAACGCATCGCCGCCGAGGAACGCGCCGCCCGCGCGAACCGCGAGACCGACATGATGCTTTCAGCGCTGTCGGCCATACTCATCGGCATCGATGCCGAAGGTCTCATCACGCGCTGGAATCATGCTGCTGATCGTACATTCGGAACATCGGCCGGCTGGGCCATCGGTCAGCCTTGGAAAATCGTCTGCGCGTCGATCGAGGTCGATAAGGTCGTTCGGGCGTGTGCCCGGGTGCGCGAAACACGGTCCGATCTCTGGCTCGACGATGTCCGCCATGTCCGCCGCGACGGCTCAGACGGGTATCTCAGCATGAACATCAATGCCAATCAGACCGTCGGCAGCGCGGTCGACGGGGGATTCATCATCCTGGCCACGGACATCACCGAACGCAGGATCCTCGAGGCGCAGCGGAGCCATGGGCAGAAGCTGGAATCCGTCGGCCAGCTCGCGGCTGGGGTTGCCCATGAGATCAACACCCCGCTGCAATTCGTCGGCGACAACCTCCAGTTCCTCCAGGAAGGCTTCGCGACGATCTGCGGATCGCTCACCTCTCGACCGGTTGCCCAGGGCGACGGGCCAGAGGTTTTGCGGAAAGCCGACGACGTCGCCTACTTGACGACCGAGATCCCCAAGGCCCTGGAGCAGTCGATCGATGGCGTGAAACGCGTCGCAGACATTGTCGACGCCTTGAAGGCGTTCTCTCACCCCAACCAGCAGGGTCGCAAGGACATCGATATCAGGGAACCGCTCACCAGCGCGTTGGTCCTCGCGCGCGGCGAATACAAGCTCTGCGCCGATGCGGTGACGGACTTTCCCGCCGATCTGCCGCTGGTTCCCTGCCAGGTCAGCGAGATCGCGCAGGTATTCCTCAATATCGTCGTCAACGCAGCGCATGCGATCGCCGATCGCGTCGCTGATGGCGGCGGGCGCGGCACCATCGCGATCTCCGCCAAAACCATCCCCGGTGCGGTCGAGATCCGCATCTCGGATACGGGACGGGGCATCCCGATCGCGATCCAGCACAAGATCTTCAACCCCTTCTTCACCACCCGCGATGTCGGTCACGGGACCGGCCAGGGGCTGTTCATCGCGCGGGCGATCATCCAGAGGCATCAGGGCTCGATCACCTTCGAGACCATCGAGGATCGTGGCACGACGTTCATCATCCGCTTGCCGCTGGGATAGGGCACATGTCGTTGGCTCGCCGACGGGTATCGGCGAGCAGCTGCTGCTCCCGCACGGTGGCACGCGCTTTCCGGGTCTCTATCCTCCTCGCCACCGAACAGGAGCCCACCATGGTCAAAGAGAAGCAAACCAAACGCGAAGCCAAGAAGGCTCCCGCCTCGAGCAAGAAGGAAAAGCGCGCCGCCAAGGCTGCGAAGCGCGCCCAGTAGGGGTATCCCGCTCGCGCGGTGATCAGCACCGCCGCGCGAGCTTCTTCGCCTTCTCAGCGCTCAATGGTCGCGCAGGGAGGACTTCGTCTCACCGCTTGATACGTGGATCCACTGTGCGAGCGCGACCGGCCCCGACGCCGGCCAGCACCAGGGTGAGCAAGAGTCCCAGGCCGCTCCCCATTCCGCATCGACCACCCGAGGCTCCCGTCGCGTCCGAGATCGACGCCGTGCTCACGGCAGCGATGGTCATCACCATCGTCGTCGAACTCGACCCCGATCCGTTGGTCGCGGTCAGGGTCACGGTCGAGGATCCCACGGCGGTCGGTGTGCCCGAGATGACGCCGGTGCTGGTGTTCAGCGACAGGCCGGGGGGCAGGCCGGTGGCCGCGAAGCTCGTCGGGCTGTTCGTCGCGCTGATGGTGTAGGAGAACGGCAGGCCGACCGTGCCGGAGGCCGTGCCCGGGCTGTTGATCACCGGTGCGCCAGGAATGGCCGGATTGATGGTGATGGTCACGGACTTGGTGCCGGTACCTGCGGCGTTGGTCGCGCGGACGGTCGCGGTCGACGTTCCTGCGGCCGTGGGTGTACCGGAGATCAGCCCGGTCGAGGAGTTCACCGTCAATCCAGCCGGCAATCCCGTGGCGCTGTAGCTGGTCGGACCGTTGTTCGCGGTGATGAGGTAGGAAAAGGATTGGCCGACCGTACCGCTCGCGCTGCCTGAGCTGGTCACCACGGGCGTCACGACCGCCGGATCGTCGTCGATGATGGTCACGACCGCGGTGCTGGGGCTGGCCAGAGTGGCGCCATTGGTGGGGGCGCTCAGCGTGAGGTTGACGGTCTCGTTCGGCTCGTTGGTCGTATTGTCGATGATTTGCACGGTGAAGGTCTTGTCCGCGCTGGTGCCGGCGGCCCAGGTGAGCGTGCCCGATGCGCTGGTGTAGTCGGACCCCGCGGTGGCGGTGCCGTTGCTGGTCGCGTAGCTGACGGAGACCGCACCCGAGGTACCTCCGGTGCGACGGACGGTGATCGTCACCTGGCCCGCGTTCTCGTTCACTGACGACGTCGCGCTCGAGAAGCTGATGCTTCCCGGGCTGGAGCCGGAGACCGTGACGGTGGTGAAGACACCTGGGCTGAGATTGACGAACGTTCCGCTGGGCGAGACCTCCATCTTCGCGGCGCGCACCAGGTAGGTATGGGTGCCGCCGGGAACCGAGGCATCGGCGTACGAAGTCGTGGCGACCGGCGATGCGGTGATGCGGGTGTACGGACCATCGGCGGAGGTCGCGCGGAACACGTGGTAGCCGAGCGTCGCCTCGGCCGAGGCGGCCCACGTCAGGTTGACCGTCGATCCCGAGACCGATCCACCGAGCCCCGATGGCGGGATCACCGGATATTGAACCAGAGTGGGGTCGCCCATCAGTCCGATGTGCACGGCGCGGTAGTTGAACCCGCCCGAGGAGTAGAGCGCGCCGTCGTTGTTCTGCGACACGACCATGCTGTTGCCGATCGGCTCGCCCAGGCCCATATGGAAGTAGTGGTGCTGGGGCCAGCCGCTCCACGAGCAGGACAGCCCGGTGGGCGAGCTCGCCAGCACTGAACGCATGAAATTGTTGTCGTAGGTCCAGTCGCCGAAGTAGCTGCCGAAGAGCATGGTGAAGGCGACGTTGACCGTGTTCGACGCCAGCATGCTCGAGGTGAGCGACCCGTTCGCGAAACCGTTGGGTCCTCCACCGCCGCACCCGTAGGCCCAGAGAAAGCTCTGCGAGGCCGCGGTCGGCACCCACGGGCCCGAGGTGAAGCTGCTGTAGCTGCCGACGTTCCCAGACAGGCGCCAGGCGCTGGCCGCAGGCGAACCGATGCCGCCGCCGCTATCGAAGCCGTCCTGGATCAGGCAGCGCCGCTCCATGGTGACGAGGCGCTGGCGGAACTTGTGATCCTTATCCAGGTACTGGCGCAGCAGAAGGATCTCGTTCCCACCGCTGAAGGACCACAGGTTGGACAGTTCCACGCGCCCCACGCCGAGCTCGATGTCGGAGGGGAAGACGTTCTGGTCGAAGTACCCGTCGCCGGGGTTGTTCCTCCAGGTGGTGTCGGGGTTCGCGTAATGGGTCACCGTGTCGGTCCAGGCTCCGTCCATGTCGCCGTAGTAGCCGTCGCAGGGCTGCTGATGGTAATGGTCGCTGTGGCCATCGGGCGAGTAATATCCCGAGCGCGGCTGCGGCACGCGTCCGAACAGGAACACCGACTTCACCTGCGTGGGAGCGGCCTGGTAATCTGCTTTGATGAGGGCCTTCACGCTGGTCACGCTGTCGCTCGCGTTCACATCGTGGCGGATCACCGACCAGCCGTCGCCGATCAGGTCC
>JACCZE010000057.1 GCA_013696105.1 Planctomycetota bacterium | reverse complement strand
GTGTAGTGGCTGCCGACGAAGAGGAGGGCGCAATGCACGAGCAGGCACGCATAGACCAGCGGCGTGAGCGGAAACGCTCGGTAGGTGCACGCGAGGATCGCGGCGCACGCGAGCGCCGGGAAGGCCTCCAGCAGCCACGTCGGATAATCGTGGGGCCGGATCACCGACCAGACCAGCAGGATCGCGTAGGGCACGACGAACAGCAGCGGCTTCGGACTCTTCATCAGAACGACCGCAGGCTGTCACGAGGAGCGGGCAGGACCTCGTGACGCTCCCCATCGAGCACGTAGGCGAGCCGATCCAGCCGCCAGACGCCGTCCACCTTGTCCGCGCTCATGATCACGCGCACGTGGTTCTTCGAGCCGACGCAGTCGGAATCCATCTCGGCGTGACCAGCCGACCCGGACGAACGGATGGTGATCGTCCCGCCGAGCAGACGCGCGGTCAGCGGCGGACCCACCCGGTCGACCACCAGCGGCTCGCGCGATACGGTCGCGAGCGCCAACGTCACGGGCTCGCTCTGGGCGATCATTCCCGACACGGTCTTGAAGAGGACGAATCCACCGATGCCGATGGCCGCCAGACCGGCGAAGCACGCTCCCAGGATCAATGCGACGAGGTTGCGGGTCTTCATGCCGATCCACCGCACGCTACGACCTGTCCAGTCGAGGCCAACGCTATCGTCCGCGCGGCCACAGAATTCGTATTTACGGAACCGCGCGGACCGCCGCCTTCCAGGTATCGTACAGGCTGCCGAAGAACTTCCGGTCGCCGCCTTGATCGTTGCACACCACCAGGAGGAAAATCCGCTCGTCGATCGCGGTGACCGTGATCATGCTGTCCTCCATCCATTCCGTCGCGTATTCGATCGAGATGTCGGCGATGTCGGCATATCGCGCCGAATACAGCTGTGCCGCGCCGTGCTCATCGGTTTCGTAGGAATACAGGAACGCGAGGACCACGATGACCGCCAGTGCGATTCCGCACCAGGTCAACCACCTCGGGTAGCGTCGATCCCGCTGCTCGGCCGATCTCGCCGGTCGCCGCCGGCTCGCGGGCATGGGCGTTACGGCATGGTCTGCTGCCGGCTGATCCGGGGATCCGGGGATCCGGTCAGCCGCTCTGGATCAGGCATCAGCCATCAAGCGGATGGTCTCGTGCGACCGGATGGCGAAATGTCCTTTCCACGGACAGGCATCGCATGTCACCAGCTTGACCTTCTTCATCGATGCGCCTGCGCGGTACATGATCCCTGCGGGGATGAGGCTCACGCATCCGGCCAGGACGACATGGATCGGCTGGATACCGTCACCGAGGAGTCCGGTGGCGGAGGCGATGGCCAGCACAGCGACGGTGACGACGATCATCGCCACGAAAGCCGCCACCTTGAGCACTCGCGCAGCGGGACGATCGCGGATGTCGACCGATTCGAGCTCGGCTCCGCAGCTGGGGCATTGGTCGGGGATGGTCTGACTGACGGCCATGGTCGCCTTTCCCAGCAGGGCTGAGGGCGGCAGCATCCCCGCACGCATCACCGAGGCAACGCAGAGATGGGAGCCGAAGGTCGGCGGTAGCCCCGTTCATCGCCATAAGGGCTACAGCCCCTGAGCAAACAGGCTGATGGCTGCAGCGGATGGCAGATGGCAGGTTCTCCTCGGTTCTTCTCGGGCGCCGAGTCGGCGGTGGCGGCATATAATCGCGAAGCGATGCCGCCACGATTACGGAGGCGAAGCCGAAGGAATCGAGCCGCGACAAAGCCCGGGGGTAGGCTCGTTCGCGAGCCGTAGGGGCGACAGCCCCTGAGCAAACAGGCGTCACCAGCCCTGTTCGTATTCCCATTTCGATCCGGCTCGCGGCTCCATGCGGCCGTTGACCTGGACGAACTCCGCCCCGCAGGATGCACAGCGGAAGGTCGAGTAGCTCGGGCCGGGGTGCGCACGGATGAAGTTCAAGCATTTCAGCCGTTTGCCGCACTGACCGCAGACCTTGGGGACGAACACATCCCAGACCACCATGGCGGTGAAGACCAGGGCCACGACTCCGACCACGCAAGCCACGATCTTCCAGATGAGCATGCGCGCTCCCTCGCTGCGGAGACATGACGGTACCTGCGATTCCTGCGGAAACAGCCGAATAGGCGCGCCTCTCCCGTTCACGCCGCGGGCGTCCAGGAAGCGTCAGCGGATGGTGCTGTTGTGGCTGGACTCGATCTTCCACCGGCCATCGGCCTCGACGAGGACGTGGGTGATGATTCCCTTGTAGCTCCTGGCTTCGTCATGTCCGTTGAGCACTTTCCACGAGTGATGGACGATCGCGGTGTTGGAGGACAGGATCTTGATGCGCACCTTGTCGGTCGTCATCTCGCTGTTCTTCAGGAACGTGGTGTGGATCTTGCGGAACTCCGCTTTCAGCTCGGCCATCCCGGTCCAATGCTCACCGAGGACGCTGACGAAGTCCGCGGTCTCGGTATAGAGCCGCGCCAGGTACTCGTGGTCGTGGCGGTTGAAGCCGACCACGAACTTCTTCACCACCTCGACGATCGGCTTCTGGTTGACCATGGTCCGGGTCGTAGCCCCGGACTCTGATATGCAAGGCGGGTGCGCGTTCGCGGATGCCCGCGAATCCGCCGCAGCCGAGAGAACGCATCACTTCCATGGACTGTGCACGCGCACGGGGAATGCAACGGTGGGCGCACCGCCCGATGCCGGCCAAGCCAGCGATCATGGCGCGGATGCCGATCACGAGGAAGCGGATTTTTCCAGACTTCCGGTTTCTACGTCGCGACCGCGGCTGTGATCACCACCGCATGGTCGGCCGAACGCGTGCTGATGAGCGCGTAATCCCTCGCGCGCACGGCGCTTCTGCGGCATGATCGCTATGACCGCGGACGATCGCCGACCGAGTCGCGCCACGACGCCGCTCACCCGTGACGGAGGCACCGATCGCACCAACACCATCGAGCTGCAGTGCACGATGTCCGCGGTACCGACCACACCGCTCGCAAACCTCAATCCGATAGGAGAAATATCATGCTCGACAATTTCGCTGCGATCGCCGGCGCAGGGCTGGGGGTCGGCCTCATCGCGTCCTGTTGGGGCCAGGTCAAGCAGCTCCTGATGCGCGTCGTCGGTCTGCTGATCGTGCAGGTGACCTTCCGCAACGAAGCGTCGCCGGCCGTCGCCGCATTGCTGAACCACCGCTTCAAGCAGATGCGCACCAGCTTTCCGACCTACGTCGCCGTCGCGAAATTCGTGCGGCCGCTCAACCGCACTCAGCATGTCGGCTACGAAATGCTGTCGGAAGTGCCGACGCTGTTCTGGGACGGTTGGCGACCGCTGATCGCCCGCCTGGTCTCGAAGCCGCAGGTCGCCGACTACACCACGGTCACATTCCTGCGCTGGACCTTCGACCCGGAGGCCTTCCTGGTGCGGGCGATGGACGAGTACAACGCCGTGCGCTCGACCTGGGCGACGGACTCCCGCGACCGCTACCGCGTCATCCGCGTGCATGGATCGGGCCGCGGTCGCCACGACAACCAGGACGACAAGCCCGCTGCGCCGGTGCTCAGCGCCGAGCGCGACATCTACCGGCCGGTGGGCTGGTCGTCCGAGCAATTGGGCATGCCATCCGAGGGTCGCGCTGCGCTCGACAGCATGGCCTTGTCCGCGGAGGTCCTGGATGCGGCGCAGGAGGCGCAGCGCTGGTTCGATTCCCAGTCGTGGTACCGCGAGCGACGCATCCCCTGGCGTCGCGGCTGGCTGCTGCACGGAAGGCCTGGAACCGGGAAAACCACCTTCGTCTGCTCGATCGCCCAGTCCCTGGGCATGCCGGTGTACTCCTTCGACATCGGCTCGATGTCGAACCAGGAATTCAGCAAGCATTGGCAGCAGGCCCTGTCCAACTCCCCGGCCATCGTGCTGATCGAGGACATCGACGCGGTGTTCCACGGCCGTGAGAACGTGCTCGACAAGATGGGCGGAGGCCTGTCCTTCGACTCCCTGCTGAACACCATCGGTGGGATCGAGAACACCGATGGCATCCTGCTGGTCGTGACCACCAACAACGTCGACAAGATCGATCCGGCCCTAGGCATCCCCAATGGGGGCGTGTCATCGCGCCCGGGACGTCTCGATCGCATGATCGAGCTGAAAGAGCCAGGACGCGATGGTCGCCTGAAGATCGCCAGCCGCATCCTCGCGGGCATGGACGAGGACCAGATCACCGCGGTGGTGGACGCCGGCACCAGAGACACCGGCGCGCAGTTCCAGGAGCGCTGCAGCTCGGTCGCCCTCCAGCACTACTGGGCGAACCGCGGCCTCAAGGCGGCAGGGTGATGAGATACCCCAGCGAGCAACGCCGGATGTCTGATGTCTGATGTCTGATGTCTGATGTCTGATGTCTGATGTCTGATGTCTGATG
>JACCZE010000050.1 GCA_013696105.1 Planctomycetota bacterium | reverse complement strand
GGCTCTGGCTCTGGCTCTGGCTCTGGCTCTGGACTGATCGTACCGGGCGTGCTCGCCGTAAACCCTTTCACCCCCTCGCGGGGGCTCGCTGGCGCTCGGGGTTGACTGCTGCGCGCGCCCTGGTGGTGGGGTGGACAAGGAGCCTGATATGACCGCACTCGACAACCTCGATATCTACCAGAAGGCGCGCGTCACCTGCGCACTGGCCTACCGGCTCGCGGGCGGGATTCGCGATCGCGATCTGCGCACAGATCCACCGCGCGGCTACGTCTGTGGTGCTGAACATCGCCGAAGGGCGCGGGCGCGGCAGCGATCTCGATTTCGCGCGCTGCCTCGCCATCGCTCGGGGATCGAACACCGAACTCATCGCGCAGCTCACCGTAGCGGGAGATTGCGGCCTGCTGCAGCGCGAGGACGTCGCGGCGCTGGTCGCCGAAGTGGTCCGCGTCGGGCGGATGATCAGCGGGTTGATGCGGACGCTGCGGGGCGGATAGGCGCCCGGACCGTGGGAATGGGCCAGAGCCATGGGCCACAGCCCAGCTGCGATCTACGACCCGTCCATAGATCCTACGTGGAGGAGCCAGCGGCTGCCGGTGCCGACCGGATGTGGATGTGGCTCTGGCTCTGGCTCTGGTTTTGGCCGCAGGTCGCCCCCGCGGCCACTTCGGCGACCAGCATTTCCGTGGCGCGCTCGTCGCTCCAGCCACGATCCATCTCCGGAGTATCCCACATGGCCCGCGTCAATCCCGAGAAGATCCTCGAATACCTCGCGCAGGAGATGCGGCCTGCGCTCGAGAAGGCCGTCCGCGACGCGATCCCCGGTGCGACCTTCGATGCGCGTGCGTTATTTGCGTCCTTCACCCAGGAGGTGGCCAAGCGCCACTCCACCTTCGAGCAGGTGCCCGACAGCTGTGTCCAGACCTGATCGGATGGAAGGATGTCGGCCCGTAGGGGCGACAGCCCCTGCACAACCAGCGGGCGCCGAGCGGCGGTGGCGGCATACAATCGGCGCAGCCGATGCCGCCACGATCAGGACTGCCCCGCAGTCCTGATCGAGCCGCGACAAAGCCCGGGGGTAGGCCGCAGGCCGTAGGGGCGACAGCCCCTGCACAAACAGCCCGCGACAGAGCCCGGGGGTAGGCCCGTTCCGGGCCGTAGGGGCGCCAGCCCCTGAGCAAACAAGCGGCGTCAGCCCCTGCACACAATAGACGCGATGATGTTTGCTCCCATGCCGGCCAACCCGGCCAGGATCAGGGTCCAGATGGCGTAGGCCAGGTAGAACCCCCTGGGATCGCGATTCCGGTCGATGTCCGGTCCACCGGCCTGTGGCAAGTAGCCTTGTAGCATTGCCAACGGCAGGAGCGTTCCCACGAACGCGCCGCCGATCGCGAACAGCGCGCCGACCCACCAGGAATGGTTCGTGGGCCAG
This sequence comes from Planctomycetota bacterium, assembly GCA_013696105.1. Classification (GTDB taxonomy): domain Bacteria; phylum Planctomycetota; class UBA11346; order UBA11346; family UBA11346; genus JACCZE01. The sequence continues at coordinate 8,974 of JACCZE010000050.1, read as the reverse complement.
TACAGGGCGGAAAACGCGCCGACAGCCAGGGCCACGGTCGAGATCGCACCTCCAATGGCGATGCCGATCTGTCGTCGGGTCATCGCCTCACCACGCGTCGAGAGAAATCGGTCACCGAGGGTCCATGGCCTGCGCTCACGTCGTGGCGGGAATCGCTGGGCTGACGTCGACGATGCGCGCATCGACGGTCAGTTCACCGTCGCGGAAGACCAGGCGCAGGCGGTTGCCGACGGATTCCCAGGAGACAAAGGGTCCGAGCCTCCGAGTCGTGCGCAAGAAAGGGCCCTTGCGGTGGATGACCGCGCCGTCGACGAACTCGATCGGGTTCTTCCGGCGGAAGCGGAGCCAGGTCGCCAGAAACAGCGCCGCATTGGCGAAGCACACGACGATCAGCACCAGGCGGGTGGATTCGCCGAGCGCGGCTGGACGCCCGGTGGCCATGATCGCGACTGCGGCGACGAACATAGACGTCGCGGCGATCACCTGCGTATTGAGATACTTCCTGTGAGCGTGAAACGTCGGCGGGGTCATTCGATCTCCCGCATCGGGTTCTTCTCCCAGCGTTCGTCCGCGAGCAGCAGCGCGCGGGCTTTGATCTGCGAGGCATCGGTCGGCGCATAGCCTTCGATCACGCGTTTGGCTGCCGGTCCGAACTCCCTCACCGTGGCGATCAGGAACGGGTCGACGTCCTTCTCGGTCATCCCCTGCAACTGGAGTGCGGCTTCGCGCAGGAGGTTCACCGCTTCCGAATCCGGCGCGTGGATCATGGCGCTGATGAACGCACGTTCACGGTTCGCGGGAATGCGCGACCGGTAGAACGGGCTCACCGCGGCCACTGTGAACGACTTCGAGAAGGCATCGATGCCATCGACGACATGGAGGATCGTGTTACCGACGGACGGCGAGTCGACATAGTGCATAGCGAGTTCGGCGAGCTTCCCCGACGCAGCCGCGACCAGGTCGGCTTGATCCTGGTGCAGATAGATGGTCACTTCGAGCCGGCGGGCCCAAATGGCCGCCTGTTGCTCGTCTGCGATCCGACCGACATCGGGCAGGTCCCGGATGGTGTCGATCGGCGACGGCTGCGCGGTCGCAGCGTCCCCCGCAAGGAGGCGGCCTACGCAGACCATAAACAGCAGGATCGCGACCTTCATCATTCGGACTCCGGCCAGCATTCTTCGATCACATCGAACGGGGATCCGCTCAGCCAATCGAAGAGGATGAGGATGATCGCTCCGATCGCGGCGACCGCAGCACCCACGATCGCCACCGGGGCCGCCAGGGCCGAACCGACGAGCACGAGGACCAAGGCACCGAGCGCCAGGCCGAGCGAGGCCCCCGCAAATCCCACTTCGAGGTTCGCCTTGAACTTCTCGAGGAATTCGTATTCGCGATTCGCGCGGGCCTTGGCGAGGGTGATCATCTCCTCCTCGGTCAATCCGGTCACGACGATCCGCGCGGTATCCATGTCCGTCCTGTGGAAGTCCTTCACGATCAGGTCGGCCGTCCCCAGATTCGCATAAGCATAGACGGTGAAGTTCCTGCCGCCACTGATGCCGGAGGAGGTTGCGAACGGCCTGCCATACACGGATTCGTCGTCGTCGAGCAGCACGAGATGCCGCCAGTCCCAGTCCTCCTCCGTCTTCGGGCTGCAGACCTCGTCGTCCTTGGTCTTCCAGACCACGACGCGCTCATCGAGGAAGAACGGCACGTTCCCAGGCACCGATTCGACCCGGATGCGCTGCCTGAGCGGACCGTCCTGTCGGTGGAAAGACAGGTTCTCCAGTTCGCCGTTCATGGCATCGGACAGTCGTCGCAGGTCTCTCAGCTCGCGCTCGATGTCGGCGATCTTCTGGCTGTAGGTCACCAGGGTGTACGTATCGAACAGGAAGGAGATGACCGGAACCCACTTGGTCCCGGGGATGTTCCTCAGCCGCGCTGCGGCCCTCAGCGCCTTCACACGCCAAGCTTGCTGGATGCGGTTGATCTGGGCTGCCTTGGCTGCGAGCGCGAGATTGCTGCTGATCGCAGCAGTGAGTTCCGCGATCGAGGCCCGCAGCGCCGAAATGTCGTCGAGGAGTCCGGCGACAACGCGATTGAGCGAGCGGATGTTCTCGACGACGGCGTTGATCGAGGCGATGACCTCGCGGCGCAGATCCCGCAGCCTGGCGAGGGTGGTCGACAAGGCGCGGTTCTGATCACGCAGCGCCGCGATCTCGGCTATCACCTGCGGCGTCTGGGGGCCACGGCGGAGCACCGCGATCCGGGCGCTGTTCGCGTCTACCGCATCGCTCGTGGAGGCTATCTCTCGCTGCAGGCCCTCGAGTTCGCGCGTCTTGGCGTCGCGGAGGATCTCCTGATTGGAGACCTGGGATTGGACGGCCGACCGCTCGCGTTCGAGGTCGGCGACATTCTGGTCGAGCGCCGCGCGGTCGGCCTTGAGCGTATTCTCGGCATGCTCGAGATCGCCCTCGAGCCCTTCCTTGATGTCGAGCGCGTTGTCGAACGCCTCGAGCAGCTCGTTCTTGTCGCGTTCGAAGGCGCGGAAGGCGCGGGCGATCGCGTCATTGCCTCCGTTCGTGTCCCAATCCAAGGTCAGCGACGATGGTACGAAGGTCAGCACGTAGCAGACGAAGTTCGGGGTCGCTGTGAATCGCTGGCGGTCCTCGCAGGCGCGCACCTGGGCGCGGTAGCGTCCCGGCTTCTCGATGGGCGCGACGACGCTCAGTGCGGTGGTTGCAAAAGACCACTGCACGCGCCTTTCCTCGATATTGTACAGTTCATACGTGATCAGGTCGTGCTTAGGCGATCCCTCGGCCGTTACGGTGATGGTGACCGTGCTTCCGGCCTTCCAGGGCGAGAAGATGGGGCGATCGTGAGCGACGCCGAGGATGCGGAAGACATCGACGTCGACCTTGACCGTCTTGACGTCGCCAAAATTGGAAGTCCCGGTGATGGTGACGACGGCGTCCCCGCCAGGCGATCCGTTGCCGGCGATGATGACGAATGGCACCACGACGTTGGCGCCGGCCGGAACACGTGTGACGCCGTTCGGGGGCAGGAACGACAGGGTCGGAGCACCTGCGGTCTTGGCGATGTTCCAGGTGATGTCGACATCGCAATCGGACGTGTTCTTGAGAGAGAAGGAGGTCGGATGCCTATCGCCCGGACACAGGGACGCGTCATCCTTCTTGGCGATTCCCCAATCCGATCCCACCACGATGGCGGTATCCGTCTCGCAATGCTTGGCGGGATCGAAGGTGCCGTAGACGTTGACGTGGAGCGACTTGACGCCTATCGGACTGAGAGCATCCACGCAGACGCTGACCATGACCGTCTCGGTAGCACCTGGTCCGAGGGTGACGCTGCCACCAGCAGGAGCGTTCACCACCGGATCACCTGGCCCGGCTACGACCTCATAGATGTACGTGAACGTGCAGTCAGGACTCAGGTTGGTGATGGCGATCGGTATGTTTTTGCAGGCTCCCGGGCAGATGGTCGCACCGCCAGCGACCACTGAGCACGCCTCGCACGGAACCGTGAACGGATAGGCGTCGGTCGATGCCGTCAGGTAGTCGTCGCACGGATCCTCCGCCTTGCCCGTCACCGTCATCTTGACGGTATAGCTGCCGCATTTTGTCGGCGTAAATGTGACCGAATTCCCCGTCCCCGACGACGATACCGGGCCATTGATGACCCACGTCCAGGCGATGTCCTTCACCCCGACGTCCTGCAGTTCCTCTTCGCAGCGTCGGCGGATGCCCTGATTGATCGACACGAACGCGGTCCAGGTTCCTGCGGTACCCGGACAGACCTTGACGGTCGTCTTGCTCCAGGACGCGGACAGGACCGGCTCCTGTTTGCATCGCCAGGGTTCATAGCACGGATCCGGATTGTCGCCGGCGTGGACCACGCCGATCGTTCCCCAGCACAGGGCGGCGATGATGGCGATGAGGATGCGCGATAGGAGGTTCATGTCTGCGCTCGCTCAGTGGGAGATCTGGACGCCGGCCTGATGGACGACGTGATCGTGACAGAAGCCGTGCGAGACGCCGCTCGCGCGGATGAGTTCGAAACGATGCCTGCCCGACCCTGAGGGTTCGAGGGCGAAGGCGTCGGTGCCGACGGTGTATGCGGTGGTCGAATCGCCGAAGGTGACGCCGGACACGAAGATCCACATGCGCACATCCAGTCCCGGTACCAGCGGGGCCATGCGCAGGAGGGCTTCGCCACGCAGGGATCCGTCCGGGAATGTCTCGATGATCGCGAGCGAGCGGTCCGCGCTGCAGTCGAGGAGGAACTCGTCGATCTCGCGTTCGGCGATGAGCGGCCCGGCGCGTCCGATGCGTGCCTGCAGGAGCGGGTGGCCGCTGGCGATGGGCGTCAGCGTGAGGCGCGCCGATGCGCCGTTGCGCGCGATGGTTCCCACCAGCAGGTCATCGGTGGCGCTGGTGAAGGTGATGACCCCGGCGTCGTCGCCAGGAGTCGACAGGTCCTTCAGGCGCGTGTAGTCGACCTGGCACGCGATCGGTTCGCGCATGTCCACATCGACCACCTGAACGTTCACTCCACCGATATCGGTGCCGTCGATCAGGCCGCGGATGCGGTGGATTCCTGGCAGAGTCCAGGACAGGACCGCGGTCGACCCGGGCTGCCAGGATGCGAGGGGATGTCCGTCCAGGTCGATGCGCTGATCGCCAGCGTCGGCTCCGATGCCGACCCGGATGCGGTCGCCGACCCGGATGACCAGACTCTCGATGCCGTAGGGGGGATTGTCGAGCAGGAGCGTCTGCCACCGGACATCGCGCACGAAGGTGCGGGTGGTCTCTCCTCGGACGGCGGTCACGACGATGCGCGCCGCTCCATCGCTCCCCAGATCGACGCCGATCGGACCGGCCGCTGACGTGTCCAGATGCCAACGCGACCCGCGCAGCGCCGGCGTCGTCGGCACCCCGTCGATGCTCGCCGAGACCGAAACGCCCGAACCGGCGATCGTGCCTTCGATCCATGTCGGGTCGACGAGGGTGGTCTCGCCGGCATCGCATGCCAGCGCGACCGCGACGTCGTTTTTCGGAAACAGCCGTGAGGACGGGACGATCTCGGGAGCAAGGCCATCCGCGGCCCACCACAGGGCGCACGCCGGGGGCACGCCGTGCGCACAATAGCGGATGGTGATGCGGTGGCGCTCGCCTGCGGCGAACGCGATCCGGGTCGAGGCCGAGGACATGCCGTGCGATCGCCAAGCGTCGATGATCATCCGGTCGTCGATCCAGACCAACGCGGAACCCGCCGAGACGATGCCGATACTGATGTCGCCTGCGAGTGGAGCCGAGATCTCTCCCGTCCAGATCACCGACAGGCCATCGGCTCCGCTGCCGGTCGGATGGATCGGCGGAACAGAAACACTATCGAGCGCGACGCCGGCATCGACACGATCGATCGCGTCGCCAGTGAAGTCGTGTCGCGAGAAGTACGTCGCCGACAGACCGCTTCCGAGACCGGCAGGGAATACCGACGTTCGCTGCGGTATGGGATGGAGGTATCGTTGCGGGATGACTTCGGCTTGGAGACCGGGAGGCTGCCAGGAGAGACGCGCGACCGCGCCTCCGCCATTTTCGTAGAAACGGAAGCGCACCCGGTAGCGCTCGCCAGCCCGCAGCTCGATCGACCCGCTGTCCACGGTCGGAGAGTGGTCGTTCCAGTGCGCGATCAGGAGCTGATCATCGACCCAGAGCATGACGCCGTCGTCGGAGGTGGTCCGGAACTGGTAGACGCCCGATATCGGGGCCTCGACCAGGCCCTGCCACTCGGCCCAGAAACGGTCCGCAGGCAATCCGTCGCCGGGACCCCCATAGGCCCAATCGAAATCGATGGTGGGATCGACGCGCGTCACGCTGGGCATGCCGATCACGGTCCCGGAACCATAGGCGGCGAGCAGTCCGGTGCCGTCTTCGACGGCAGCTGCCGTCGCCGCGGCCAGCATCCATGCGATCGCGGCCGAGGCCACGCAGTGGAGCGAGGATGTGCTCATTTGCTCTCCTTCGGGATGATCATGCCCCAGATCGGCTGCTTGCGGATGCGACCCTCGCCGACATCGATGAGCACCTCGCTCATGCCGCTGGTCGGCTTGTCGACATCGAGGGTGGTCGGCGTCATCTCGATCGTGTATGCACCTTCGGTGGCTTCGCGCACGAGCCGCACCGTGAAGGCCTTGTTGTCGGGTGGGACGAGATCGACGACCGTTCCGAATCCTGGTTTGGTCACGTGCGCACGCAGGGTCTTCGCGCCGGAATCCTTGCCGACCACCCACACCAGGGTTCCGTTCGCGGCCAGGGTCAGTGCGCCGGGGATGTCGCACTTGATGGCGATGTCCTGCTCGACGCGCATCGCGCTGCCGATCTGCGTGGCGATGACGATGCGTTTGCGCTGCGGCCCGGTCAGATGTCCGAAATCGAAGACGACGACCAGCGATCCGCCTTGGCCTGGCTCGAACACCCGCTGCTCGAGCTCCGCGGTCGTGCATCCGCACATCGGCTCGATGCCGACGATCGTCACCGTCTGGGTGCCGGCGTTCCGGAAGCGGAAACGCGCGGTGGCCTGCTCGTCCTCGACGGTTGCTGGAACCGTCACCACGGGTTCGTCGAAGGTCAGCGCTCCGTCGATGCGCAGGCCATTGGCGTCGGAGGATTGGGCGTACAGCGCGGTGGAGATGGCCACCAGCAGGACAACGGTGATGGACGGCAGTAGACTCGGCATGGAGCGGATCCTCATGGCGTGTGACGTCGCCGCAGCGTGGCCAGTGCTGCATCGGCTGCGGTCGTGATCAGGCGATTGTCGGAGGTGGTGTAGCTGGCAATGAGGGCCTCGTCCTCGGCCGAACCGATGCGTCCGAGGGCAGCGATGGCGTGACGACGGACGGTATCCGAGCTGGCGTTCGACAGCGCACGCACCGTCGCCGGTCGATCCCGTTCGCGGCCGCGCTCGGCGATCACCGACAATGCGGTGGTGAGTTCGATGTCGGGACAGGTCGCATCATCGATGCGTGATTCGATCAAGCCGTCGAGGATATCCGCGGCTGCCGGATAGACGGCAGCCAAGCGATGGAGATGCATCAGCGCAGTCGCCCCGATCGCATCGCGGTGGGTGTTCGCGGTGTCGATCAGCCGATCGATCGTCGTCCGCGTCTGCTCAGCAGCCCCGTTCGTGATCGCGGCGGCGGCATGTTGGACCGCGTACACTCGCCAGGTGGTGGACTCGCGCTCGTCGTCGATCATCGCCAGCAGCAGCGGAACCAGTTCCGCAGAGCGGTCATGCTGACGCACGAGGCCGTTGGCGATGTTGTTGCGCGTGACCTCGCGCAGGGAGCGATCGCTCAGCGCATCGAGGAGGAACCCGTGCAGATGCGGAGACCAATCCGGTCGCTGCGCCAGCTTCGTGATCCGCTGCAGGCGTTGCGACGGATTCCAGGCCTCATAACCGGCCAACTCCAACGGTTCCGGTGTCGAGGGGATCGATCTCTTTCGATCTGTGGTAGGTCCGGTCGGAGATTTCGACTCGCGTTCAGTGTGGTTCTGACTCGGATTTCTGGTCCATGTTGCCACGATAGCAACACTAGTAACGATCGACAGTGCAACCGAGATGATGCGAATGTTCCAAGTCACGCGGGCGAGGACCTTGCTGGAACCGCTTCCAAGGTCAAGTCCCTCTTAATGTTTCCAGCACAGCTCGACCGTGACGGTCCGTTCCAGTGACCAGGTCATGGCTGCATGAGTGATCGTCCCGACGTCCGACGTCCGACGTCCGACGTCCGACAACGACTGATGTCGAGAGATCCCACAGGTTCGATCGGGACCGAACGACGATCAGCGCGCGCTGATGCGGCTATCGTCGATGCAGTATCCCGAAGCCGAAGCCGAAGCCGAATGGACGAGCGATCGCCACGGCCGGCCATGGCCAGCCGAAGCCGAGTCTACTCCTCACAGCTGGGGGCGACCGGAGCTCGGCATCGGCGTCTGGAAATCGCCCTGTCCAGGCCGCGGAGGAATCGGCGGAGGCGCCGGTGCCGGTGCCGCGTTATCGGTGCCTGGTTCGGGCTTCCTCAGGGAGACGACGTAGTCGTCCCACGCGGATTCGATCCTGCCCGCCCACACCCCGGGGATCGGGTCGTTGGCAGCCGCGGTGTACGCGAAGATGGATGGGCTTTGGCTTTGGCTCTGGCTTCGGCTGATGGCTGATGGCTGATGGCTGATGGCTGATGGTTCGATCGCCGTCGACAGCTGAGGGTCACGAATGTGGAGCGCCGACGATCAGGCCTCAGACGAGGTGGAACTGCCTCTCTGCCGCCACCGCCAGAGCCAAAGCCAAAGCCAAAGCCAAAGCCCCTTCTCCCCTCAAAACCTTCTTCCAACTCCAGCATGCCGTCCCCCCAGCTATCCGCCCCGCCGCCTCCTGCCCATCAGCAGCACCGGCGCGAGCAGCAGCGCGATGCCACCGCCCAGTCCGCATCCGCTCTGGGTGCTCGAGGTGCCGTGGCTCGCAGCTGCGGCGGTGGCCTCGGCAACTCCATCCGCATCCGCATCCGCGAGCGACCCCAGAGCCGCCGCACCACCGGTCTGGCCGGTCATCGCCACGTTCGCGAAGCTGGCCTGAGCGGTGCTGCCCGCGGCCGCGTTCTCGTGCGCGACGAACATGCCGATCAGCACCGTGGCGGGAAGCGCCAGCGTGGTCGACGCATGCGTCGCGAACGTCACGCCGTCGCGCGCATACGACGCCGTCATCACATCGCCGCTGCGCGTGAGCCGCATCGAGCAGGGATACGATGGCGCGGCGAGGACGATTCCCGCGGTGCCGGGCACCAGGGTGGTGGTGCCGGGAGTCGTGGTGCGGCTGCGCAGCTTGAGGTTCGGAGCCGCGCCGCTCGATGGCTGCAGCAGCGCATAGCAGACCTGCTGCGCATCCGCGGCCAGGGTGGCCC
>JACCZE010000038.1 GCA_013696105.1 Planctomycetota bacterium | reverse complement strand
GAATCAGGCGTCGCCGCGCAGGCCAAGGATCATCCGCTTCCGTACTACCGCCCGTCGTCGCCACCCAGCGCCGCGGAGGTCCGAGAGCGCAGCCGCTCTGCCTACCTGCTCACGCCGCCGAAGCTCGATCCTCGCATCGTCGCGCTGGCCCAGGAGTTGCGGGTGGCCGCGACGGTCGATGGAACGGTAAATGTCGAGCGCCTGATCGCGTCCGTGCTCGCGCATTTCCGCCGCGAAGGATTCGTCTACACCCTGCAGCCGGGCGAGATGGGACCCAACGGCACCGCCACCTTCCTGTTCGAGAAGAAACGCGGTTTCTGCGGCCACTACTCGAACGCCTTCAGCCTGCTGATCAGGCTCGCGGGCGTGCCGTCGCGTGTCGTGGTCGGGTATTACGGCGGGGAGATCAATCCCATCGGCGGATTCATGATCGTGCGTCAATCCAATGCCCACGCCTGGAGCGAGGTCTGGGTGGAGGGCAGCGGGTGGCAGCGGGTGGATGCCACGGCCGCGGCGGTGCCGATGGATGACGAGGGGAATGTCATCCCGCCCGAGGCCCAGGCCGATCGCCGCGCGTTCACCGCCTCCAACCTCGACAACACCTGGCTCGGTCGTCGGCTCAAAGGGCTGCGCGACCGCTGGGATTTCGTCGAGTCGAAGTGGGACCGCTGGGCGATGGGTTATGATGCCGAGACGCTCAGCTCCCTCCTCGCACGATCGGGGCTGCAGCGCCTCGGAGGGATCGGCATCACCATCCTGGTGCTCGCCAGCTGTGGCCTCCTGGTCGGAGGAGTGGTGCTGGGCATGCGACGGCGTCGCCGCGCGCGCGCGCCGGAGATCACGCTCTACGACACCTTCTGCCGCCGCCTCGAGCGGATCGGCGTCGTGCGCGGCATCAACGAAGGCCCACTCGATTTCGCCCGTCGATCCAGTGCACGAGTGCCGGCTCAGGCGGAGCGCATCGACGCGATCGCAGGTGCCTACGTGGCCATCCGCTACGGCGGCGAACCCGGTGCTCGGCGCGAGGGTCTCGCGCGGCTCGCTCGCGATCTGCGCGCATTCAATCCGCGACGCCAGGAGGTGATCCCGGCGCCAGCCGAGGTCATCGTCGCCGCTGTGCGTAGAGCTCAGGACCCGGCATGAGTCCGGAGGTGATGGGGATCGCGATCGTCGTCGGTACGGTGCTGGCGCTGGTGATCGCCTTCGGCCGCAGACGCTCGCGCACCGCGGCGTCCGGGATCGAGGACGCGCTCGCAGCGCACGGGGCGATGCGATGCATCGCCATCGAGGGAGTGCTCGCCCGGCTCGCCACGCGTGGCGGTTCACCGGACATCGTCGCCGCCTGGGCGCGGCTCGAACGGCCACTGCTCGAGGCGCTGCCCGACTGCCCGCCCGATCTGAAGGCCCCACTGGCATGGACGCTGGAGCGCTGCGCGCAGGCGTGCTCGAACCGGGCGATCGCGCAGTCGCTGATGACCGTGCGCAACGGCCTGATGCCCTGAGCGACCTCGCCTGCTGGAGTTCTGCCACGTTCTGGCACGATCGATGCCTCGCCGAATGGGGGGCCCCGCGGTAGCGCGTGGACGCGCCGGCCCTTGCCGTGATAGGGGTCACCGGTACCGTGTCGCGCGACCGCGCTGGAATCCGATGGAAAGGTGGCAGAGCGGCTGAATGCGTCGGTTTCGAAAACCGATAGTGCCGCAAGGCACTCGGGGGTTCGAATCCCCCCCTTTCCGCCACTATTCCAGGTCCTGGCCGCGCAGCGGCCCGTGACGTGAGGCGCGCAGCGGCCCGTGACGTGAGGCGTGGAGATGTCATCGGGCCAGGCCTCGCATCCGGCAGACTGGCGCCACGATCGCTCAGGCCGCAGGTCCCGATGTCAGTCTACGCGATCATTCTGCTCGCCTGCGCACTGGCCATGGATGCGTGCGCCGTGGCGATGATCCAGGGGGGCGCGCATCCCCGATTCCGCGCACGCGAGGCGGCGACCATGGCCGTCACCTTCGGGGTGTTCCAGGGCGTGATGCCGATGCTGGGCTGGTGCGCGGGATCCTTGTTCAAGCAGCCGCTCGCGGCGTACGGCGATTGGATCGGCTTCGCACTGCTGTCCGTGATCGGTCTGAAGATGGTGTGGGAGGGCGTCTTCCACCGCGAGCCAGGAGCCGATGGTGACCGCGGGAATCCCTTCGCCGGGCGCATGCTGCTGGTGCTCGCATTCGCGACCAGCGTCGACGCCTTCGCCGTGGGCATCGGGCTGCCGCTGTTGGACGTGGCGCTGGTCGCGGCGGTGACACTGATCGCTACGATCACCATGGTCCTGGTGCTGTTCTCGCTCTACGCCGGCCGGCGCTTCGGCGCGTTCGCCTCCGACCACATGGACATCATAGGTGGCCTGGTTCTGATCAGCATGGGCGTGCATCTGGTGAGCGGCCACATCTTCTGATGCGGCTGATCGACCCTCAGGATCCGTACATGCCGCTGTCGCGGAATTCTCCCGGGCTCGTGCCCATGACGCGACGGAAGACCTTGCAGAAGTAAGCGGGGTCGCGGAAACCGCAGCGCGTCGCTACGTCCTTGATGTTCGGCTGCGATTCGCGCAGCAGGGTTGCGGCGGTGCGTATGCGCAGGTCGACCAGGTATTCGCCCGGAGCCAGGCCGTAGGCGCGCTGGAAGCGGCGGGTGAAATGGTAGCGGCTGAACCCCGAGGTGCGCGCGAGGTCCTCGACCCCGATCTCCTCCGACAGGTGATCCTTGGCGAAGGCGACCGCGCGTTCGAGCCCGGCGTCCGCCGCGCCTTCGCTCGGGACCGTCTCGGTGTGCTCGAGCAGCGCCATCGTGAGGTCGTAGGCGCAGGCGCTGACTCGATACGGTGAATGCTCGTTCCCGCCCAGGAGCTCCGCGCACGCGTCCGCGGCGCTCGCGAGCACGCGGGATCCGCGCGGCAGCGTGATCAAGGGTCCCGCGCGCGCGACCACCGTCCGCCAGGCGTTGATCACCTGCCGGCCGCTCAGGCACAGGTAGAAGAAGGACCAGCTGCCGCCGCGCGGCAGCCAGTAGCGATTGTCGTGTGGAAAATGCAGGAGCATCGCGCTGCCCGCGGTCACGCGCCGGGTGACGCCGTCGTAGCTGAGCAGGCCCTCGCCCGCGATGGTGTATTGGAACAGCGTCCAGTGGCTGGGGCCGCGCTCCGAGCCGCGCCAATCGTATTCGGGCCCCGGCTGCGGGTCGAATCCGCACGAGACCACGCGCGACTGCAGGTCGACGTAGCGCGCGGTGGTCCACAGCGCGCGGTGGCGCCGCGGCCCGCCGGTGATCGCGCGCAGCGCCGCCGGAGCGAGTTTCGCCGTCATAGCGCCGCCTTCGCCTGGAAGGGATCATACCACAGTCCGGCTGCGCGCGCGAGCGCGACGACATCGGCTGCGGCAGCGCAGATGAAGGGCTGCCAGGGCAGATCGCCGCTGGCGACGCGATCCAGAGATGCCTCGACGCGATTGGTAAAGTCGGCGTCGATGAAATTGCCGGCGTAGCGCCGCACCAGGAAATCGGTCAGCACCATGCCGAGCTCGCTCGCGTGCAGCTTGCGCCTGCGCACCTCGACATATCCGCGCGAGATGATCGTGCCCATGATCGCCGCGTAGGTGCTGGGGCGTCCGACGCCTTTCTTCTCGAGCACCTTGATCAGGCTCGCCTCGGTGTACCGGGGCGGCGCCTTGGTCGTCTTGTCCTTCACCCCGAGCTCCTTGAGCTCGACCGCTTCGTTCCCCAGCAGGTCCGGCAGCTTCACCTGGTCGACGTCGTCCTCGTCGTGTGCCGACGGGTTCTTCGTATCGTGCGCGGCGTCCTCGGTCAGCCGCCGCCAGCCGTCGAAGACCACGGTCTTGCCGCGCGCGCGGAACACCCCGGTATGGACACGGCCGCGCGTCGCGTGCTGGAACGCGTCGGGCGCGACCGCGACATCGACCACCGACAGCTGATCGACCCCGGCGGCCATCTGCGAGGCCACGAAGCGCTCCCAGATCAGGCGGTAGAGCTTGCCGCGATCGTCGGTCCCGGCGGCGTCGGGACCGCCGTCGAGCGAGATCGGTCGGATGGCCTCGTGGGCCTCCTGGGCGTTCGCGGATTTTCCGCCGTGCGACGGAGGTTTGTCCGGCAGATACTCGCCGGGAAAGGCCGCGGCGATGTGCGCGCGGGCCATCGCCACCGCCTCGGCATCCACCGCGGTCGAGTCTGTGCGCATGTAGGTGATGCGGCCGTCCTCGTACAGCGACTGCGCGAGCTTCATCGATTCCTGCGGCGACAGGTGCAGCCGAACCGAAGCGGCCTGCTGCAGGGTCGAGGTGATGAACGGCGGCGGCGCGTGCGATTGTTGGCGGTGCTTTTCCGCCCGGATCATTCGCCACGGTTGGCGCCGGCACCACTGCACGACCTGCTCGGCCATGGTCGCGTCCTTCAGCCGCCGCTCGAGGGGATCGCCCTTCCATTCGACGAGGAAGGCCTTGAAGGCAGGCTTCTTGCCGCCGGCGATCACGGTGGCGACCGGGATGTAGTAGGTCTCGGGACGGAAGCGCTGGATCTCGCGCTCGCGCTCGCTGACGATGCGCAGCGCCACCGACTGCACGCGGCCGGCGGAGCGCGCATCCTTGCGCCCGGTGCCTTTCGAGCAGGTGGGGCTGACCACGTAGCCGACGACGCGGTCGAGGATGCGCCTCGCCTGCTGCGCGTCGACCAGGTGCTGATCGATCGCGCGCGGCTTGGCGATCGCGTCGAGCACCGCCTTGCGGGTGATGGCGTTGAAGGTCGCGCGCGCGTAGCGACGCGGCCCGAGCGCCTCTGCCAGGTGCCAGGCGATGGCCTCGCCCTCGCGATCGGGGTCGGTCGCGAGGATGACCTCCTCGGAGCTGTCGGCGATCGTCTTCAGGCGCGCGACCACCTCGCGGCCCTTGTCGTTCAGCTGGTAGCGCGGCAGCACCCGGCCGTCGACGAGCTCCACGCCGATGTCCTTCTCGGGCAGATCGCGGATGTGGCCATACGAGGCCATGACCCGGTACTCGCGTCCGAGGAAGCCCTCGATCTTGCGGCACTTCGCCGGACTCTCGACCAGGACCAGCTTCACGACCGCACGCTACCCGCTTGGATCGTTTCAGGAAGCCTGACGGCGCGGCCACCGATGCGCATCAGGAACCTTCGCCTCGACGCACGGCCGGATCAACCGTCGACGACGGCGACGCCGTACCCAGTGAGGGTGGCGTCGGCCAGCGTGTGCGGGTCGCTGCGGCCGATGTGCCGCCAGGTCCTGGCCGATGCCAAGCCCTCGATGCGCACGGGGCGCGGCTCAGGTGAGACGTTGGCTATCAGCACACGCGTGCGACCTGACGTCTGCAGCGCCAGGACGCGCAGGTCGCCGCAATCGCCGGTCGTCAGCACCGCGGCCTGGGCGAACGGAGCGATCTCGCCGAGCAGATGGCAGGTCGCGAAGGCGTCGGAGCCGTCGACCAGGCCCGCGGGGCCGGCCGCCTCGAGGCAGGTCACGCTGGCGGCGCCACTGCTGGCCGCGCGAGCGAGCGCTGCGCACAGCCACGCTGCACCGAAATCGCTGCGCATCCGCGCATCCGCCCGGCTCCGGGAATCGATGGTCAGTGGAGTCAGTGCGATCGGCCTGCCGCCCGCGAGCGCGCGCGCACTGGCGAGCGCATCGTCGATGGCCGCCACGTTCTCCATCATTGAGCGGTCGTCGCGGGCGTGCACCTGGTGGTGGAGATCGAACGCGACGACGTCCAGGACCGACGCATCCGGCCGTTCACGGTTGAGCGCGCAGAAATGCTCGTCGCTGCCGCCGCCGATCGGGGCGTCGAGGGTCGCGAGCCCGACGCGCGCCGCCTGCGCCAGCGCCGTCGGCGTGGTGCGGGTCGCGCTATCGAAGACCAGGACGCGCACGACCCCGATGCGCTCGCGATCGAGGACGCGCGCGATGTCCCGCCAGGGCGCGTCGGGTGTGCCGGCGCGCACCGCTAACTCGAGCGGAGCCGAGACTGCCCGCGCCTCCGAGCACGCGTGCTCGAGCGCCTGCCGCCACAGGGGATCGTCGAGCGCGATATCCGCGCGCACGTGCGCGAGACGCAACGCCGCCAGGCGTTGGCGCTCGTCCAGGCCGATCAGGCGCCCGGTGGGCAGCCGGGTGCCGATCGTGGGCAGGGTTCGACCGCTCGGTGGGCCGATCGTCAGCGCGGCGGTATCACGAGCCGTCACGGGCGCCGCGCTCATCCGCAGCACCACCTGCTGCCGTACGCGCGTGCCCGCGGCGATCTCCACCGGATACGGCAACGCCAGCGGGGTGCCGTAGATCTTGTAGCTGGCATCGCACCAGTTGCGTTGGTCCTCCATCTCGAAGACCTCGCCGATGAATCCCAGCTCGGCTTCCCCGCCTGCGCCGAACCCGCAGGAGATGCGCGCGATGTCGAGGACCGGCTGATCGGCTGCGATCAGTTCCGGCAGCGTCCCCGTACCGCCCGCACCCGAGGCATGCGCGACGCGGTAGCGCTGGCCGGCGAGCGTGCGCGGCAGCAGCACGCACAGCCCGATGCGCGCGCGCACGAAGGTGCTGCGCGCGACGCCATCGAACGCATAGGTGATGGTGCCGTCCGCTGCGCCGGTGACCGTCGCGGTCCAGGCGAAATCGATCTCTTCGCGCCGATGCTCGACCGCGAGGTCGATGCGGAACGAATCGGAACCGGCCTCCACGCGCCGCTCGACGATGCGCGCGGGAACCGTCCCCCACGAACGGTCGCGCACAGCCACGTAGACGCGCTGCACCGCCTCGCGGCCCCCCGCGCGGATGCCCCGCAGGTCGGCCCCGACGAGATCGAGGGACCAGGGCCCGGCGCGGAGCGAGCAATCGGTGAAGTGGGACATGGATGGCGATTATCGCGAGCGCTCAGCTATCAGCTATCAGCTATCAGCTATCAGCGGATAGCCGATAGCGGATCGCGGATCGCGGATCGCGGATAGTCCGCGATTCTCCTCGGGCGCCGAGTCGGCGCTGGCGGCATACAATCGGCGCAGCCGATGCCGCCACGATGAGGACTGCTCGCAGTCCTCATCGAGCCGCGACAAAGCCCGGGGGTAGGCCCGTCCAGGGCCGTAGGGGCG
>JACCZE010000037.1 GCA_013696105.1 Planctomycetota bacterium | reverse complement strand
GATCGAGCTCGACCTGCGTCCGCGCGGGGATCTCGGCGAGCCGGGCGGTGGCAGGCGCGTCGTCGCGGCGCCTGGGGGCATCGGCGCTGAAATCGCGTCCGTCGACGCGGGCGCGGAATCCCGTCAGGGTGTCTCCGAGATTCTTCAGGTCGACCACGATGTCGCTGAGGTTGTCGAGACGCAGACGCGCGTTGATGCGATGGCCATCGCGCTCACAGGTCAGGACCTGCGCGGCGACCAGTCCGTTGGACGCCTGCGGGATCGGCTGCCACCGGCGGTCATCGGCGCGATCTCCACCGCATCCGCAGAGGACGAGCAGCACGGCGATGGCGGAGGCCGATGCGGAGCCGAGGCGCACCGGATTACTTCTTCTCGGGCTTCGCGCTGGTGAGCACCAGATCGTCGGATTTCTGATCGTCGACGAACAGGTTGGTGATCGTCAGCTTCCAGTCGTAGGTGTCGGCGTCGAGCTTGGGGTCGAACTTGAAGCGCACTTCGAAGTCGGTGATCATCCCGGGCGCGATCTCGGTGAGCTTGGCGCCGGCGGCCTTGGTGAATTTGAACTTCCCGCCCTCGGCCGGAATTTCGCGCTCGCCGACCTTGCAGCGGAAACCGCCGATCTTCTCGCCTTCGGCGTTCTTGAGCTTGATCGACTTGGCCCCGGTGTTCTCGAGCGTCAGGGTGCCGATCAGCCATTTGTCGCTCTGCTTGGTGATCAGCAGCGTGCCCTTGAGGCCGGCGGCATTGGTGACCGGCTCGCTCGCGACGAGCTGACCGACGACGAACAGGCAGAGCACGGCGAAACGGAGTGCGGTAGCGACCATCGAGGGCTCCTGACGGTGTTTTCCAGAGAATGCGCCCCCTGCGTCTGGGTGCAAGGTAGCTGCTGGACGTCCGCGCGGGCGTGGCGGCGCCTGGCCCAGCTGGCGCAGAGGGGGCCTCGGCTTATGATGCCGGGCCCGGACAATGCCATGGCCCCGCCCCGCCCACCGACCCACCTGAAGCCGAGTTCCCGTCTCGCGGACGTCCGTTACGACATCCGCGGCCCCCTGGCTCGACGCGCATTGGAGCTCGAGAAGTCGGGCAAGCCGATCATCAAGCTGAACATCGGCAATCCCGGCGCCTTCGGCTTCGCCATGCCCGAGCACCTGCGCCGCGCGGTCGCCGAGCACATCCCGCAGAGCGAGGCCTACGCCCATCAGAAGGGCATCCTGCCGGCGCGCGAGGCGATCGTCGAGGATCAGCGCCACCGCGGGGTCCGCGTCGCGGTCGACGACGTCTTCGTCGGCAACGGGGTCAGCGAGCTGATCATCAGCGCTTTGCGTGGTCTGCTCGACGATGGCGACGAGGTGCTGGTTCCCAGCCCGGATTACCCCCTGTGGACGGCGGCGGTCACGCTCAACGGCGGCCGCGCGGTGCATTATCCGTGCCCGCGCGAGCAGGGATTCCTGCCCGACCTCGAGCGCCTGCGCGCGCTGGTGACCCCGCGCACGCGCGCCCTGGTCATCATCACGCCGAACAATCCGACCGGCGCTGTCTATCCGCGCCCCGTGCTCGAGGCGATGGTGGCGCTGGCCGAGGAGCACGGCCTGGTGGTGTTCTCCGACGAGATCTACGATCGGATCCTCTACGACGGCGCCGAACACGTGCCGGTCGCCACCTTGGTGCAGCATACCCTGTGCGGCACCTTCGGCGGCTTGTCGAAGGTCCATCGCGGATGTGGCCTGCGCGTCGGCTGGCTCTCCTTCAGCGGTGCGCGTGCGCACGCCGACGAGTACCTGCAGTCGCTCGACCTGCTCGCGAGCCTGCGGCTGTGTGGCAACGTCACCGGCCAGTGGACGGTGCCTGCCGCGCTCGGCGGCCCCGATACCATCAGCGCGCTGACCGCGCCCGGCGGCCGGCTCTATCAGACGCGCCAGGCGATTCTCGCGGGCACGCGCGCGAGCGCCTACCTGGATGTCGTCGCGCCGCAGGGGGCGATGTACGCGTTCGTGCGCGCCAAGCGCGACCGGCTGCCTGAGTTCGACGATCAGCGCTTCGCCCTCGACCTGCTCGAGCGGCGCCAGGTGCTGATCGTCCCGGGCAGCAGCTTCAATGTCGCCTACCGCGACCACTTCCGCATCACCCTGCTGCCGGACGAGGCCATCGTCGCCGACGTCTTCGGCCGCATGGAATCGCTGCTCGACGAGTACGCCGCAGCCCGCAGCGCCAAGGCCTGAGGCGAGGTCCCTCGCGGTCGGAGTGTCGAGGGGCTTCCGCTGGCTCCTGTCCTTGGCCGTCCTGATCCGTAACCCGTATCGTCGTCGCCTGTCATCGCCTGCCCGTGCCCGCTCCCCCACCAGCATCAACCAACAACCAACAGCCGACACCAACCAATCCATGATCTCCGACACCGCCGCCTGGAAGAACCTCACCGCCCACGTCGCGGAGATCCGCAGCACCCACCTGCGCGATCTCCTGCAGGACGAGCGCAGATGCGCGGCGATGGTCGCCGAGCACGACGGCATCGTGCTGGATTTCAGCCGCCAGAACGCCACTGCGAAGACCATGGAGCTGCTGATCGAGCTCGCGCGCGAAGCTGATGTCGTCGGCCGCTTCCGTGCGATGGCTGCGGGCGAGAAGATCAACGTCAGCGAAGGCCGCTCGGTCCTGCACATGGCACTGCGCGCGCCGGCTCGGACCAAGACCTCGTCGGCGCGCAGCGCCCGACTGCGCGTGGATGGCGAGGATGTGGTCACGCAGGTGCACGAGGTCCTCGGTCGGATCAAGACCTTCAGCGAGCAGGTGCGCTCGGGCAGATGGAAGGGCGTCACGGGAAAGCCGCTCACGGATGTCGTAGCGATCGGCATCGGCGGCAGCTACCTGGGACCCGAGTTCGTCTTCGAGGCGCTACGCACCGATCCCACCTGCGCCAAGGCGGCCGATGGGCGTCGCCTGCGCTTCCTGGCGAACGTCGATCCCATCGACGTCGCGCGCGCGCTCGAGGGGCTCGACCCCGCGCGCACGCTGGTGATCGTGGTCTCGAAGACCTTCACCACCGCCGAGACCATGCTCAATGCGCGCACCGTGCGCGCCTGGCTGGTCAAGAAGCTCGGGGCCAAGGCGGTGGCCA
>JACCZE010000033.1 GCA_013696105.1 Planctomycetota bacterium | reverse complement strand
AGGTGGCTCGGAACACCACCATGGACGGAACCGGATGGCTGAAGCAGGTGGGCTGTCGCTACCTGATCCATGACGGCGACACCAAGTTCTGCGGACCCTGGAAAGAGATCTTGGCCGGAGCAGGGATGGAGTTGAAGAAGATCCCGCCGAGAAGTCCTAATCTGAATGCTTTCGCGGAAAGATGGGTGCGCACGGTGAAGCGAGAGTGTATCCGGCGCTGTTGGTTCCTGGGCTACGACGGCCTGCGCCGCGTCCTGAACGAGTTTGTCGCGCACTACAACACGGAGCGTCCACACCAGGGGAAGGGGAATCGTCCCTTGGCGATAAATCCAGTGCCCCAGCCACCTGCGCAGAAATCCGTCACGCTGGAATCGGCGAGTCAGATCCGCTGCGTGACCCGCTGCGGTGGCGTCATCCGTCATTATTACCGCGCCGCTGCCTGACCCGGTCGGATTCATCGTATCGGAATCCACTGACGCGATGTTAGGTGGCGAGCGGAGCCGTGCCCACAATTGATAAACCCCTCGGAAAGTCATCCGAGTTGGTTCCCTACGCGGCGCGTTGGTTGTGGATTGAGGGGCCATCAGGCTGCAATTCTCTCCGGTAGTTCTCGGTGTCGATGATGAAAAGAGCTGCGATGAATTTCTGCGCAGTACGGATTCTCCAGCGAAGTCGTTCCCGAACCTATCGCCAGTTTCTCACTGTTTTTACCGGTAGTTTAGCTACTCCGCACGGTTTCTAACCGGACAGCAGTGCAGTGCATTATTATTACAGGTGTCGATTATTTTTCCAATAAACTGGGCTTTATACTTTATATTGTGCCCGGGCCGGATCATAGCCGAGGGCTCATCGTAGGCGTGATAGCTGTCGCCACCAGGAGAGTAAGCGTCGATGATGGACGGGGGGTGGTTCCTACGTCCGTAATGGTGTTCTCCAATCCCATCCTCAATGTACTCAAATTGGTCTAAAAAATCTCCAGTGGCAAGAGGCACTGTAAGATTCACGTCATCTTCACGAACTACGCCCTTCACAAACTGACGATATTCGCAGCAATTGCAGTCGTCCTTTTCAGGGACTCCGTGCCCGATCACTGCGACGGCCCACGACAGCAGAAGCGTGCGACCCACGCCACTACCCGAGGTGGGAGCCGTATGCGGTAGTTCCGCACGTACGGATCTGAGCGGGGGGCGGCTCGAAAGGGCCGTCCCTACCGCACACACTTTGTTGTGCGCGAAAGCGTATTCCCTTTCGACGGTTTCTGTGTGCACAACAAAGAGTGCGTCCATTTTCCTGCGTCCTCGCCGTGTATCTGCCGCGCCGAGCTCCGGTCCTCCTCATGACAAATCGTCGTTCAAGACCCAGATGGAGCGCCGCCGGCCGTCGCAGAGCGTCGTGCTCCGCGCACCAGCGTCACCACCCCGTACACCACCACCAGCGCGCCGATCGCACCCACGGCGAGCACCACGTTCAGCAGCATCTCGGGCGGGAGGTCGACCTCGTGGCCGAACAGGAAGGCCTTGGTCTTCCCGTCCGCGATCTCGTCCTGGGCTGTGAGGTGGACGTACGCAGCCAGCGCCATGACGATGACGCCGGAGACGATACGGATGATTCCGGAGAGCAGGCGCATGGGTCTCTTACAGCGGGCTGAATTCGATCTTGGCCGCGGCGAGCGCCGCGTGCAGTTCGGTGATGTGGGCGTGATCGCGGGTTTCGGCGACGATGGTGATCCCGACCTTGGCGACATCCGCGGGGCCGAAGTTACGGTCGTGGTGGACTTCCTTGACGCTGCCGCCGGCGGTGGCGACCACGCCGAGCACGCGCGCGAGGTTGCCCGGACGATCGCTGACGCGTACCTCGAAGCGGCAGAGGCGGCCATCCGCGGCCAGGCCACGGTCGATCACGCGTGCGATCATGGTCACGTCGATGTTGCCGCCGCACAACAGCAGCACGACCTTCTTCCCGTGCAGGTTCAGAGGTTGGGTCATCAGCGCGGCGAGGGGCACCGCGCCGGCACCCTCGACCACGATCTTCTCGAGTTCGAGCAGACGCAGGATGGCCTGCGCGATCTGCGCCTCGTCGACCAGCACGAATTCGTCGACCAGCTTCTTGGCGATGGGATAGCACAGGTCGCCCGCCTTCGCGACGGCGAGGCCGTCGGCGAGCGTCGGCTCGGCGGTGATCGGCTCGGGATGCCCCACCGCGAGCGACGCATGCATGGTCGGCGCGCTACGCGCCTCGACGCCGATGATCCGCACCGATGGCTTGAGCGCCTTGATCGCGGTGCTGATGCCGCTGATCAGACCGCCGCCGCCGACCGGCACCAGGACCGCATCGACATCGGGCAGGTCTTCCAGGATTTCGAGACCGAGCGTTCCCTGGCCGTTGATGATGTGCTCGTCGTCATACGGCGGCACGAACACCATCTTGCGCTCGGCCCCCAGGGCCTGGGCGTGGTTGCGCGCGAGGGCGAAGGTCTCGCCCTCCTGGATGACGGTGGCGCCGAACGAGCGGCAGGTCGAGACCTTGATCAGCGGCGCCCACTTGGGCATGACCACGGTCACCGGAATGCCGAGCTCCTGGCCGTGGTAGGCCAGGCCCAGCGCGTGATTGCCGGCAGAGACCGCGATCACGCCGCGCTTGCGCTCTTCCGCGGTTAGCAACATCAGGCGGTTGCGCGCGCCGCGCTCCTTGAAGCTGCCGGTCATCTGCAGGTGGTCGAGCTTGCAGTAGACCTGCGCACCGGTCAGGCGGCTCAGGCGCAGCGAGTAGGGGCACGGGCTGTGGTAGATGAAGGGCCGGATCCGTTCGCGCGCCGCGCGGATCTCTTCCAGGGAAACGCTCATGCGCACACGGTGGACGGCGTCGCGCGCATTTCCAGCACCTCTCGACGCGCTCCTTCGCATTGACAGGGCGATGGGACGCACACGGTCTCGACCATGACTGCGTTCCGCATCCTGGCGCGCGGGGATTGGCGTGCGGGCGCGGTGCGTGCGCATTGGGTGCCCAGCACCCTGCGCATGCCGCCCGAGGTCGTGGCCGCGGTCGATGCCGCGTGGGCGGACGCTGCGGCCCGGCCGGGAATCCATCTCTTCGATGGACCGCTGTGCCGGGTCGAGGGCTGGGATTCGGCCGGTCCGACGCTGCGCCTGGACCTCAGCCGCACCT
>JACCZE010000452.1 GCA_013696105.1 Planctomycetota bacterium | reverse complement strand
CGTTCATCAAGAGCATGCGCGCGAGCGACGTGCAGGCGGCGCTCTATTACCTCGCGCGCCAGCTCGAAGCCGGCGAGGACGCGATGTTCGTCGCACGTCGCGTGGTGATCTTCGCCTGCGAAGACATCGGCCTCGCCGACCCGCAGGCCCTGGTGGTGGCCAACGCGGCGATGCAGGCCACCGCGGGCATCGGCATGCCCGAAGCGGTCTATCCGCTGAGCGAAGCGGTGATCTATTGCGCTACCGCACCGAAATCCAACGGCACCAAGGCGTACTTCGCCGCAGCGGAGGCGGTGAAACGCCACCCTGGTGCGCAAGTGCCGATGTTCATCCGCAACGCACCGACGCCTCTGATGAAGGAGCTCGGCTACCATCAGGGCTACGAGTACGACCACGACGCTCCGGACCATTTCGCGGGCCAGCGGTGCCTGCCGGCGGAGCTCCTGGGCAGCGAGTTCTACAAGCCTGGAACATTCGGCCACGAGAAGGAGATCGCCAAGCGCCTGGAATGGTGGGAGGCGAGGCGGAAGCAGCGGTGAGAGGCTGGTGGTGCGTGGCTGGTGGTGTCCACACCGCACCAAGTCGATCCCGTGGCCCAAGGCAGCAGGCGAGGTAGGGTTCCCGGAGACCAGCGAGCCCCGACCGCGGTCCGGACCTCTTACCGATCACTGATCACCGTTCACCGTTCACCACCGACCCTGCTCCATCCGTGCTCGCCAAGCTGTTCACCACCTACTTCTGGATACCCGCCTACGGGATGTTCGCCCTGGGCCTGATCGCGCCCGGCGACTATTCGGCGATGGGCTGGGCGATTCCACTCTTCCTGTGCGGCATCCTCTACTGCTCGTGCCTGAAGATCTCGCTCGCCGAGGCGCGCGGCGCGTTCGGCGCGCGCACGCTCGCCCAGGTATCGGTGATGACGCCGATGCGCCTGGTCGCGTTGCCGCTGATCACCTTCGGCATCACCTGGGTGATCGCCCCCGAATGGGCGCCCGGCGTGTTCCTGGCGAGCATGATGCCGGCGGGGTTCTCGACCGTCGCGTTCACGGACCTCTATCGCGGCAACCGCATGCTCGCCCTGGTGGTGCTGCTGGTGACCAGCGCGGTGTGCCCATTCACCGTTCCGCCGCTCCTGGACTGGCTCGGCGAGGGCGACGCGCGCATCGCCTGGTCGGACATCGCACCGCGTTCGGCGTACCTGCTCGCGCTGCTGGCGATCCCCTTCGCGGCCGCGCAGGCGACGCGCGCGATGGCTCCGGATTTCGTGCAGCGGCATCATGCGCGCTGGAATCTGGGCGCGTTCATCAGCAGCTGCATCCTGGGATTCTTCAGCGTGGCGGTGAATCGCGGGGGATGGACCGGGTTGCAGTGGTCGGATGCGATCGCGCCATTCGCTTTGGGCTGCCTCGCAGTCGCCATCTGCATCGCCGCGAGCCTGATCGCGCTCGCGGCGATGCGCCGATCCGATGCGATCGCCTTCGGCTGCGGCAACATCTACCCCAATGGCGGACTCGCGGTGGCGTTCGCGACCCAGTTCTTCCCGGGCGATGCGCGCATGCTGCTGCCATCGCTGTTGATGCAGGCGCCGATCATCGCGGGGATCAGCGCGTACGGGTGGTGGTTGCGCCGCGGGGCGCTGGCTCGGGACACGGACACGGGGACGGGGACGGAAGACCCGAAGCGCGCCTGATCAGCTGACGACCGGGAGGCGGCATCGGGGCGAGCGCCCCGGAGCCCTCAGCTGTGCGGTCGGGGAGCCAGCAGCGCGTTCATGCGTCGACCCTCGACGCGCGGCTCCTGCTCCATCTTCGCGACATCGTCGAGCATGGCGGTGAACCGCTTGATCATCTCGATGCCGAGTTCCTTGTGGCTCATCTCGCGGCCGCGGAACTGCAGCATGATCGCCACCTTGTGGCCTTCGGCGAGGAACTCGCGCGCGTGCTTGGCTTTGATCTCGAGATCGCCGCCGCCGGTGCCAGGGCGCAGACGGACTTCCTTGGTGTCGACCTTGTGCGCCTTGGCCTTGGTCTGGCGCTCGCGCTTCTGCAACTCGAACAGGAATTTGCCGTAGTCCATGATGCGGCAGACCGGAGGCTTGGCTTCGGCTGCGACTTCCACCAGGTCGTATCCGGCGACGACCGCGCGGCCGCGCGCATCCTCGACGGTGACGACGCCGACCTGTTCGCCTTTTTCGTCGATCAGGCGGACGGTCGGAGAGCGGATCTTATCGTTGATACGTGCCCGATTGGCGTGTTCGGGCGGGGGAACCGGAATCCTGCTTCTACGTCTGCCGAGCAAATGCTGACTCCTGGGGGTTCGCCGCGGACAGGCCGCCGGCACCAGATAAGGCGCGGAGCATGCCAAGACCCACGGCCAAGACAAGCCCAGCCCGAGGTCCGCCGGACCGCGCAAGCGCCCATCATGCGGGCTTTACGCCGTCGGTACGACCACGCCGTCGGATCCCGGGGAGGGCGTCCCGGCATCGCCGTCGCTGTCGACCGGCGGGATGTAGACGCGCCCTTTGAAGGAGAGCAGCAGCGGCGCGGCCACGAAGATGGCCGAATAGGTACCCGAGAGGATGCCGATGAGCAACGTGGCGGTGAACGGCACCAGGGCCTCGCCCCCGAACATGAGCAACGCGATGAGCGTGATCACCACCGTGCCCGAGGTCAGCACCGTGCGCGCAAGGGTCTGGGACAAGGACAGGTTGATCGTTTCCTTGAGGCTGAGGTTGTGCCTGCGCAGGTTCTCGCGGATACGGTCGAAGTTGACGATCGTCTCGTTGATCGAGTAGCCGATGATCGTCAGCAGCGCGGCCACTACGGACAGGTCCATGCGGATGCCGATGACGCTGATGATGCCGATGGTCAGGGCGACGTCGTGCACAAGGGCCAGGACGGCGCCGATGCCGAAGCGGAATTCGAATCGCGCCGCGACGTAGGCGAGGATGGCGAGCAGGCTGAGCAGGATCGCGAAGAAGGCGCGCCATTTCATCTGCCCGGCGACCTGTCCGGAGAAATGCTCTGTCGAGGGGAAGGGCTTGGCCACGGATACGCGCCGCGTGGCCGCGGCGTTGCTGGCCGCCGAATACAGCTCGGTCGCCGCGGTGACCTCGGCGCTCAGCTCGCCCGGAGGAAGGCCCTCCCGATCCAGGAGCTTCCCGAGCCGCGACGCCACCGCGTCATTGGCATCGAAGGCCGCTCTCGGCGCCGGCTTATCACGGTAGGCTCCATTGACGCGGATCGCCTGCTGCTCGGCCAGGTAATCCACTGCGACCGATGCGAGTTCGGGACGGGAGGAGAGGCGGTCGACGATCCCTTGGCATTGGTCGGAGGTCACCGGCGCCAGCACCGACAAGGTCAGCGACAACGCCGTGCCATCCCAGGCGGCGGCGAGGATCTCGTCGCCCTCCTGGCCGATCGCACCGGCGAAAGCCACGGCGATCTGCTGCTTGAAGGCCTCGGTGCGGCTGCCGATCTGCTCTGAGAGCTCCTTGTAGCTCTGGTCGAGCGGCTTGAGCTGCTGCTCGATGGCGAGCACCGCCGGATCCTTCGCGCCCTTGTCGGCGCGCAGGTCCTCGGCTTGGCGCTGCAGCGCCGAGCGCTGCCGTTCGATGACCGAGCGCTGCCGCTCGAGCTGGCTGCCCTGTTCGTCGCGGCTGCGGAACACCCACTCGCGGCTCTGGTCCTGGTTTCCGCCCAGTTCGGCGAAGTACGCCTGCTTCCGCAGCTCCTTCGGATCGAGCAGGTTGAAGGCCTTGGGATCCCGATCGTGGGCGTCCTTGAGCGCACGTTCGACCTGGTCGAGCGACTTGGGTTCTTTGAGCACCACCTGGGCGGCATTGCCGCCGGTGAAGTCGATATCGAAGTTCCGCTCGAAGGTGCCGCCGACCGCGAAGTGCCCGAAGGCGAACCAGGCCAGGCCCGCGATGCCGGTCACAAGCGAGAACACATAGCCGTACCAGCGCCACTCGACATAGGGTAGCCGGAGGGCCGGCACCCAGCTCGCCATCGACAGCGTGGTCTTGTTGCGGCACAGCCAGTCGGTGAGCATGCGGCCGATGTACACGCCGCTGATCAGGTTGACCACGATGCCGATCATCAGCGTCAGGCCGAAACCCTTCACCGGTCCGGATCCGATCCAATAGAGGATGAAAGCGGTGATGAAGGTCGTCAGGTGCGAGTCGAGGACGGTGAGGAAGGCACGGTCGTAGCCGGCCGCGATCGCCGCCTTCATGCCCTTGTCCTCGCGCAGCTCCTCGCGGATGCGTTCGAAGATCAGGATGTTGGTGTCCACGGCCATGCCGATGATCAGCACCAGGCCCGCGAGGCCGGGCAGCGTGACCGTGGCGCCGAAGATCGAGAGCGTGCTCCAGACGAAGAACGCGGTCGCGACGAGACAGAGGTTGGCGACGGTGCCAAGACGCCGGTAGTAGACCCACATGAACAGCACGATCGCCGAGAACGCGACCACGCGGATCAGCAGCGTGCGATTGACCGTCTGCTCGCCCAGGCTGGCGCCGACCACGCGCTCGGACAGCACCTCGGGCGTCACTGCGAGCGAGCCGCCGCGCAGCACGGTGCGCAGGCTGTCGATCTCCTCCTGGGTGAAGCTGCCGTGGATCATGCAGCTCGAGCTGGACGGTTGGATGACGCGCGCAGTGGAGCGCACTTCGCCGTCGAACACGATCGCCAGCAGGCCGGTGCCGCGGCTGGCGTCGCCCTCTTCCTTGACGCTCTTGGTGAACTCCTCGTTCTTGACCGCGCCGACCGAGGTGAACTCGATCGCGATCGCGAGCTGGCCGTTGTAGGTGGTGCCGTGGGCATCGGAGATGTCGCTGCCGACCAGCGCTGCGCGACCGAGACGATAGAACTTGGCCGGCTTCTCGCCCGGCGCGACGCGATCGGGAGCGACGATGTCGGAGCGGTCGCGATAGACCTCGGAATGGCCGGGAGTGAAGTCGTAGAGGCCCTTGGTGCCTGGACGCTCGACCACCACGGGATCGGCGGATGCCGGATCGACGACGATCTCGACGTCCTTGCGATCGCGGTAGGGCCAAAGGACCTTGCGGAATTCGAGGCGGCCGGTGGTCTCGAGGACCTTGCGCGTGCGCGCCGCATCGGCGCGGGTACCGCCCGGGATGACGATCTGGATGTCGCCGTTGGACAGCTTCGCCACCGACGGCTCGGTCAGCCCTCGCTCATCGAGACGGCTGCGCAGGATGGTGATGACCTCGTCGTCCGCTGCGACCACGCTGTTGTCGTCCCGGTGGAGGCGGCAGATGAACTCGACGCCGCCGCGCAGATCGATGCCTTCGGTGATGTGGAAGAGCCCGCGCGGCGGATTGGGGCGCTTGAAGGGCAGGGTCTGGATGCGCTCGCGCAGCGCCTTCTCGTCAACCGACGCATCGGTGGTCAGGGCGATCTTGAGCTCGGAGCGCTTGGGTTCGCCGACGGTGGCGATGGGCGGAAGCTCCTTGTTCCCAGCGAGGCGCCGCTTGACCTCGGTCAGCTCGGGGTCGCCGCTGACTGGGCGTATGACATTGCCGGCGACATCGCGGAAGGTGATCTCGTAGCGCTTCTGCTTGGCATCGGGTGCGGCGGCTTCGGCGACGGGCTTGACCTCGGCCAGCAGCTCCTGCTTGCCGAGGAAGTACGAGCACTTGTTCTGCAGGAAAAGCAGGACGATCGCGAGCGCCGCGATCGCCGAGGTGACCATCAGGCGGCGGAGCATTACTTCGCCTTTCCGGCGTCTGCTGCCGCGCCGGGATTGACCACGGTGCCGACTGCGGATTTGTTGAAGGTGACCACCGCCGCCTCGTCGCCCGATCCGAGCTTGAGGTCGACCGTCGTCTCTCCCACGGCGACGATCTCGGCGTGCGCGCCGCCGATGGTCACGACCTTGTCGCCGCGCTTGAGCGCGCTGCGCAGGGCCTGTTGACGCTTCTCCTCCTTGCGCTGCGGCCGGATGAGGACGAACCACATCACGCCGAAGAGGGCGATCATCATGAAGATGAACGAGGGCTCGAATCCGCCACCAGAGGAGGGGGCGGCCTTGTCACCCGAAGCCGGCGCCGTCGCCGGGGCGACGTCGCTGCCGCCGCCATTGGATTCGGAGAAGGCCAGGGCGGCAGCGGTCAGGAGCAGGACGATTCGGTACATGTGACAATCCAAGGGTTGGCCCATGGCGGTGCGCCGCGGGCAGTCGGGGGAGGAGCGCGGCGACGCTGATTACGGGGCGCGGGGGCCGCGTGCGGATCCCAGCAGCAGGGTGCTGGACGCCAGATCGGCACGGGCGAGCGGCTGCGCAGGCGCATCGAGCGTCACGGTCGGAAGCACGGGCGTCGCCAGCGGACGTTCGACCACCGCGGGCTCGGCGACCACCGCGCACGTGGCCGCAGTCGATGCGGCGCGGATCACCGCCTGGTCCTCGGCGGGATCGTGCCCGGCCAGCCGCTCGACACCGGCCCGGGTGCTGCCCAGGGCGGACAGCACGAGCGCGAGGATCGCGGCGCAACCATGCAGGAAACGGCGGGGCACCAGGGACATGGGCGGGGCAGTGTAGGCTGGTGAGCCATCGAGCAAGGCCATCGGAGCCACGCGATGGCCGGATCGAGGGTAACGCCAGGCCCGTGGCGGCACATCCACGCCATGATCACCACGCTCCGCATCCGCATCCGCGCCTGGGCCATCCTCGCGGCGCTCGCCCTGTCCGTCGCCACCAGGGCTGCCGAATTCCATGTCGCCCCCGGAGCCGGTGCAGGCGGCATCGGCTCGCCGACCGATCCCTGGTCGCTGGCGACCGCCCTCGCCATGCCGGCGGCGCTGAGGCCCGGGGACACCATCTGGCCGCGACTCGATCGCTGAGGGTCCGGCGCGCTGAGGCGTCACTCGAGTTCGCGCGAACGCCTGAATTCGAGATAGTTGCCGCGCCAATCGCTCAGCCCGGTGTCTTCCATGACGATGGCGCGCGTGCCGACGGCATCGATGAACTCACGGTCGTGGCTGACGAAGATCAGCGTGCCGGTGAACTCCTCGAGCGCCTCCTGCAGGGCCTCGATCGATTCCATGTCGAGGTGCGAGGTCGGCTCGTCGAGCACCAGGACGTTCGCCTCCTGCAGCATCACCATCGACAGCAGGCAGCGCACGCGCTCGCCTCCGGACAGCACGCCGACCTGCTTCTTCACATCGTCGCCCGAGAACAGCATGCGCCCGAGCATCGAGCGCATGTTGTTGATGTCCTGGTTGTCGGTGTACTGCTTGATCCAATCGAGGATCGAGAGGTCCTTCTGCCCGAACAGGGACGACCCTTCTTGCGGGAAGTACGCGCGCGTGGTGGTCTGGCCCCAGGTGATCTTGCCCGCGGTCGGCTGCAGCTCGCCCAGGAGCAGACGCACCAGCGTGGTCTTGCCGATGCCGTTGCGCCCGACGATGCCGACGCGGTCGCCGCGATCGATGCGCGTCGACAGGTTCTTGATCAGGGGCTGTCCGTCGGGATAGGCGAAGGTCACCTTCTCGACCGAGATGATGTCCTGGCCGCTGGCCTTGGGGACCTTGAAGAACAGGCGCGGTGCGACGCGCGAGGACGGCACCACCTTCTGGCCCGAGAGCGCGTCGATCTGCTTCACGCGGCTGGTCGCCTGCTTCGAGCGCGCGGCATTGGATTTGAAGCGCTCGACGAACAGCTTCAGTTTCGCGACCTGGCGTTCGATGCGGCCGGCCTCCTTGCTGCGCTGGGCGCGAGCGAGCTGCTCCTGGGCCATGTACACGTCGTAGGGGCCGTTGAACGGGCGGATGGTCTTGTAGTCGACATCCAACGTGTAGTTGCAGACGCGGTTGAGGAAGTGGCGGTCGTGGCTGACCACGACGATGCAGCCGTCGTAGTCGGCGAGGAAGTTCTCGAGCCAGACGATCGCCGGGATGTCGAGGTTGTTGGTGGGCTCGTCCAACAGCAGCAGGTCGGGCTTGGAGAAGATCGCCTGCGCCAGCAGCACGCGGACCTTCAGCGCGCTGTCGATCTCGCTCATCTTCTTCTGGTGCACATCGGGCTTCACGCCGAGGTCGGTGAGCACTTCCGCGGCAGCGGTCTCCTGGCTGTAACCGTCGATCTCCTGGAACTTCTCCTGCAGCTCGCCCAGGCGCTGGCCATCGGCGTCGGTGAAATCGCTCTTGGCGGTCAGCCGCTCCATCTCCTGCTGGATGCTCCAGATCTGGGGATGGCCCTGCAGCGCGACGTCGAGCACGCGCGTGTCCTCGTGCCCGGTCGTCTCCTGGCGCAGCCAGCCCATGCGCTTGCCCGGATCGAGCACGACCACGCCGGTCGTCTGCTCGGCTTCATGGGTGAGGATCTTGATGAACGTCGATTTGCCCGTGCCGTTGGCACCGATCAGTCCGTAGCAGTTTCCCGCGACCAGGCGCAGGCCCACGTTCTCAAACAGGATCTTCTTCCCGAAATTCATGCTGAGGTTCGAAACGCTGATCATGCCGGCTCCACGGGGACGCCCAACGTACGCGAGGTCCGGCCAGAGAAAGGGGAAGCGCCGAGTCGCAGCCATGACGGCGCAGCCGTCGCAGCGATGTGCGCGCTGCCGGTCGAATCCCCACGCCGAACCGCTTGCGGCCACCCCCCACCACCTACAAAGGAATCATGGCCACCCACGTGCAGATCCGCATCATCTCGCTCCTCGAGGAAGCGGCGAACAGCTTCGAACAGCTCGAGACGCTGGCGAATCGCACGTTGCGGCAGATCCCGCACGATCAGGTCGATCAGGTCGAGCTGCGCTCGATCGAACGCGACTACGTGAACGACGAGAACGAGCCGGGCAGCGAGATGGACCACGTGGTCTTCATCCGCTACCACACCGACAAGGTCGAAGAGGAAGGCCGCCCCGAAGCGGGCTGAGCTCGAGGCCCCGATCAGGCCGGCTTCTTCCCCGTCTTGGGGTGGTCCATCGCGATCAGTCCCGAATGCCGCAGCACCTCGTCGAGGTGCTCGACGAAGGTCACCTCGATGCCGTCGCGCACCAGTTGCGGCAGCTCGTCGTAATCGCGCTCGTTGGCCTTGGGCAGCAATACCCGGGTGAGGCCCGAGCGCTTCGCCGCGACCAGCTTCTCGCGCACGCCGCCGATCGGGTAGACGCGTCCGGTGAGCGTGAGCTCGCCGGTCATGCCCAGCCTGCGCTTCGTCGGTCTCTTCAGGGCGAGCGACAGCAGCGCGGTCGCCATGGTGATGCCGGCGCTGGGGCCATCCTTGGGGGTCGCTCCCGCAGGCACGTGCAGGTGGATCTGGTGCTTCTCGAACCAGCTGGCGGGAAT
The DNA here is from genome assembly GCA_013696105.1 of Planctomycetota bacterium. Classification (GTDB taxonomy): domain Bacteria; phylum Planctomycetota; class UBA11346; order UBA11346; family UBA11346; genus JACCZE01. The sequence continues at coordinate 4,516 of JACCZE010000452.1, read as the reverse complement.
GCCGAATTCGTCGCCGTGGCTCATCAGGTAGGAACGCGCAAGGCCGGCGCTTTCCTTCATCACGTCGCCGAGCTGGCCCGACAGCGTCAGGCCGCCCTTGTCGGCCGCCACGCACACGGCTTCGACTTCCAGCGTCGCGCCCCCCATCGAGGTCCAGGCCAGGCCGGTGACCACGCCGGGTTCGGGATGGTTGATCAGCTCGTCGTCGCGCATCAGCGGCTTGCCGAGGTATGCGGTGAGATCGCTCGGGCCGATCGAGCGTCGCGCGAACGGCTCGGCCAGGGTCTTGCCGGCGGTCTGGTCCGTTGCGCCGTCGAGCGTTCGCGCCTTGGCGGTCGCGACCTTGCGGCAGACGGTGGCGATCAACTGCTCGAGGTGGCGCACGCCGGCCTCGCGGGCGTAGTCCCGGATCAGCGTGCTGAGCGCGGTCTTGGTGAAGAATATGTCCGCCGAGGTCAGGCCGTGCGCCGCCTTCTGCTTCGGCACCAGGTGGTCCTTGGCGATCGCCTGCTTCTCGACCTCGACATATCCGGCCAGCCGGATGATCTCCATGCGGTCGCGCAGGGGCTCGGGGATGGTGTTCAGGTCGTTGCCCGTACAGACGAAGAGCACCTGCGAGAGGTCGACGCGCACGTCCAGGTAATGGTCGAGGAAGTCCTTGTTCTGCTCGGGATCCAGGACCTCGAGCAGCGCCGAGGCGGGATCCCCCTGAACGCCATGCGAGAGCTTGTCGATCTCGTCGAGCATGATCACCGGATTCATGGTGCCCGAGCGGCGCAGCGCCTGCACCAGTTTGCCGGGCAGCGCACCGATGTAGGTGCGGCGGTGGCCCTTGATCTCGGCCTCGTCGCGCATGCCCCCGAGCGAGAAGCGGAAGAACTTCCGTCCGAGGTTCTTCGCGATCGATTGTCCGACCGAGGTCTTGCCGGTGCCGGGCGGACCGACCAGGGCGATGATGCCCCCGCCGCGGTCGGCCTTCAGGCGGCGCACCGCGCAGAACTCGACGATGCGGTCCTTGACGTCGTCCAGTCCGAAGTGGTCCTTGTCCAGACCCGTGCGCAGCGCTGCCAGATCCAGGTTGTCGTCGCTGTACGTGCCCCAGGGCATGTCGGTGAGCCATTCGAGTCGCGCGCGCACGACGCCGTACTCCGACGACGCGGGATCCAGCAGCGAGAGCTTACGCAGCTCCTCGTCCATGACGCGCTTCACCTCATCCGTGAGCACCGGCCCCTTGGTGTTCAGCACCTCGCGGAAGCGCTTGAGGTCGAGCGCCTTCTCGTCGGTCTCGACCCCGAGCTCCTCCTTGATCGCCTTGAGCTGCTCGTTGAGGAAGAACTTCCGCTGGTTCTCCGAGACCTTCTCCTCGATCTGGTGGGTGATCTTGGCCTTCAGCTGGGTGAGCTGCGCCTCCTTCGCCAGCAGCACCAGCACCTTCTCCATGCGCGGCAGGATCGGCACCGTCTCGAGCACCGCCTGCAGCTCTTCGCGCTTGGCCGTGGTCAGCGAGGCGGCGACGTCGGCGAGCCGGCCTGGTCCATCGATGTTGTTGAAGTTCGACAGCACCAGCTTGATCTCGTCGGAGAAGACGGGGTTGTGCTGGACCAGGTCCTTGAGCGAGGTGACGATCGCCATCGCGCAGGCGCGCACCTGGGGATTCGAGGCATCGACCTGGATGCGCACCGCGGCACCGCGGACGATCACTACCGGATCGGTCTGCTCCGCGCGCTCGAAGCGGAACCGGCCGACCACCTGGGCGAAGACCTGGAGGTTGCCGCCGTCGACCTCCTGATGCTTCATCACCCGCGCTGCGCATCCGAACGCATAGAGGTCGTCGACCTTGTAGGCGGCGCCATTGTCCAGCGGGGTCTTGGTCAGGAAGAAGCCGACGTAACCGTCCATGTGCGCGATCGCGTGACGCACCGCGTCGGACAGACGCCCCGACGGGATGACCAGCGGCAGCATCATGGTCGGGAACACCGGCCGCTGGTTCAGCGGCAGCGCGATCAGCACCGGCGGGATGTGCTCATCCGGCCGCGAGACGGCGGCGTCTCCCGTGTCGTTGGCGTGATGCAACGGATGGTCGTCCGGGAGGATCTCCGCGTCCTTCGCATCGGTCATGGGATCCCCTCGGCCCGGCGTGTCGGAATGGCGCTGTCGCCCGGGACTACCGGCACAAGTCGTGCCAACCGGAGCGGTTGCCCATCCTCCCTGGCTGTGGTACCCACGGCTCGGCAAACCACCAACCACCAACCACCAACCACTAACCTTCCCCGGAGCCCGCGGTACCGTCCCGATCATGTACGATTTCCTGCGCGGCAGCGTCTCGTCCGTCGACGCCTCGGGCCGACTCAGCTTCGACGTGAACGGCATCGGCTATTCGCTGCGCATCAGCGAGCAGACCCGCCGCAGCATCCCCTTGGATGGCAGCACCCTGACCCTGTACGTGCGCCTGCAGGTCAAGGACGACGATCTCGTGCTCTTCGGGTTCAGCGACGTCTCCGAGCGCGCCGCGTTCGACCTGCTGACGTCGGTGCAGCAGGTCGGACCGTCGGTGGCGATGGCGGTGCTGTCCAACCTGGGCGTCGCCGAGCTCAGGCGCGTATTGATCGCGCGCGACGTGGCCTCGCTGCGCCGGGTGAAAGGGGTCGGGCCCAAGAGCGCCGAGCGCATCGTGCTCGAGCTCGCCGACAAGGTCGAGCGCATCCCCGCTCCGCTGACGGCGCCGGTTCCCGGAGCCGCTCCGAGCGGTGCGCTCGCGGTCGAGGAGGCGCAGCGCGCGCTGGTCGTCCTCGGCTTCGGCGCCAAGGATGCGGCCGACGCGTTGGGGAAGGTCGCGAAGCCAGGCATGGCGTCGGAGGAGATCCTGCGCGCGGCGCTCGGTATACTCAGATAAAGGCCCGCGAGTCGGTGCAGACGCGCGCTAGGGAACGCTTTTCGCCATGGAGGCGGTGCGCCGGCGCTCGCGCATCGAGGCGATGCGCTTGCAGCAGACGGCGATCTCCTTCGCCAGCTCGAGGTAGCCGTCGTAGTGCGACGGCTTGACCAGGTGGGCCTCGACCTGGAAGCGCGCGCATTCCTCGCGGTCCTTCTTCAGGGTCGATGAGCTGAGCACGATCACCGGCAGGCGCGCCCATTCCTCGGTCGAGCGGATGATATCCAGGACCTTGTGGCCCCGGATGATCGGCAGGTTGAGATCGAGCAGCACCAGGTCCGGCTTGGGCATCCCGGCGAACTGGCCTTGCCGGCTCAGAAACGAGAACGCCTGAACCGCATTGGGGACCAGGAACAGCTTCGCAGGCACCGACTGCTCGGCGAAGCTCTCTTCGAGCAGGTGGAAATCGCCGAGGTTGTCCTCGATCACCAAGACGACTAGCGCGTTGTCCATGCCGCCTCCGGTGGGTGCATCGACGATGGGGCTCCACGGCCCAGTATCTACGCCGATCCGGCAAACTCTCGGCACGCGCGGGGGTTCAGGTCCTGGGCCGGCCCTTGGCCTGGGGCGCGGCGGTGAGGGGGTCGTCAGGCCACGAGTGCTTGGGATAGCGCCCGCGCAGGTCCTTGCGCACGTGGGCGTAGGTGTTGGCCCAGAAGCTGGCGAGGTCGGCGGTCACCTGCTCGACGCGGTAATTGGGCGCGAGCAGGTGCAGGAGCACCGGCACCGCGCCGCCAGCGATGCGCGGGGTGGCGCGCATGCCGAAGAGCTCCTGGAGGCGCACGGCGAGCACCGGCACCGCGCCCGCGCCGTAATCGAGGCGGATGCGGTTGCCGGTCGGTACCGCGAGGTGCGACGGGGCATGCTCGTCGACCGCCTGCATCTGGGCGCGCGACAGGCGCGCCTGCAGCCACGGCAGCTTGGGCTTGGCCACGACCTCGGCGCGCGTGACGCAGCCAGAACACAGCTCGGCCACGATCTCGGCCAGGACCTGCGGCGTGAAGTCGGGCAGCTCGAGCGCGGACATGTGCGCGCGCAGCCAGAGAGCGCGGAGGAGCCAAGTTGCGGCTTCCTCGTCCTCGGCAAAGAGCTTCGCGGCCTCGGGGGCGAGCGCTTCCGCCAGCGCCGCAGATGCGCGCGCCGGGTCGGAGGTCTCGCCCGCGGCTTCGCGGATGCACAGATCGCGGTACATCCACCGCGAGCGCACGACGACGCGGCCGCGGTCGGCGTCGTAGTGCAGCGCGTCCTCGCGGTGCAGCACCCCTGGCTCTATTTCCTCGATCAGGCGCTCGTCGGTCTCGGCCGCCTGGCGCACCACCACCGTCGGACGGCCGCCACGTTCGATCTCCTGCGCATCGACCACCACCAACAGCGGCCCACGGGCTTCGCCGCGCGGATCCTGATGCAGGGCGCTGCCACGATCGATCTCGACCGCGACGCCGCCGACCATGGTCGCGCGATTGGGATCCGAGGACGAGCGGCGCGCGACGCGATCGGGAAATGCGGCCAGCTGCAGCCGGCACAGCAGGTCCCCGTCGGCCGCGCGCTCGCGGTCGCGCAGGCTCGCGCCGCGGCCGCCATGCC
>JACCZE010000445.1 GCA_013696105.1 Planctomycetota bacterium | reverse complement strand
AGGTCGGCGGCGCCGCGCACCAGCGCGCCGAGACGCGCGAGCTGCTCGTCGCTGGATCCATCGCCGTCGTAGGCGCGATCGATCTCGGCGCGCTCGATGTCTTCCGCGCTGAGGCTGCCGTCGGCATCGTCGGCGAAGGCCGCATCGCCGACCAGGCGCGCGCGCACATCCGCAGCGACGTCGACCCGTCCGGGCGGACGCGCGTGCGTACGCACCAGCTCGCCCAGCCGCGCGAGAGCGCGACCGTCTGGACAGGCCGGATCGCCATCGGCGACGGCGCGCAGGAGTGGATCGGTGTCGGTCATGGTTCGATCAGATCGGTGAGTTCGTCGCGCAGCGCGCGGACGGCGTTGTGCATGCGGCTTTTGACCGTGCCCTCGGGGATGTGCAGGATCGCAGCGATCTCCTGGTACTTCATGCCGTGGTTGTTGGCGAGGACGAAGACCTCGCGTTGGCCTTCCGGGAGGTTCTCGAGCGCCTCGTGGATGCGCGTGCGCACCTGATGGTCGCGGCCCGAGGTGTCCTCGGGCGCATCCGGAGCCTTCAGCACGTCGACCAGCCGCATCGACTGTTCGCCGAACTCGGCATCGATGCTCAGATGGCGCTTCTGCCGCCGGAGGTGGTCGATCCACAGGTTGTGGGCGATGCGGTACAGGTAGGTGCGGACCTTGGCGGTGGCCTGGTAGCGGCTACGCGAGCGGTAGACGTTGACGAACACGTCCTGCGCCAGCTCCTCGGCGACCAACTGGTCCCAGCACTGATGATAGAAGAAGCCGACCAGTTCGTTCTGGAAGCGTTCGACCAGGGTGATGACGGCGTCCTGGTCTCCGTCGCGGATGCGCTCCATCAGGCGAACGTCGGTGTCGCTCCCCGGAAGCGCACGACCGCTGATATCGGCGCTGACAGGGGGAGGATTCAGGGACGCGGCCGCGCTCATGTCCGGAGGCAAACGCACATCGTCGCTCAAGGTTCACCCGCGGTAAGGTTGCTAGACACAAGGCGTTGGCAGCGCCGCCCATTCGTACGCGGCCGTGGCGATGGTTCCAGTCCGCGTGTCTGGCCATGGGAATTCATGGCAAAAGGCCCTCGTCTTGCTTAATGTTATCAAAAGGTTACAAAAGGAGATGCTCTGCCTCACCCGTCCCAGCCATCACCTCCGCCATGCCGTGCTGCTGGTGATCGCGATGGCCGGCCTGAGCGCATCCGGTTGCACCAAAGTGGTGCGCGAGCGGGATCTCTTCCATCCACAGGATAGGATCCTCGCCGGAGTGCCGAAAGGAGCCCGTCCCATCGCCATCCCCCGTCCCGACGAAGCCAATCTCGTCGGCTGGCTCATCGAGGCGGATGCCTCGGTACTCACGGTGGTATATTTCGGTGGCAATGGCGAGACGGTGGCCGATTCGTGGCCCCGGCTGCGCTGGATGTCCCGAGCAATGAACGTCAACATTCTCGCAGTCGATTACCGCGGCTACGGTGCGAGCAGCGGCGTGCCCTCTTTGAAGATCTGCGGCGAGGACGCCGTCGCCCTCATCGATGCCCTGCGCGCCACGGAGGGTTACGAGCGCTCGCGCGTCGTGGTCTACGGCAGGTCCATCGGCGGAGGAATGGCGGTATTCGCTGCTGCGCATCGGCTGGTCGATGGGCTCGTGCTCGAAGCGCCCCCGGCGTCTTGTCCAGAGGTGGTCCGCTCCTGGAATGGGCAGCTGAATTGGTTCTACCGCATGCTCGTAACGCTCGAACCCGATCCCGCGCTCTCAGAGCCGAGCCTGCAGCCGATTGCCATGATCGGATCGATCCAATGTCCGCTGCTGATCATCCATGGCGATGCTGATACGGTGATTCCGCAGAGCCAGGGGCGGGACCTGTACGAACGGTCCGGCGCCATAGACAAGCGTTTCCTCCCGCTCCCGGGAGTCGGACACAACGATATCGCACTCAATGCCGAGCCGGCGCAAACGGCATTGGAATCCATCTTTGCTGAAATCACTGCTCTAGGCCCTGTGACCCAGCGATGAGGGCGCATCGCGCGAGCGCCACCGCACGGTTGATTGCGCGCGCGCAGATCCTCATCGCCGCCGAACCGGCGTTCGCGCACTATGTGCCGCCGGAGGACCGCGCCATGGCAGCTGCGTGCCTGCGTGCGGGAGGGTTCGATGCGTGGCCGACCTGGTGCTCGCACAAGGGATTCCGCAGCGTTCTGTGGCGATTGGAGCGGGCGCTGCTGCCCGGCATCGTCCTGCACTACGCGCTGCGCAAGCGCCGTATCGCCGCCTGGGTGGATCAGGCGTTGGTATCGGGAATCCGGCAGCTGGTGGTGATCGCTGCGGGTTTCGATGCGCTCGGGCAGAGGGTCGGACGCTCGCACCCGGCGGTCGCTCGCTGCGAGCTCGATCACCCGGCCACGCAGGCGCTCAAGCGCTTGGCGATCGCCGACAGGGATCCCGGCTTGCGTCTGGTTCCGATCGATTTGGCCAAACAGGACCTGAGCGACGGTCTCGTGCGCGCGGGCATGCGCAGCGATGAACGTGCGACCATCGTGATCGAGGGCCTGCTGATGTACCTCGATGAGCGTCAGGTGCGGTCGCTGCTGCGCCAACTCGCGCAGGCGACCGCGCCGGGAAGCATGCTCGCGCTGACGGCGATGACCGCGCGCGCCTTCATCGGCGGCAGCCGCGCGATCAGCTGGTGGCTGCGTCGGGTCAATGAACCGTTCCGCTGGCATGTGCGCGGCGACGCGCTCGGGGCGCTGCTCGCCGACACCGGATGGTCCCTGGTCGAACTGGCCGATCACCGCGCGCTGGCCGGGCTCCTGCGGCGTCCCGCC
>JACCZE010000424.1 GCA_013696105.1 Planctomycetota bacterium | reverse complement strand
CAGTATACGCTGCCCAGCGACGCAAGGTCGCCTGACACATCGACGCATTTTCGTCCGCTGACACTGACGAAAATCCGTCAGATTGACTGCGGCTGGACTCTGAGCGGCTTGGATGAGCGGTTACCATCATTAACGCGAGCGTCGTCTCGTTGCGGTGGGTTGCCGTGATTTGCACACTTCCCTATCCATCTACGGGAAGATTATTTGCGCGATAAAAAAAATCCGCGGAATGGGTTACGCAATTTTTTTCATCCACACTGACATGGTAGGGGTCGGGGGCTCGAGTCCCTCAGTGGGTGCCATTTGTAAGAGACTTTATTCCAATAACTCGGGACGAAGTCCTTGCGCGACTGACGAAATTTCTAGCGAGGATCGTCTGGAAACGCGGCCGTGTCTACAACAGCAAAGAGCCCCCGCATCGAGCGGGGGCTCCTCCATCTCTCAGCAAAGCCGCATCCGGAGCAGCTCCTCCGTGACGATCGCCAGTCGACCGATCAGCCCCGGTCGTCCTCGACGACGCGATCGTCGTAGTCGACGAACGTCTTGTGCCCCGTTACGACGGCCGCGAGCGGCGGGACCTGGCCGTTGTCGCGCGCACTCGCGAGCAGGGATCGTCCATCCGAGGTCAGACGGAAGCGGACGCTGTGCGCAGGGCGAGGGGTCACGCGACGAGCGTTGGCGACCGGGCGATTGGCCGTGTCGGCGTCCGCGGGATGGGCGACCTTCTCGATCAGGCCCCCCGTCACGAGCGCGCTGATCTGTGGCAGGACGGTGAGATCGCGTCGCGCGCGGTGGATGGTTTCGTGGATGGAGTCCAGATTCTGGCCATCGGGCGCCAGTTCGAGGGCTTGGATGATGGAGAGCTTCAACTGCTGTGCGTCGGTGGTGTTCATGAGATCTTTCGCGCGTTGTGTGATTCAGGTACGGATCAGCTGGCGGAGACCGTGAGCCAGGCCAGCGGTTTCGTCCGATCCAGGAGATCGGCCAGGCATTGGTGGGCTTCGGAGTTCAAAGTGGAGATGGTACCGATCTGATGCTGGCGTTTGGTCGCCATCATCTCGCCATCGCAGACCACGAGGCACGCGCTGGTTGGCTCGCGCATCTCGGTCCATGGCTTCGCAGGGACGCCACGGAAGCACAGGATGACCGCGGTCAGGGCCGCGAGGGCTTCGTCGCCGGCGCGCGCGGGCACGATCAGCAGCGCGTCCGATGGCGTGCGCTGCATGCGCAGCAGCTGCTCGCAGCGCTCCTTCACCAGGCCCACGATGTCGGCCGACTCGGGCAGCGCGCGATTGCGCGCACGCAGTTCGGCGATCGCGACCAGCGCCGGAACCAGGGCCGTCTGCGCTTCATCGCCCGGCCGCACCGTCCAGAAGATGCGCTGGAGGATCTGCCGCACCATCGGGGTGCGATGGGTCTCGAGCGCATCGAGCAGTTCCTGATGGAGACCGGCTTCGACCGCATTGGCTGGAGCCGCGAGGCTGCGCGCCTGGACCAGCTTACGCGAGGCCGGGGCGGCGGCTTCCGCCGACGGCCATTTGGGCAGCCCGTCCACGATCAGGGTGCTGATGGGATTGCCGGCCTTCACGAAATCGGCCACGCGCTTGAGCTCTTCGACCTGGTGCTGCTGATAGGAGCGGTAGCCATTGGATTTGCGCTTGGGGCAGGGCCATCCATAGCGCAGCTCCCAGATGCGCAGCACGCTCGGGCTGAGCCCGGTGAGCTTGCTGGTGTCCTTGATGTTGAGGCTGGTGGCGATGGTCGTCATGGTTGCTCCGGTCGTTGGATGACCAAAGCGCTCACCGTGCCAGAATCGGCTCTGCGCGGAAAAGCCGAGAAAAATCTGGTGATTCTGAGTTTTTTTTAATCCCAGAGGCGACGATGCCCGACGGCGTACCTCCGCGGGCGCCCTGCAATGTGCAATGCCCCGCTCTGACCCGCCTGCCATTCGCACGCCGGACCCATCATTTTACTCGTGCGCGCTCACGACAGCCAAAGCATTTCACCACATCTTCAGCACAGGGACCCATGGGTCCGGTCGGTCGTCCTAGCCTTGGGTCGACTTCCAGTATTCGGACCCACCTCCGTACGTCACACCATGAGCAAGCCGCCCGCCTCAGCCATGATCCGTGCCTGGGCTCAGGCCGATGAACCGAAGATCTTCGGACGGTCCGAGCTCGAAGGCGTGGTGATCAAGATCCTCGAAGGCCCCGCCGAGGGGGAATCCGGATCGCAGCGATACCTGATCATGGAGAACAAGAAGGAGCGCACCGCGGTGACGACCATCCGGGTCACCGCCGATAGCGGTTCGTCGGTGGTCTACCAGATGGCGCTGATGGACACCGTGCAGGCATTCCGCCCTCCTCGGGTCGGCCAACTGGATCAGGTCGAGGTGACCGCCGTGAGGTGGTGCGGCTGACCCGGGCGATGATGTCGATCCGCACCGGCGGAGCTGATATGCGGGCCTGAGAGTCTCAGGTCCGACCGAGCATCCTTGCCTCACGCGTCAAAGGGCATGTCGTATCCGGCATGAGACGAACCTATGGCGGATTCGTCGCCAAGCTGCGCAGCCTGACGCGCCCACGCGCGCGCGAAGCGGTCGAGGCCAAGCTGCTGGAGGCCTTCACCGGGCTGGCACGGATCCCGGCCGTGGCGGCGATCCGGACCAGCGATGACTCCGCGAGGGTCGTGCACTACACCTTCGATGAGCCGTTCATCGATTCCGCCAGCGCCCAGGTGCAGTTCACCTACCACCTCGCGATCGGCCCCGCCACGCGCGCCTACCGCGAGGAGATCCGCGGCTCGGGCGTCGCCACCATCGATGATGCAGGACGGGTGCACCTGGACGGAGTCGACGCTGAACTCTACCGCATCGTCGACGATGTGCGCTCCGAGGCGCTTGAGGACTGATCCGGTCGCTCTGACCAGGATGCTCGTGTTCGAGCCCGTAGTCGTCTCTCGGGCCACTGGCCGATTGACAAGTGAGTGCTCACTCCACCATCGCCCCCGCGATGCCGCCACGCCTGACCATGGAAGCCCGCAAGGGCGAGATCCTCGACGCCGTCCAGCGTCTGTTCGCTGACCGGGGCTTCCACGCCACCACGACCAAGCACCTCGCCGAGGCGGCGGGCGTGTCCGAAGCGCTGCTGTTCAAATACTTCCCGACCAAGGAGACGCTCTACAGCGAGATGCTCGCGCGCGTCTGCAAGCACTGCGCCGAGGAGCGTGAACAGTCGCTGAAGCTTCCGCCGAGCACGACCACCTTGGCGATCCTCGTCCATCACGTGGTGAGGAATCTGGTCCAGGATATCCCGGGCGACGCCGCTCGATCGCAGCGAAAACGCCAGAACAACCGCCTGATGTTGCAGAGCCTGCTCGCCGATGGCGCCTTCGCGCGGCAATTCCTCGGCCTGCTCGATACGTCGGTGGTCGATGCGCTCGCACGTTGCGTGATGGCAGCCGCCAAGAGCGGGGATTGCGATGCGAAACCGGCGTCGCTCAAGGAGGCGCGCGTGCGCGCGTGGTCGACCCTGCATGTCGCCGTCTGCGCTATGCTCTACCGCCTTCCCCAGGTCGGCGTCGTCGAGTACCGCAGCGCCCGCGCAGATGTGGTCTCGTGGATGTCGCGCTTCTGTCTGCGCGGCCTCGGCTTGAGCGAAGCTGCGATCGCACGCTGCTATCGGCCAGAGTCCTTCGCGGTGGTCAGCCAGTGATTCCTCATCGGAAAGTGAGTATGCGCACACATCGATCAGCACTGACCGCACTTCCGCTCGCGTGCGTCCTGGCATGGCTCGGCGGCTGCGGCCCCGGACGGGATTACCGCGAGCCGGAGATCGCCGCTCCAGCGCGCTGGCAGGGCCCCGAGGCCGCCGATGAGTCATCAGCACCCCTCTCGCGCTGGTGGACGTCCTTCGGCGACGACCGGCTCGATCGGCTGATCGTGCTCGCGTTGGAAGAGAATCTCGATCTGCGCTTGGCCGTCGCCCGTCTCGACGAGGCCCGCGCCCGCCGCGGCGTGGTGCGTTGGGCCCAGCTGCCCGAGATCGATGCCCGGGGATCGGCGGAGCGCCGCCGATACAGCGAGAACGTGTTCGGGCCTTCGGGCGAGATCCAGAACCACTTCGATGCCGGATTCGATGCGAGCTGGGAGATCGACCTGTTCCGCGGCGTGCGCCGCGAGGTCGAGGCGTCCGACGCAGACCTCCAGGCACTCGATGCTGCCCGCCTGGACATGCGCACCGTGGTCGCGGCCGAAACCGCCCGCGCGTACCTGGATCTGGTCGGCAACCAGGAGCTGCTGGCGGTGCTGCGCGCGGATCTCGCCGACCTGCGCCAGGCGCGCGATCTGGTGCATGCGCGCGTCGCTGCCGGTGTCGCGCCCGACGTCGACCTCGCCCAGCAGGACGCGCTGATCGCCAGCGCAGTGGCCACGCTGCCGGAGCCGGAGGCGCGCCGCGTGAATGCGCTCACCCGGTTGGCGGTGCTGACCGCGCGCCCAGCCAGCGACGTGCTCGCCGCCATCGCGCAGGCGGATGGCGCCGATCCCTTCGCCGGGCTGCCCGGGGTGACCAGGCTCCCCGAAGCGCGCGCGCTGTTCGCTGCGGGATTGCCTTCCGACCTGCTGCGCCGGCGGCAGGACCTGCGCCGTGCGGAGCGCGCGTATGCCGCAGCGGTCGCGCGCATCGGCGTCGCCGAGCGCGCGCTGTATCCGCGCTTCTCGCTCACCGGAACCTTCGGGCTCGAGAGCACCGACAGCGAGGACCTGCTGAAGGTCGGAAGCCTGTTCTGGTCGATCGGGCCCGCGGTGCGATGGCCCATCCTGCAACAGGGCCGCATCCGCGCGCAGGTCGCCGCGGCCGATGCGCGTGCGGAACAGGCCGAGATCGCCTACCACCAGGCCGTGCTCGTCGCTTTCGCCGACGTCGAGGACGCGCTCGCAGCACTGGCGCGGGCGCAGGAGCGTTCGCGCGCGATCGACGAGGCGCTCGCAGCGCACGAACGCTCGCTCGCGCTGGTACGCGCGCGCTACGAACGCGGAGCCATCGGGCTGATATCGCTGCTCACCGAACAGCGCGCGGTCTCGGGCGCGCGGGCGCAGACCGTCGAGGCGCGCACGGCCATGGCGCTGCGCGTCGTGACGTTGGCGAAGGCGCTCGGCGGCGGCTGGGAGCCGGCGCCCCCCGGACCGATCGCCGACACCGTGCGTCCGCCGTCCCCTGAACGGTCGCCGTGATGACATCGCGCGCACCGACTTCCGCATCCGCTCGTCAGATCGCCTTATCGCCCTCGTGAGGTCTCCCATGCGTCCATCCGCCCTGTCCGCGCTCG
>JACCZE010000419.1 GCA_013696105.1 Planctomycetota bacterium | reverse complement strand
GAATTCGGGCAGAGCGCGTACCTCGCCGAGGAGCTCTACAAGAAGCACGGGATCGACTCGGGCGGCATCGCGGTGGCGGCCCGAGCGCTGTAAGGAGCTACCAGGGTGCATCCTGCACCGAGTCCATCGACGATGCGCGCGACGACCGCGGCTGGCGACAGATCCTCCAGGATCACCCAGGACTCCTGCAAAGCCCGATCGTCCGCATCGATGGTCGGGTCGTCGTGGCCCGTCCGGCGGAGCGGGGTGCTGGAGTTGTTCGCTGGAACCGCGGCCTTGGACTCCCAAGCAGCCCAAAAATCCACCTAGAATTCCAGATCCCGGGCGATGCCGGCGGCTGCACAGGGATCGTTGATCGCAGCGCGCGACTGAGAATGCGAGGATAAGGCGCCTGGTGATCCGCTGCTCACCTGGCGTATCCGCGCCGATGGGCGCCTGCAGAGCCGCGGCGGCGCTCAGGTCGCGGACACCTCCCACAACCGTCGGCTGATCCCGCGGATCGGGTCGAGCGCCTGGCTGGGCCATGGCGATCCATCCGAGAGGCGCTGGCGGAAGCCGCGGGGTGAGCAGCCGAAGGTCTGCGAGAACGTGCGCGAGAAGTGGAACTGGTCCTCGAATCCGCAGAGACGGCCGACCTCCTGGACGCTGAGGTCGGGCCGGCCGAGCAGGAGGGTGGCGCGTTCGAGGCGCAGCAGGCGCAGCGCGGCGATCGGGCCGCAGCCCAGCTGGGCGCGGAAGAGCCGGCAGAGCTGCTCGCGCGACAGACGCGCGGCAGCTGACAGCTCATCGAGTCCCATCGGGGACGCCGTACCGCGGCTCCAGCGCCGCGCCACCGCGGTGATGGCGCGCTCGATGGCGGGCGGCAGGGGGCGCTCGGGGGCGGCACCGGTCCCGGTGTCGTGGATGAATGCGTGCAGGGCCGCGATCAGCGCCGCTGATGCGGATTCGCGCCAGGATGGCGGCCGGCGCTCGAGCAGCCGGGCGATGTGGGTCAGCAGCGGACGCACGACATCGCCGTCCGGCAGGACGCGCATCAGCGGCCACCGTGCGGCGGGAGGCAGGCCGCGCGGCAGACCATGGGACGAGCCGAGGGTGAAATGCAGATAGAAATTGCGGTTCGGGATGCGCGGGTTCCACGTCAACCGGTCGCGCATGCCCGGACGCGCGAGGATGAGGCCGCCCCGGGGCACCTCGATGCTGGCTCCATCCACCTCCCAGCGGGCTGATCCCTCGGAGACGAGCATGAAGTCGTGGTCCGCATAGCGTCGCGGCCCGTAGGTCGTGCCCGGAGCATGGCGACAGAATCCCCAGTTCCCGAATGCGACCGCCGGGACCGATGCCGATGCCGATGCCAAGGCCATGATGCCATGATTATCCATGTCCATGCCATCGGCAATCATTCCATTGCGGAAATAGAGCGATGATGGTGCCCACGAGGAGCACGAACATGCATGAAGCCCGCCCCCAGCGATGCGCCCGCCGCGCGGAGATCACCGCCCCCGGCCAGGTGCGCATGGCCATAAGGACCATCCCGGATCCCGCGCCCGGCGTCCTGCTGGTGCGCAACCAGCTCTCGCTGGTGAGTCCGGGCACGGAGCTCGCCTGGTTCTGCGGCACGCATCCGACCCTGAGCGCGGCGTCGCCCTCCACCTTCCCGCGCTATCCGGGCTATACCTCTGTCGGCATGGTGGTGGCAACCGGTGGGACCGGAGGGACCGGTGGGACGGTCCCGGGCTTCGCGGTCGGCGATCGCGTCTTCCACTGCGGTTCGCACGCCGATTGGACGCTGGTCGATCCGTCGTGCGACCAGGTCCTGCCGCTCCCCCCCGCCTGCGACGCGCACGACGCGCTCTTGGCGCACATCGCGCAGATCGCCGCGACCGCCACCGCGGTCGCGCGACCGTCGCCCACCGTCGCCGTCTATGGCGCGGGGCTGGTCGGCATCCTCGCGGCGCAGTGGTTCATGCTCGCGGGCTCGCGCGTGGTGGTGATCGACGTCAACCAGGCGCGCCGCCAGCATGCGCTGGACTGCGGCATCCCGCATGCCGCCGATCCGTCGCAGAGCGTGGCGCGGATCCTCGGCGAGGATCCGGCGTGCGTGGTCGAGGCAACCGGCGATCCGCAGGTCATCGCGCGTGCGCTCGAGCTGGTCGCGCGCCGCGGCGAGGTGATCCTGCTCGGCTCGCCCCGTGGGCGGGTCGATCTCGACGCCTATGAGCTGGTGCACCGCAGGGGCGCGCGACTGATCGGCGCGCACGCCTCGGTGCTTCCTCCGGTGGCAGACGACGGCGGTGCATCGCACCGGGCGCTGATCCTGGAATCGCTGACCGCTTTCGCCGATGGACGGCTCAAACGCGGCCGGCTGATCTCACGCACCATCGCGCCTGGAGAGCTGCAGAGCGCCTACGAGGGCCTGGTCCGCGACAAGGACCGCTGGCTCGGCGTGGTCATCGATTGGTCGCAGGAGGCGGCATGACCCCGCACACCACCTTCGCCATCATCGGTGCCGGTTCGGCCGCCGAGGCCCACGCGCGCGCGCTGTCCGGCTGCGCCGACGCGTCCCTGGCCGCGGTGTGGTCGACCGGACGCGATCGCCTGACCGCATTCGCGCAGCGGCATCGGACGCGCGCGGCTGGGGGACTCGATGAGATCCTCTCCGACGACGGCATCGACGCGGTGATCATCGCGACGCCCTCGGGAACCCACGAGGCCTACGTCGTCCAGGCTGCCGCGGCGGGAAAGCACGTGGTGTGCGAGAAGCCCCTCGACGTCACCACCGCGGCTGCACAGCGCGCGGCTGCAGCTTGCGCACGAGCGTGCGTGCTGCTCTATCCGGTGTTCCAGCTGCGCTTCTGGCAGGCGGTCACGCGCATCCGTGGGGCCCTGGCGCGCGGTGAACTCGGCCGCCTCCTGCACGTGCGCACCTCGGTGACGTGCAACCGGGGCGAGTCCTATTACCGCAGCGGTTGGCGCGGCACCTGGGCGCTCGACGGGGGGGGCTGCCTGATGAACCAGGCGATCCACGCCGTCGACCTGATGCATGCGATCGCGGGCGATGCCAGCGAGGTCTGCGGCTGGACGGCGGAACGCGACCATCCGGGACTCGCGGTCGAGGACACCGCCTGCGCCCTGATGCGTTTCGCCAGCGGTGCGTTCGGACTGGTCCAGGCCACCACCGCGACCCGGTGCGAAATCCCCCTGCGCTGCGAGGTGACCGGGACGCGCGGTACCGTGGCGCTCGAGGGCGATCGCATCACGCGCTGGAATCTGGGCGAGGACGCTGGTGCGGCGATGGGCGACCCCGGCGGCGATCACGGCGGCGATCACGGCACAGCCCAGTCCCACGATCCGCTGCGCGCGCTGCTGCTGGACGCCGCCGCGGCGATGCGCGGCGCCAGCCCGGCGGTGACGGCTGAAGACGGCGTTCGCGCGGTCGGTACCGTCTGCGCCATCTACACCCACGCCCAGTCCCAGGATCGACGCTCGTCTTCCACGCGCGCGGATGAAGCTCTGGGCCAGGCCCGCGCATAGGAGCGCTGGGCGAACGAGGAGGCGAGCATGGTCGATGCATCCGATGAGCGGATCGATGTGGCGAGGCTCGATGAGCACCTGCGCGCGCGGACGGCCGACCCGACGGGCATGCGCTGGCTCACGCCGGAAGATGGCCCGATCACGGTGCGCGGCCTGGCGTGGTACGCATCCGAGCGCCGGTATCGCCGCCTGCCATTGTCGCCGCGCCTGCCGATCCGCCCGGAGGTCGATGAGCTCGCGAACTGCACCGCGGGCGCCCAGCTGCACCTGATCACCGACGCCAGGCGACTGTCCATCCGCGCGCGGCTGGGAGCTTTCGGGCTCCTGCACCACATGGCGGCGACCGGTCAGTGCGGCTTCGATTGCTACGCCGGCGAACCGGGGGCCGAGGAATACGTCAGCACGTCGATCTTCGACCAGAAGCTCAGCGCATTCACCTGTCCGCTCCTGGATCTGCCCGAGCGCGCACGCCGCAGCATCGTCATCCATCTGCCGCTGTACCAGGGTGTCATCGATCTCGCCCTGGGGGTCGATGCCGAGGCGATGGTGAGCGCTCCGGAGCCGCTGCGCCATGCGCGTCCGATCGTGTGGTATGGCACCTCGATCACCCAGGGCGGATGCGCGTCGCGGCCGGGCATGGCGCACACCAACATCCTCTCGCGCAGGATCGGCATCGAGATCTTCAATCTGGGATTCTCGGGAAACGGTCAGGGCGAGCCGGAACTCGCGCACCTGATCGCGGACATCGCCCAACCCGCGTGCTTGGTGCTCGACTTCGACGGCAACTGCCATCCCGACGAGAAGCTGGCGCGCAACCTGCCGGAATTCCTGCGCATCTACCGCGCCGTCCATCCATCGACGCCGATCATCGTCATGACGTGTCCCCCGTTCGCCGACGAGCGCCTGCGATCTGCCCCGCGCGAAGCGCGCCTGGCACGCGTCGAGCTGCAGCGGCGGATGGTCGACGGCCTGCGGGCCGGCGGCGATCGCGGGCTGACGTTCTGCGACGTCGGCGCGCGGCTCCCCGCCTCCTACCTCGACGGCACGGTCGATGGAGGGCACCCCACCGATCTGGGATTCCTGATGCTCGCCGACGCGGTCGAGCCGGCACTGCGCGAGGCGCTTCGCGGTCGCTGATCGTCCGAGGATTCCTGTCCGGGGACCCGGTCAGCCCCGGAGGGCTGATCAGCCTCCGGGGCTTGACCATCGCGGCAGCCAGCGGTCGTTCTATGCTCGCGCGGACATGGGATCCCTGGCATCGCGTTTCCTGGCGGTCCTGCGATCGCGGCGCCTGCGTCGGATCCTGGGCTACGGCGGACTCGCCCTGGTGGCGCTCGTCCTCGTAGCCTACCTGTTCCGGGGCCCGCTGTTCGCCCGGCCGCTGGGGGATTTCGCCGCACGGAAGCTCTCGGAAGCGATGGGCGGCGAATTCGCGGCTGGTGCTGTGAGCGGTTCCTGGCTGACCGATGCGGTGCTGATCGACCTGCGCACGGTGCGCCCGCCGACCACCGGTCCCCTGGTGAACCTCTCGTGGCAGCGCCTGGAAGCCACCTACAGCCTCATCGACATCCTCCGCGGCGGACCCCTGTCGGGGTTGCATTCGCTGCGCATCGCTGGACTCGACCTCGAGATCGATCTCACCCGGCCGCCGCGCGAACGCCGCGCGGGCAAGCCGGATGGCCGGCCCCGGAATCCGTTCGACCTGCCGCTGGATCTGCCCGCGTTGGCGGTGAGCGGACACCTGCGCGTGCGTGCGCCGGTGCGCGCGGGTGGCACGGCGACTCTCGATGTGGGCGCCTTCTCGTTTGTCAGCGATGGGTCGCATGCGGGCCTCACGCTCGAGCGCCTGACGATTCCCGAATGGGGCTGGTCGCAGGCGGCCTATCGCCTGCGCTTGGAGCGGCCTGCCCCCGAAACCTTCCGGATCAGCAGCTCCGAGAGCCTGGCCGGGATCGCCCTC
>JACCZE010000415.1 GCA_013696105.1 Planctomycetota bacterium | reverse complement strand
GTCTTCTCGGCGGTGCGAGCGACGGTCAGCTGCTTGGCGAGCTCCTCGATCTCGGTGCGCACCTGGCCCAGGCCGGACTCGCTGGTCTTGCGCACGTCCTCGAGCCGCGACTTCAGCTGATCGCGTTCGCGTTCGAGATCCGCGCGGGCCGCGGTGAGCTGGCGTTCCTTCTCGGCTGCGGCCTTCGCTATCTCGGCCGCGGACTGGTCGGCCTTGGCCTTGGCCTCGTTGACCTGCTGCTGCCCGCTTTCGCGCAGCTTGATCAATTCGTCTTACAGGCGCTTGACGTCCTGGTCGCGGGCCTTGAGTGATTCCTCGCGGGTGCGGACGGCGACCTCGCTGGTCTGCAGGCTGCGCGTCACCTCGGCGAGCTGGGTGCGTAGCGCCGATGCGTCGCGCGTGTGCGAGTCCGTCGCCGGCTTGGGCGCTGGCGTCTCGCGTTCCTTCTCGCGTTCCTTCTCGCGTTCTTTCTCGCGCTCCTTGGCCCACGCGGCGCGCTCGGCGGCGCGCTCGTCGTTCACGCGCTTGAGCTCGTTCTCGCGCGCTTCGAGCTTGGCCTGCGCGGCTGCGCGCGCCGACTCGGCGACCGCGGCGGCGGCCTGGGCCTTGGTGAGGTCGGAACGCGCCTTGGCCAGGTCGGCTTCGAGCTCTTGCAGACGCTTTGATGGCTGGGCCGATGACTGGTTGAGCGCCGCCAGCTGCTTGCTCGCGGCCTCGGCTCGTTCGGTGACCAGGCGGGACCAGCCGACCATGACCGCTTCCGCGGCGGCGGCGACGGTCTCGATGCCCGAGGCGCTCTCGAGGTGGTCGTGCAGCACCGACAAGGTGATCTCGAGGTCGTCCGACGTGGCGAGCTCGGGATCGGTGGATGCGAGGCGCTCGATCTCGGCGGCCAGGCTGCGGGCTTCGGCGTGATCCGCGCGGCGCAGGTCGGCTTCGCGCGACAGCGCCTCCTGCGACTGGGCCAGCTCGGCGCGCATGCTGCGGAGTTCGGAGGCGTGGGCCTCCTGCATCTTGAGCGTCTGCGTGCGCAGCGCGGCGACTTCGCCATCGCGCGACTTGAGCTCGCCGCTCAGGTGCGAGGCGACCTCTTCCGCGTTGACGGTGGTGACGGCGGCTTCGGCCTCGGAACGGGCGCGGTCGGCTTCCGCCAGCATCATGTTCAAGGCCGCGATGCGGTCGCGGGTGCGCGTGAATACCGACTGCACATCGCGCGAGAAGGAGGCGGTCTCGTTCAGGCAGGCGAGCGGGTTGTTCTCGGGGAAGGTGCGCGCAGGGAAGATGTCCATCTTCGGCTGCAGGCCGACGGCCTCGGATCCGACGCGCTCGACCTCGATCGCCTGGTTGCGCAGGGATTCGACCGCTGCGACCAGGGTGCCGACGCAGTCGCGCAGCATCGGGCTGTCGGCGAACGCGCTCTCGCCCTGCAGCTGCTCGGCCACGGCCTCGACCACCTGGGTGGCGACCCCGAGGTCGCGGATGGGGGTCTTGGTCTCGCTCGACTCCTGGGCCTGGAAACGGCCGCCGAAGTAGTCGGCGTCCAGCGAGAAGACGGCTTTGAGGAGCTTCCCGGAGGCGGTCAGCTGCTGGACCATGCCCCGGCGCAGGTTGGCGATGTCGGCTTCGAGAGCGGACACGCGTTTCTGCGCCGCCATGACATCGGGGCTCATCGCCCCCGAGGGCTGCTTGTCAGGAGGAGGCATCGAGGGAGGTCCTTGCGGACACACGTCGTATGGATCGGAGCTCGGCGTGCAAATCTCCTTTGACGCCAGCGGGTTGCCGCGTGACTTCCAGTTTCGCCATCCGCCGGGCGGCCATGGCGCCGGCCCGCCGGACGACACCATCGACGCATGGCCCTGTCGCGCAGGAAGGTGATCTCAGCCGTCGTCCTGGCCGTGGTGGTCCTCGGCGTCGTGCTGCTGATCCGTTCCCGTGATCCGGCACGCCAGGCCGAGGCCACCTTCGCCCGCATCAAGCAGGCGGTGGAGGCGAACGACGCCGGCGACGTCATCGATCAGCTGCATCCCGCCTACGACTTCGCGGGCCAGTGGCCGGGGTATTTCGACAACCCGGACTACAAGACCGTGCTGGCGGCCGGCAGCGACGATCCCACCCCCCGGTCCATGGCCAAGCGCGGCCTGTCCTTCCTGTTCCTGCGGCACCTCCAGAGCCGGCTGCGCTTCCTGTATGCGATCCAGAAAGTCGAGCCGCGGGCCGATGGCACCGTCGCGGTCGACGTGACGATCGAGGTCGGCGCTGCGGATGGCGGAGGTCTGCTGGTCGATGGCATCCAGAAGCGCCGATTCGTGCTGGCACGCACCGGCTGGCTGTTCGGAACCCTCGAAGTCCGCTCGCACGACGCATTGGATGTCCCGATCACGCCCTGACGCGACCCAGGCCATCGAGGCGGACTTCAGCGGACTTCAGCGGACTTCAGAGGATCGTGACGATCCAGGTCAGCAGCAGAATGGTCGCGATGGCCGCGCCCGCCTTGCAGATCAAGAAGAAGACGTCGCCGTGGCGCTTGGCCGCCTTGCGGGCGATGCGATCGGTTTCGGCGCGCTGCACTTCGGCTTGGAAGTCGACGATCATGGCTCACTGCTCCGGACAGGTTTTTCTGCGCTGGAATGAGCGGGAGAGCCCGCGCTGGCGCATCATCATACCAGACGGGGCGCCTGATCCGGTCCGGACAACTGTTCCAAGGGTTCCGGCCCCCGTCCCGTGAGCACGTCAATCGCCCTTGCGGCGGGGCTTGAACTTCAGGGCCGCGCGCATCTCGGCGTCGCTGCGCTGGGCGAGCGTGGCGGCCTCGTCGAGCAGGCGCTTCTGGGCGGGGCGCGGCTGCTCGCCGCGTTTGGGCGTCAGACGGGTATAGATGCCATCGGGCGCGAGCACGCGCGCCTCGACGTTGTCTTCCAGGCACACGTCGAGGAAGGAGCGGATGCGCGCGCACAGCGCCTCGTCCTCGATGCGCACCAGGCACTCGATGCGGCGGTCGAGGTTGCGCGTCATCCAATCCGCAGAAGCGATCGCGTACACCGGATTCCGGTGGTTGGCGAAGTGGTAGATGCGGCTGTGCTCGAGCAACCGGCCGACGATCGAACGCACGCGGATGGTCGGACTGAGTCCGGGGACGCCCGGCCGCAGGATGCACATGCCGCGCACGATCAGGTCGATCTCGACCCCGGCGAGGCTCGCCGCGTACAGCTCGTCGACCATCGCCGTGTCGACCAGCGAATTGAACTTGGCGATGATGCGCCCACCGCGCCCGGCCTTGGCGTGCGAGGCTTCGCGGCGGATCCAGGCGACGAACTGCGAGCGCATGGTCAGGGGCGCGACCGCGAGGCGCTCCCACTCGGGCGGCTTGCTGTAGCCGGTGAGCATGTTGAACAGCGACGCGACATCGCGACCGACCGCCTCGTTGGCGGTGAGCAGGCTGATATCGGTGTAGAAGCGCGCCGTCTTGTCGTTGTAGTTGCCGGTGCCGATGTGGCAGTAGCGGCAGATGCCGTCCTCATCGCGGCGGATGATCATCATCAGCTTGGCGTGCACTTTGTAGCCCACGAGGCCGTAGATGACGTGCGCGCCGGCTTCCTCGAGCGCGCGCGCCCACTTGATGTTGGCGGCCTCGTCGAAGCGGGCCTTCAGCTCGATGAGCACCGTCACCTGCTTGCCGGCGCGCGCCGCGCGCGCGAGCGCGCGCACGATCGGGCTGTTCCCGGAGACGCGGTACAGCGTCTGCTTGATCGCGAGCACGCGCTCGTCGACCGCGGCGTGCTCGACCAGCTCGACGATGCGTTGGAAGCCCTGGTACGGGTGGTGCAGCAGGATCTCGCCGGCGCGGATGCGCGCGAACGGGTCTTCCCACTCCGCGGGATAGATGTGCACCGGCAGCGGCGGATCGCGCAGATCGCGCCGATCGAGGCGATCCGGAACCGAGGTCAGGAAGGTGAGGTCCAACGGTCCGTCGACTGGCACCAGGTCGAGCGGATCCAGATGCATCACCGACAGCAGCCATTGGCGCAGCGAGGGATCGCCGTCGGAAGAGACCTCGAGGCGCACCACGTGTCCGTGCTCGCGGCTGGAGAGCTCCTGCTCGATCTCGCTCAGGAGATCCGTGGCCTGGTCCTCGTCGATATCCAGCGATCCGTCGCGCGTGACCCGGAACAGGCAACGCCCGACGATGCGGTGGCCCGGGAACAACCCGTCCAGGTAGGACATCACCACGTCTTCGAGCAGCGCGAATGCGCCGGTGCGCGACACCAGCCCGATCAGGCGATTGGTGCCCGGTACCGCGACCACCGCGTTCTTGGTCTCGCCACCCTCATCGGGCGCCAGCTGGACCGCGACGGTGATGCCACGGTTGACGACCAGCGGGAATGGGCGTGCCGGATCGACCGCGAGCGGGGTCAGGACCGGCTCGATGTGGTCGCGGAAGTAGGTGCGCAGCGTCTCGCGGTCGACCTCGGCCCAGGCAGCCGCAGGGACCACCGAGAAGCCCTCCTTCTCGAGTCGAGGCGCGACGTCCTCACGCCAACAGCGGTATTCGTCGGCCACCAGCTGCAGCAGCTCCGCGCGCACGTCGCCCAGCTGGCGCATCGCGTCCTTGGCCGGCGTCTCGCCGGTCTCGTAGCCGTGGGCGATCTCCCACAGCTCGGCCAAGCGGACCATCACGAACTCGTCGAGGTTGGCCGAGGTGATGGCGAGGAAGCGCACGCGCTCGAGCAGCGGCTTCTGCGGATCCTGCGCCTCCTCGAGCACGCGGCGGTTGAACTTGAGCCACGACAGCTCGCGGGTGAAGTAGCGCTGCTCAGCGCCTGGGGCAGTCATCTCGGACTGGGTGATCTTGCGGTTGCCGCTCACTCCCCCTCCCGCGGCACGACCTTCACGTTCAGGCCGAAGGTCTCGACGAACATGCCCTTCTTGCCATCGATCGACCAGCGCTCGAGGGCGATCTGCCGACGATCGACGTGCAGCAGCAGATGCTCGCGTGAGACCTCGCAGCGCACCTTCTTGATGCGCTGGGTGCGCTCGACGTCCAGGCCGTAGGCCAGGCGCAGGATCGACGCCAGATAGCTCACCACCACCCGGCTGCGTCGCGGCAGCGCCTGGAAATCGCGGTGGTGCCCCTGCGGGGATGCCCTGCGGTGGTAGCGGGCGATGTGCGCGACGATGTGCTGCTCGTCGGCCGTGAGTCCAGCGATGTCGGCCGCGAGGATGATGTACATCGAATGCTTGTGCCGTTCGCGCACGTTGATGTACGCGCCGATGTCGTGTACCAGCGCCGAGAATTCGAGCAGCGTACGCTCGCGTTCGCCCAGCGCATGCAGGTCGCGGGTCTGGTCGAATATCTGCACCGCGAGGCTCGCGGTGTTGTTCGCGTAGTCGTCATTGCCG
Organism: Planctomycetota bacterium; assembly: GCA_013696105.1. Classification (GTDB taxonomy): domain Bacteria; phylum Planctomycetota; class UBA11346; order UBA11346; family UBA11346; genus JACCZE01. Next base: position 488 of record JACCZE010000415.1, on the reverse strand, counting down.
CCGTAGCGCATGACCAGCTGGCGCGCTTCGGCGAGCAGGTGCTGCGCATCCAGGTAGTGCGGCCCATGCGCGCCCGGGAGCAGATCGGCGAGCAGACCGTCGCGTAGGGTCAGCTGCGGGACCAGCACGTGGTCGGCGCCGGAGATCGCGCACAGATGGCGGATGAGCGACGCGGCCGGCAGGAGCCGCGCGGCGCCGAAGACATCGGTGCCGCAGGCTTCTGCGCGCTGCTGCGGAGTCGCCGTCTGCATGCGCTCGAACCACTGGTTGACCACCACCGGGTCGAGGGTCTCGAGCAGGCCGAGCGATTCCGGCACCAGCAGCGTGACCAGCTTGCGGACTTCGCCTCCAGTCACCACCAGGTGCTTGACCGTCCCTTCGGGCAGACGGCCGAGGAGCATGTGCGCGGCGCCGAGCGCGTAACGATCGATGGTGATCGCGAAATCGGTGCTGTCCTTCAGCTCGCGGAACTGCTCGTACAGCCGTAT
>JACCZE010000414.1 GCA_013696105.1 Planctomycetota bacterium | reverse complement strand
GGTTCATGGCGGGCAGAAGCGTCAACGCGGTGGCCGATCGGCCGGGAAAGGTCCAGTTGGGGATACGATTGGTCATGATCATGGTCTCAGGAGCCGCTGGGCGGCTGCCTGCCACGATGCCGTTGCCGATAACGATTTCCAGGAGCGCCTGGCGAATCCGGCGGCGTCGCAGGCGGCCAGTCGCCCGGTGGAAAAACCCGGGGCCCTGACGATGCTGCGCGCGCATGATCGTGTCCGAACGTTTCCAGCGCCATCGGCGACGTGCAGCGCTGACCAGCCTGCTGGTCGGTTTCGGCATGCTCGGCCTGAAGATGGGTGCCTATATCGCGACCGGCTCGGCGGTGATCCTCGCCGACGCGCTGGAATCGGTCGTTCATGTCGCGGCCACTGGCTTCATGTTCTTCTGCTTCCGCCTCGCCGCCCAGCCGCCGGACGCCAACCACCCGTATGGCCACGGCAAGGCCGAGTACCTGTCCGTCGGCTTCGAGGGGGGGATGATCCTGCTCGCCGCGCTGGCGATCGTCTGGCAGGCGATCCGCTCGCTGGTGAACGAAAACGCCATCCAGGAGATCAATCTCGGCTTCTGGCTGATCGCCATCGCCGCGGTCATCAACCTGATACTCGGCACCTACCTGCTGCGCGTCGGCAAGCGCACCTCGTCGACCATCCTGGTCGGCGATGCCTACCACGTATTGAGCGACGTGTGGACGAGCATCGGCGTGCTCATCGGGGTCGGGCTGATGTTCTACATCGAGGACGAGCGCAGCCGCTTGCTGATCGACAGCGGCGTGGCCATCGCGTTGGCCCTGTTCATCGTCTACACCGCCTCGAAGCTCATCCGCGAGGCGGTCGGCGGGTTGCTCGACGAGGTCGACAACAAGCTGCTGCAGCGGGTGGTGAACGCGGTCAACGAGATCCGTGACCAGCATTGGATCGATGTCCACAACCTGCGCCTGCGCTCGAGCGGCGACCTGATGCATATCGACTTCCACCTGACGCTGCCCGGCGATTGGACGATCGCCCAGGGACACGAGGCCGAGGAGCGGTTGGAAAAGCACATCCTGGAGCGGTTGGGAACCCGCGGGTCGGTGATGATCCACCTCGATTATCCGCGACCCGGCGAATATCCGCCGCAGGGGGAACAGGTCGGCGAAGCACAGCCCATCACCGTGGCTCTGGCCACCCGGATGAAGGACTGATCCTTATCCCGTAGCAGATTGCTTTCCTCGGGGCTTCTGACACGCTCCTGACCCCTTGGGAGCACTCATGCGCCATATCCTCACAGCCCTCATCGGCATCGTCTTCCTGTGCGGCGCCGCGCATGGCGCCCAGGATCGTGCGCTCCCGGAATCCCAGGTCGACAAGCAGCGCGCAGTCGCGGCCGAAATCGCTGCGACCGGCGGTGCCACCCGGGGTGCGACGCGGGCACAGACGGGTCCGATGCTGGCGGCGGCGGCATTCACCAGCTCCGGGATTCCGACCTCGAGCGTGTCCATATCCGGCGTGACCGCGAATAGCGCGAGCGTTCCGCGCTTCGGTCGCTTCGAACTGACGGTGGCGCTGACGGTCAACGACGGTGTCGCCGTCGACCGGCCGTTCGAAACCGACCCAGCTCGCGGCGGACTCGACCTCTACGCCGACTTCTCCTCGCCCACGGGTGTGGTGAAGCGCGCGTACGGTTTCTACGACGCTGCCACCGCACCAGCGACGTGGAAGATCCGCTTCGCTCCGGACGAGATGCATGCGACCAACCCCTGGACCTATGCGATCGGCACCGTCCCCGCCTCGGCTCCGCTCACCGGGTCCTTCCTGTGCGACAGCGTCGGCACCGCGGCCAGCAGCAAGGGCTGGCTGCGCATCGATCGCACCGCGCTGCGCTTCAGTGGTGATGGCACCACGTTCTGGGGATTGGGCCACAACACCGGATGGCGCCCCGATGTCGAAGTCCCGACCGCTGCGGTGATGCGCTCGAATGGCCTGAACGTGCTGAGCTTCTGGATGTCCGAGCCATGGGTGAGGCAATACCCGGACGCCAGCGGCAAGCAGGTCCTGCCGGCGCGCGCGCCATTGGAAAACGTCGGCGGCGGCCTCGGAAACTACAACCAATCGGCGTGCGCCTACATCGACGGCGTGGTATCCCGCGCCGAAGCTGCCGGCCTGTACCTCATCCCGTCGCTCTGGGCACATGACGAGGTGCGGGACGCGAGCTCGCCATGGGGCGCGGCGTCGTGGGACAACAGCGCCTATCAGAGCGTCTGTGCGGGCGCCGGACAATTCTACGTCACGTCAAACCCCGACGGTTCCGACACCGAGGCGTGGCACTACCAGAAGAACCGCTACCGCTACATCGTCGCGCGCTGGGGTATGAGCACCGCTATAGCCGCGTGGGTGGGCATGGTCGAGATCGACGGCACCTCGGGCATCGAAGCGGACAAGCGCGCCTGGTCGGCCAAGGTGCGCGCCCACCTGGCGAGTATCGATCCCTACCGCATCGCGGCCAGCGGAGCCTATCCGTTCGTCGTCACCAAGACCGACGATGCCAGCAGCGACGCGACGAGCTTCCCGTCGTTCCTCGACCTGATGGGATGCGATACCTACAGCAGCAAGCGCCGGAACTACGACACCGTCGTCTCCGGAACGACCTATCCGGGCATCGCGACCACCATCGCCAATCAGACCGATGCCATGCGCGGTGTCGGCAAGCCCTGCTTGCACACCGAATTCGGCGGCGAGATCGCGAGCGGGTCGGCTGCCTCCCAGCCGACGCACCTGCACAACGGCATCTGGGCCGCTCTGGCGTCGGGCTCGGCGGTGTCGCCCATGCTGTGGACCGACGGCGGCTCGTATCCGATGCTGGATCCCGCGACCACCACGGGCACGGCGATGCTGACCCATTACCGCCACCTGTCCGCGTTCGCTGGAGCGCTGTCCTATGCGGGCAGCCCCGATCTCGTCAAAGCACTGCCGACCTACAACCATGGTTCGATCAAGGGCTGGGGCATGCGCCTCGGCGGCTCCAACGACCGGGGCTTCGTGTGGACGCAGGCTGCGCAGAACCTCAATCACACTTCCTACCGCAAACCCGTACCAACGGTGACGGTCGGGTACCTGGCCAGCGGCACCTATGCCGTCACCTGGGTCAATACCTGGACCGGCGCAACCATCCAAACCTCGAGCGTCACCGCCACCGTGGTGACGGTCGGCGGCACGGCGACCACAGGCATCGTGGTCAAGATTCCCGCGATCGCCTACCGCGATGCCGCCGTGCGCTTCGCGCTATCCACCGGATCGGCAGCGGCCAAGACATCTCAACTCGCTGTCGGCGACGATGGTGTATCGATGGCATCGTCCGCTACGACCGGTGCCGCGGTCCACAAAGGCAAGGGCCATGGCTGCGGACTGGGATCGGGTCTCGCCCTGCTGATCGCGGGTCTGGGATTGGCGCTGCGCGGATTCATCACCCGGCCCGCCTTCTAGTCGCCGGCACTCAGATCGAGGCCGCGTCCTCGAGCAGTTCCTTCACCTCCTGCATGAAGCGGGCGCCATCGGCGCCATCGATGTAGCGGTGGTCCGCGGACAGCGTCAGGCTCATGACTTTTGCCGGGAAGAATCCGCCTCCACGTGCGACGAGTTCGTCGCGGATGCGGCCGATCGCCAGGATGCCGCTCTGACCGGGTGGCACGATGGCGACGAAGCGGTCGACCGGGAATGCGCCGAGATTGGAGAGGGTGAACACGGCGCCGGAATACTCCTCGGGCGCCAGCTTCCCAGCGCGCGCCTTCTCGACCAGCTGCGCCGAGCACACGGCGATATCCCTGATCGCCGCCTGATCGCAGTCGTGGACGACCGGCACGATGAGTCCGCCAGGGATCGCCACCGCGAAGCCGATATGCACGCGGTCGAAGAATCGGATGCCGGCATCGCCCCATTGCGCGGCGAACATCGGGAAACGGCGCACCGCCAGCGCGCAGGCCTTGGCGATGATGTCGCCGAATCCGACCTTGGAACCCGACGTCTTCTCGGCATCGCGGCGCGCGATCATCGCGCTCGCATCGACCGAGACCTCGAGTTGGAACGACGGGATGGTCGCGGCCGATGCGGACATGTTCGCAGCGATCGCGCGACGCATCGGGCCGGGCTTCTCGAGCTTGGCGACCAGCGCCGGAAGGGGTGCGCGGGTCTTCTTCGCCGGAGCATTCGCCGGAGCGGTCGGGGTTACGCGGGCGAGGCAGGCGGCGAGATCCTCGAGCATGATGCGGCCGCTCGGGCCAGAGCCCTTGACTCCCCGCAGGTCCACGCCCTTCTGCAGCGCCGCCGTGCGCGCCGCCGGCGTCACCGGGCCGATCGCATCGAGGTACCCGCGCACGTCGGCCTCGGTAATGCGTCCGTTCTCGCCACTGCCATCGAGGATCGCCACCGGCACGTCGCTGGTGGTCGCCAGGCGTCGCGCACGTGGGCTGATGAACACGCGGCCATTGCCGGAGGTGTTCGCAGCGGCGGGTGCAGCCACCGGTGCTGCCGAGACTGCGGCAACCTCGACGCGGCGCGGAATCGGAGGGGCGACAGCGGGTGCGGATGCGGATGCAGCGACCGCTGGCGCGGACGCTGTCTCACCGGACACGCGCTGCGTCGAGATGCAGGCGGCGATGAACGCGTCATCGAGCTTCTCTCCCGGCTCACCGATCACCGCCATGACGCAGCCGACCGGAGCGGTGACCGCGGGAGCGAGCAGTATGCGTAGCAGGGTTCCGTCGTACGGGCTCTCGACCTCGAGCGAGCTCTTGTCCGTGGCGATCTCGCAGAGGATGTCGCCCTTCTTGACCACGGCGCCCTCTGTTGCGAGCCACTGGGTGATCTCACTGGTCTCGACGGTCTGTCCGAATTTGGGCAGCAGGATCTTGGTCGCCATGGACGCTCCGTTCGCTGCGAGCATAGACCCCATGCAGCGAATGAAACGTCCTCCCAGGGCTGCGGGAGGACCGGACGGCAGCATGGCGGTCTGACGATCACAGCCCACGCATCCGCGGCGCAACTCCCATTGGCGCAATTGACTACTCTCCTCGCCGACCTACGGTCTGCCCCTTCGCCCGAGCCCGGCTCGGCGCTCTTTCATTGGCTTTCGGACGCTGCATCCATCCATCGGAGCCGCCAACCTCATGGACATCAAGATCCTCAAGGAAATCACCAAGCTGATGAAGGAGAACGACCTGGTCGAGGTCGAGGTCGAATCCGAGGATCTCAAGATCAAGCTCAAGAAGGCGTCCTCGCAGTCCCAGTTCTCAGCCCCGGCTTCCCATCTGATGCATCACCATGCTCCGGCCCCCGCTCCTGTTGCTGCGGCCGCGGCCCCGGTGCCCGAAGTCGCCAAGCCCGACGAGTTCGCCAACTGCAAGCAGGTCATCTCGCCGATCCCTGGCACGGTCTACCTGCGTCCGAATCCCGACGCCGCCAATTTCTGCCAGGTCGGCACCCAGGTCGACGAGTCCAAGGTCGTCTGCCTGATCGAAGCCATGAAGGTCTTCAACGAGATCAAGCCCGACGCCGGCATCAAAGGCACGATCAAGAAGGTCCTGGTCCAGGACGGACAGGCCGTTGAGTACGGCACCGTGCTGTTCCTGGTCGGTTGATGCGCGGCATGCCTACCAGCATCTGGCTCGATGATCGGCACTCCCGGCGCGGAGTGGACGATGTTTAAACGTATCCTCATCGCTAATCGCGGTGAGATCGCGATGCGGATCATACGCACGTGTCGGCGCATGGGGATCGAGACGGTCGTGGTCTATTCCACCGCCGACAAGGAGAGCCTGCCGGTGCGTCTGGCGGACGTCGCGATCTGCATCGGTCCCGGCCCGGCCAAGCAGAGCTACCTCAACATCAACAACATCATCGCCGCGGCCGAGTTGGCGGATGTCGACGCCATCCATCCCGGCTACGGATTCCTGTCCGAGAACAGCCACTTCGCGCAGGTGGTGCGCGACTGCAAGATCGAGTTCATCGGTCCGACCAGCCAGGCGATGGACGCGCTCGGCAACAAGGCCAAGGCCAAATCCCTCGCGAAGAAGGCCGGCGTCCCGGTCGTCCCCGGCTCGGATGGCCCGGTGAAGACCCAGGAGGAAGCCCTCGCGATCGCGCACAAGATCGGCTTCCCGGTGATGATCAAAGCTACCGCTGGCGGCGGCGGACGCGGCATGCGCGTCGCCCAGAACGACGTCAGCCTGGTGTCCGGCCTCATCCAGGCCCAGCGCGAAGCCGAAGCCGCGTTCGGCAACAGCGAGTGCATCGTCGAGGCGCTGGTGCAGCGCGCCCGCCACATCGAGATCCAGGTGATCGGCGACACCCACGGCGAGGTCGTCGCCCTCGGCGAGCGCGATTGCTCGACCCAGCGGCGTCACCAGAAGCTGGTGGAAGAGAGCCCGAGCCCGGTCATCACCCCCGAGACGCGCAAGCAGATGTGTGCCGATGCCGTGAAGCTCGCCAAGGCTGCCGGCTATTGGAACGCCGGCACGGTCGAGTTCATCTACGACCTCGATCGCAAGGCCTACTACTTCCTCGAGATGAACACGCGCATCCAGGTCGAGCACCCCGTGACCGAGATGGTCACGGGCCTCGACCTGATCCGCGAGCAGATCATGGTCGCATCCGGCGGTCATCTGCCCTTCAAGCAGGAAGACATCCGCACCCAGGGCCACGCCATCGAAGTGCGCATCAATGCCGAGGACTGGCAGAACGGCTTCTCGCCCAGCCCGGGCAAGATCGGCATGTACGTCGCGCCTTCGGGGAAGGGCGTGCGCGTCGACAGCCACTGCTACGCGGGCTACACCATCCCGCCGAACTACGATTCGATGATCGCCAAGCTCATCGTCCACGGCGACGACCGCGCCGAGGCGATCCGCTTCCTCGATCAGGCGCTGTCCGAATACATCATCGAAGGTCCGAAGACGACCATCGGCTTCCACCAGCGGCTGATCCGCGACGTGCGCTTCGTGCACAGCGAGATCACCACCAAGTTCGTGGACGAGACCTTCCTCCGGGGTTGATCCGCTCGCGACGATTCTGCCGGTATCCGCCTCAGGCCTTCGCCGACTCAGCGATCCCAGCGCTGCGCATGCGCGCCGCGGCCGGCAGGGTCGACCGCAATTCTCCGCCGGCGTAGGTGGTCACGGTGGACGCCGCCTGATCGACGATGCAGAAATCAGCCTGTGTGCCCACCGAGAGCAGCGGACCCATGCCCATGAAATCGGCGGGCTGTTGGCTGAAGCGCACCCAGGCGTCCTGCCACGGGCACTGCAGCATCTCGGCCGCGCGGAACACGCCTTCGAGCGGACGCAGCGCGGATCCCGAGAGGTTCGTCGCGCCGGGCTTGCGCACGACCTGATCCTCGCCGACCTCCATCTCGATGTCCCCGAACTGGAATCGGCCGGGACGCATGCCCGCGGGATGCACGGCATCCGTGGTGTAGTACAGCCGTTTCGGATCGAAGATCCGGTGGATGATGCGGAAGAAATCCGCTGACACATGGACACCATCGGGGATGACGCCGATGGTAACGCCCGGCTCCTGCGCCACGCGCCAGAGGATGTTGTCGTGGCGGTCGATCGCCTGGGGGATGCCGTTGCCGTAGTGGGTGTAGGCGCACAGGCCGGCCTGCACCGCCGCGGCGATGACCTCCTTCGAGGCGTTGGTGTGGCCCATGCTGACGCGGATGCCCAGAGAGGTCGCGAGCCGGGTGGCTTCGACGACTCCCGCGCGCTCGGGTGCCACGGTCAGCAGCACCGGATCACTGCCGGTGATCTCGCGCAGTTCGCGGATGTGCGCAGGCGTCGGGTCGACCATCTTCTCCGGGTCGTGGGCGCCGACGTAGCCAGGCACGTTCGACATGAACGGACCTTCGATGTGCCAACCGGCGATGCCGGCGCGCAATTCGGGCGAGCGATCGCGCATCGCGCGCAGGCGCTTGAGCTTCGTGGTCAGCGCCGACCAGTGGTCGGTGGTCAGGGTCAGCAGGATGCGCGAGCATCCATCGCGGCGCAGCCGGCGGATCGACGACTCGAGATCCTCGGCGGTGATGTCGTAGTAGTAACCGACGTTGCCGTATCCATTGACCTGGAGCTCGATCAGGCCGGGTGCGATCCAGGTGTCGCCTGATGGAACGCTCGTCGCTGGTGCGATGGCCGTGATGCGGCCGTCGCTCCACGAGACCTGGACCGGCTGACGGGTCTGGTAATGCCTGGCGCTGATGGTTCCGGTGCTCATGGAATCTCCTGGCGAAGCGGTCGGCTCTGTTGGTCCGACGGTACGGGCACGACCAGCATGTCCAACGAGACGTCCGATTGTGCCGGCTGCGGATCCGGCACGATCGTGCGATGCCCGTGCATCTGATCACCGGTACGTACCAGTCGGGCAAGACGCGCCGGCTGTGCGAGCTCCTGCGCGCCCAGCCGCTCGGGGCGACGTGGCTGGTGACGCCGACGGGGATGCTGTCGCACGAGCTCGCGCTTCGCTGGCGGTCCTGGTTCGGACCGGGGGCGATTCCTGCGACCATGACCGTCGAGGAACTGTTCACGCGCATCGCGCAGGACGTGATGCCCACCGCGGACGAGGCGCGCATCGCGCACCGGCTGCGCAAATGGATCACCACCGGCGGCCTGCGTGGAACTCCGCTGTCCACCATCGCCGATTTCCGCGCGACCGCGCGCGAGCTGGCCGACGTCTGCCGCCGCTTCGATGTCGATCTGGTCGGCGATGGAGACATCGATCTCGCCGCACGCACCCTGCGTTCGCAGGGCGAACGCGACCTCGCTGACAAGCTGACGGTGATCTCGGCCGGACGGCGCGCCGTCGGCGACGATGTGGTCGCCGGTCGCGGCCGCTGGCTGGCGGCGATCGCCGCTGCGCCGCCCCAAGCGCCGCGGCCGGTGATCGGCTTCGACGATCTGATCAGCCTCCAGCATGGCGATCTGGTCGCCTTGGCCGCGGTCGCGCGCAGCGCGCAGCTGATGTTCACTGCGGTCGACGACGACCGGCTTGGACCTGGACGGCTCGCCGAACGCCTGCGTTCGGTGTTCGTCGCCTGCACCGAGGAGACGCTGCGCGGCATGCACCGAAGTGCGCCGCATCTCAACCCCGCGCGCACGGTGATCGAGGGTGCGCTCACCGGATCCGCACTGCCCGAGGACGGACTCGCGCGCTACCATTACCGCGATGACGTCCACGCTGGTCGCGCCATCGCCGCATGGCTGCGCCGCAGCGGCACCGCGCCCGGCGAAGCGATGATATTCGTGCGCCGCACCGATGCGCGCGCGCTGGCATTGAGCGACGCGCTCATCGGGGCCGGGATCCCGGTACGAGGGACCTTCCACGTCCCGTACCTGGGTACCGCGGCCGGGGGACTGCTGTCCGCGATCGGCCGCTGGTGCGAACGCCAGACCTGGGGGAACTTCCTGCGCGTGCTCGAGCGTCTGCGCCTGGCGTGCGGCGATCGCATCGAGGGATGCCCCGCCGTCGAGCCGCCGGTCCCGCCACGCGACCTGGCCAGCGCCTGGGATCCGCTGCCGGTCGCTGACGCGATGGCACGTCTCGCGACGTCGGCCACCGCGGCGGCGAGCGATTGGCAATGGGACGAGGCTGACCGCCTCAAGCCTCGCTTCGCCGCAACCTCGCAGTGGCTGCATGCATGGCTCGCGGTGCTGTCGGTGGAGGGTCCATGGGATCACCGCCTGCGCACGGTGTGCGCGCGCCTGCCGATTCCCGGTGCTGTCGGCATCACCCAGCGACTCGCCGAGCTCGTGCGCATCGCGCCGATCCGTCGCGCCGATCTGGATGATGCGATCGGCGCAGCCAAGGTCCCTGTCTCACGTGGTGAGGACGAGGATCCCGCTCACTGCCTGCTCGTGCACGACGCGATCCGCGAGCGTGCGGCGACCCGTCCGCTGTCGATCATCCACGGGTTGGAGCACGGACAGTGGCCGCTCGAGCGACCGTCGGGGTCCTGTTTTCCACCGGCCGACCGCAGCGCCGTCGCAGGTACGCTGGGGATCGATCCCTGGGACGAGCGCGGCGCGGCATCGGGCGAGACCGCATCGCTGCTGGCTGTCATGGCCCGCGGAACGCGTCGCATCGTCCTCGGCATCCCGTGCGGCGAGCGCGAGCCGTCGCCCTGGCTTGCGACGATAGCCGCGCAGGCGGGATGGGATCTGGCTGCCGAGCGGCTGCGCTCCGCCGACGAGGCCGTGCCGGGCGCTCCGCTCGGTCCGAGCGACAGTCTCGGCGAGCACGAAGCGGCGCTGTGGGGGCCGGTCAGCCGACCGCGCTTCGTCTTCGCCGTCCCTACGCGCGCACCCGAATCGCTGGGCGTGAGCGCATCGTCGCTCAACGACCTGCTCCAGGACCCGTTCGCCTTCGTGCTCGGACGCTTGGAGCTGACCTCGCCGCTGCAGGACGCGTCGGCTCGCCGCGACGGCGAGGAGCTCCATCGCCTGATCGAACGCGTCAGCGCCGAGCCGCCGGAGCGCTGGGAGGAGGTCCTCGGCGATCTCCTCGACGAATGGGTCATGGCCGCAGTCGATCCCTTCGCGCGTTCGCAGCGCGCGCGCCTGATCCCGACCGTGACCGCGGCTCTCGCCGAGGAGGCCGTCCTCGCCGCGGGTTGCGCGATCGAACGTGAGCCGGTGCTCAACATCTGCATCCCCGTCGGATCCACGGCGCTGCGGCTGCGCGGCAAGGCGGATCGCATCGACCGTCTGCCGGACGGATCCGCGCGCATCGTCGACTACAAGTTCGCCAGCGTCTCGCGCTACCGTGCGGTGGTCCGCCTGGGCTGGGAGGGCCAACTCGCCGCCTACGCGGCCGCGGCCGCATCCGACGGCACGCGCATCGCTGGCGCCCATTACCGCGCGCTGCGCGACGGCAAGGCGGCGGGATACGCCGGTCCGATCCCGGGACCGAAGCTGCCGAAGGAGACCGCGGTCGTCGCCGATCTGCCCGCGCGCACCATCCGCCTCGGCGAGGCGATCGCCTCCTTGGCGTCGGGCCTCGCGGCCACCGACCCCGACGAGGGGCTGTGCTCCCAGCGCGGCTTCGCGCCCATCGCCCGGCTGGACGAGGCGCGGCTCGATCTCGATGGCGGCAGCGGCGACGAGAACGATGGCGACGAAGGCGCGATGTCGTGAGCGACGCACCCTGGCAGAGATTCACCGACGATCAGCGCCGCGCCGCGCTGCTGGTCGATCGCTCGGTGGTCTCGGTGGCAGCGGCAGGCGCGGGCAAGACCCAGGTGATGGCGGTACGCTATTGCGCCTGCCTGCTGCGCGATCGCGAACTGCTCGGACCCGAGCGGGTGCTCGCCATCACCTTCACGCGCGAAGCGGCGGCGAACCTGCGCGCACGCATCGATCGCGTGCTGCGCGCCGTCGTGTCGGCGCCAGTGCCGTCGTTTCCCCACGCCCTGCGCGGAGAGGCCGAGGCGGAACTCGCACCAGCCGAAATCGAGCACCTGACCCGCTGCCTGGAGCGTCTCCCCAATGCGCCGATCGGCACGGTGGATTCCTTCTGCAGCTCGCTGGTGCGCGAGCACGCCGCGCTGCTCGGCCGCGATCCCGATCTCCATCCGCCGGGCAGCGATGGCCCCGAGGTGCTGGCCTGCCGTGACGAGGCGTGGCGCCGCCTGCGCGCCGAGATGGCGGCCGAGGAAGGCGGCGACCTGCTGGATCTGGTCGAGGCGCACGGTGAGCGGCCGATGCGCGCGCTCATCGCCCAACTCGCCGAGCGCAGCGCCACGCTGCCTGTCGCCGATTCCTTCGCCTCGGACGAGGATGCGCTGGCCGAGCTGCTGCGCCGTCGCGCCGATTCTCTGGCCGCCATCCCCCAGGCGCTCGCCGATGCGGTCGCCGAGACCTCGGCCAAGAACGTCGGTGGTCAGGCCGTGCGCGCGGCGCAGGACGCCTACGCACGCGCTCCCGCGGATATCGTCTCGTGGGTGGCGCTGGTCGCGGGCGTGAAGGCCTACGGATCGGAAGCAGCCAAGGACGCGATCAGACGGCTGCGCGATCTGGCGCGTGAACCCGCGCATGGTGCATGCCTCGCCCTGCTCGCCACCACGAATCCAGCCGACGAGGCCCTGTGGCAGGCGCGTGCGCAGCGCTTGGCCCGCTGCATCGCGCGCTTCCGCTCGGCCCTGGACGCATCCATGTCGGAACGCGGATTGTCGGGCTTCGCGACGATCGCGCACGACGCGCTGCGCCTGCTCGATCATGCGCCGATGCGGGCGCGGCTGACCGCGCGCTATCGTCATGTGCTGTTGGACGAATCGCAGGATCTCAATCGCCTGCAAGGGGCGCTGGTGGATCGCCTGCGCGTAGGCCCGCGCGGCGAACAGCCGCGCGTCTTCGCCGTCGGCGACCACCGCCAGTCGATCTACGGCTTCCGGCACGCCGATCCGGACCAGTTCCGCGGCTGGGAACGCGACGCCGAAGCTGCCGGTGGCGCCACCGCTCCGCTGGGGGTGAATTTCCGCAGCCACCCCCGGCTGATCGCCGCGGTCGGACGCCTGTTCTCGTCGCCAACGCTGATCGACGAGTTCCGCGCCGACACCGTCGTCGCGGGCAAGAGCACCCAGGATTCCCCCGAAGGCGGCCGCCTGGTGTGCACGGCCGTCGATGGCGGAGACGACGCGACCGCGCTTCCCGACCACATCGCGCGTGTGGTGACCGGCCTGCTGATCGCGGGCCGGCGTCCCGAGCACATCGCCATCATCCTGCGCACGCGCCGGCGCATGCGCCGCTTCGCCGACAGCCTCGAGCGTATCGGCGTGCCGGTGGACACGGACTTTCCCGGTGGCCTCTACGACGCCCAGGAATGCCACGATGTCGAGGCGATCCTCCGGCTGTGCCTGGATCCGAACGACCGCTTCGCGCTCGCCTGCGCGGTCTCGGGCCCGTGGGGAGTCGCTGATCCACAGGATCGCCGGCTGCTGGTCGAGGCGTTGTCGGACCGCGCGCAATCCGCATCCGCATCCGCACCCGCATCCGCATGGACACGGATCCGCGCCGCGACGCCGGTCGGTGCGGTGGTGGACACGATCGCGCCGATCCTCGCCAATGAGGGAGTCGCTGCGGCGATCCGCACGCTCGCGCGCGATCCCCGAGCGACCGCTCGCTACGGCAGCCTGCCGCTGGCGCGCCGTCGCCTCGCCAACCTCATCGCCTTGGCCGACGAAGAGGAGGGGGCAGGCGGCGCGCTCGACGGCGCGGCGCTGGTCGAGCGCTGGGCCGAACGGCGTCGACTGGGAGCGGACGGAGCCGAGGCGCGTGGCGAGAGTCTCGGCAGCCGCGGCGTGCGCCTGCTCACCATCCATGGCTCCAAGGGCCTCGAATGGCCGGTGGTGATCCTGCCGGATCTGCAGCAGCGCTTCGACCGCCGCGACCTGTCGCGACCCGCGCTCGCGCGCGCCACCCCCCAGGGCCTCGCGCTGACCTGCGGTCCCGGCAGTCTCGAGGAGGGGGTCGCGCTGCGACGCGCCCTCGCTGCCGAAGACGTGGCCGCAGCGAGCGCGCGGGAAGAAGCGCGGCTGTTCTATGTCGCCTGCACGCGGGCGATGGACGAGCTCCACCTGGTCGCCGCCTCTGGCCGTGACCCCGCCGTGCAATCCTCATCTACATCTACATCCGCATCCGCCTCCTGCCCCGCGGACTGGGTCGACCTCGCGCGTCTACCCTGGGAGGTGGTCCCGGCACAGCCTCCGCCTCCACGCGAGCTGGCGTCCGCGGCGGTGCGATCGGAGGACGCGCTTCCCCGGATCGCCGTCGCACCGGCAATCACCGGATCGATCGCGCAGCCATTGACCAGGCTGGTGGAGCAGGCCGTCGAGCCGGTCGAGCGCCCAGTCCTGAAC
>JACCZE010000386.1 GCA_013696105.1 Planctomycetota bacterium | reverse complement strand
CGGTGCTGGTGGTCGCATCCAGCTCGCGCCCCGGCCCCGCCGGCAGCGCTCCCGCCCTGGGCTATGCGATCTGCGCCGCGGGAGCGGTCACCTGGACCTGCTACTCTCTGCTCACCAAGCGCCTCGCGGCATTTCCGACCGCGGCCGTGGGCGGGTTCTGCCTGTCCTCGGGGGCGATCCTCCTGGCGATGCATGCGGTCGTGGTGCGGGTGGGGGCGGATGCGGAAGCCTTGGCGAGCGCGGGAGGGTGGCTTGCCCTGGTGGTCGCGCCGTTGAATGGGCTCGATCGCTGGGAGTGGATCCTGATCCTCCTGTGCGGCCTCGGCCCGATGGGCGCCGCGTACTTCACCTGGGACGCGGCGATGAAGCGCGGCGATCCGCGCGTGATCGGTTCGCTCGCCTTCCTGACCCCGCTGGCCTCGACCCTGATCCTCGCTGGTGTCGGCGGCCACACGCTGGGCTGGTCGCCGCTGGTCGCGCTGGTACTGATCATAGGCGGCGCGGTGATCGGTTCGCTCGACCTGTTCTCGCGTCCGGATCGGGTGTAACGCCGATTGCCTCTCCCGGTCGTGCGAGAGCATGCTCCGGCCATGCAGGGGACCTCTGACATCACGAAGCTGGTTAGTCGGGGGTTTACGAACCCCCGACATCGGACTGTCAGTCGGGGGTTTACAAACCCCCGACAACGGCCTCTGGCCTGCCCCCTGGGCGGGGAGGGTTAATGGCAGACGGAGCCAACATCGCCGCAGCGTCGGATCTGGTGCGGGAGACGCAGCGGCGGAGGACGTTCGCGATCATTTCGCATCCGGACGCGGGGAAGACGACGCTGACCGAGAAGCTGTTGCTGTATTCGGGCATGATCCGCACCGCGGGCATGGTCAAGAACCGCAAGGGCGGGAAGCTCGCGACCTCCGACTGGATGGCGATGGAGCAGGAGCGCGGCATCTCGATCACCTCGTCGGCGATGCAGTTCCAGTACAAGGGCGCGGTGATCAACGTCCTCGACACGCCGGGGCATCAGGATTTCAGCGAGGATACCTACCGCACCCTGACCGCCGCCGATAGCGCGATCATGGTCATCGATGCCGCCAAGGGCGTCGAGACCCAGACGCGCAAGCTGTTCGCGGTCTGCCGCCTGCGCGGCATCCCGGTGCTGACCTTCATCAACAAGCTCGACCTGCCGGGGCGCGATCCTCTCGAACTCATGACCGAGGTCGAGGAGGTGCTCGGCATCCACGCGTCGGCGATGAATTGGCCGGCGGGCTCCGGCCGCGAGTTCGTCGGCGTCGCCGAGCGTTCGGCGTTGTCGAAGACCGGCGAGCAGACGCTGATGCTGTTCACCAAGACCGCGGCCGGTGGCGCGGCCAAGGCCACGATCAAGCGCCTGCCCCTGCTGTCGACCGAAGCCGGTACCGCGCTGGGCGACGAACTTGCGAAGAAGCTGCGCGATGATCTGGACATGCTCGAGGTCGCCGGCAATCCCTTCAGCCGAGAGGCGTTTGTCAAAGGCGAGATCACGCCGGTGTTCTTCGGATCCGCGTTGACCAACTTCGGCGTCGAGCCGTTCTTCGACGCCTTCATCGACCTCGCTCCACCGCCCAGCCCCAGACCCGCGACCACACTTGATGGTCAGGTGATCGAGGTCGACCCGATCGCCACGCCGTTCAGCGCCTATGTCTTCAAGATCCAGGCGAACATGAATCCCCGGCATCGCGACAGCGTCGCGTTCGTGCGCATCTGCTCGGGCCGGTTCGAGCGCGATCTGGTCATCCGCCATTACCACCGCGGTGCATTCGTGCGCGAGGTGCGCCTGTCGCGTCCGCACACCTTGATGGCGCAGGAACGCACCACCCTCGACGAGGCGTTCCCGGGCGACGTGGTCGGACTGATCAACGCCGGTTTCGCGATCGGCGATACCCTCATCGCCGCCTCGGCGGGGAAGAGCGGGTTCGAGCACAAACCCCTGCCGCAATTCCCGCCCGAGGTCTTCGCGCAGGTGATGCCGACCGACCTGACCAAGCGCAAGGCCTTCGACAAGGGCATGCTGCAGCTCGCGCAGGAGGGCGCGGTGCAGGTGCTGCGCTCGTGGGACAATCCCATGGCCGATCCGTTCATCGCCGCGGTGGGCCGTCTGCAGTTCGAAGTGCTGCAATACCGCCTGCGCGACGAATACAGCGTCGAGACCACGCTCAGGCCCATGCCCTACGAGTGCTCGAGCTGGCTCATCGGCGATGCCGGTGCCTTCAAGCCCACGCACGGAACCCTGCTGGCGAAGGACGCGCGCGGCCGCGCGGTCGTCCTGCTGCCGAGCGAATGGGACAAGAAGTACTGCCTGCAGCAGAATCCGAAGCACCAGTTCATCGACTTCGCGTGAGTCGGATTCACGAGACATGCCGCCAACACGCCGCGACGCCACGTCTTGCAGCCCTGATCGGCGACCCGAGCCAGCGGTCGGACCCTCCGCTTCCCCTTGGCGCCTTGGCGCCTGGGCGGTTGATCCAGGTCCATTCCTGATGGCCAAACGCTGCGAGATCGCTTTCGTCAACCATGCCGGTCGCGAACCCGAGTTCGATCTCAACGCGGTGCAGGGCGTGGTCGATTCGGCGCTCGCCGAAGACCGCATGGACCATTGCCTGCTCACCGTGCTGTTCGTCGACGACGCCGAATCGGCGAAGCTGCACGCCAAGCACTTCGACGACGCCGACCCTACGGATGTCATGACCTTTCCCGATGGCTCGATCGACCCGGAGACCGGGCTGAGGCATCTGGGCGATCTCGCGGTGGGCCTCGACGTGGCGAGCCGCATCGCCCGCGAACGCGGACGCAGCGAAGCGGACGAGGTCTGTCTCTACATCCTGCATGGCCTCTTGCACCTGCTCGGCCATGACGACGAGGACGATGCCGATCAGCGGGCGATGTGGCAGGTGCAGCGTCGGCTGCTCCAGACCGTCGGGATCGCCATCGAAGAGCACCCGCAATGAAGCGTCTCGGCTGCATCGTCGGTTCGCTCGGTCTGATGCTGCTGATCGGCAGCATCTTCCTCTTCGGCGCTGCTATTTTCGGCCTGGCCAATCCGCACGAAGAGGACATGGCCTATCCCATCGCGCTCGAATCGCTCGAGCCGATCGCGGTGCGCGGTCTGTCAACCGGCAGCGAGCGACGCTTGGCGTGCCGGCTCGAGATATCCACCCGTCAGGCAGAGCGGATCGGTCCAGGCCCGGCGGTCGAGCACCGCTTCCGATTCCCCCTCGCATATGTCGTGCGCGGCAGCGACAAGCATGTGCTCGCGCAGGGCGATGGCGCCGTGGCCTGGGATGCGAACGATCGGCGCACCTTGTCGACGGGATCGGCGGCGGCACCCGACGTGGTCGTCGCCGAGCAGTCGTTCACGGTGTGCGGGATTCCCGCGGATGGTTCGTTGTCGGTCACGCTGCTGATCAGGCCCGACGAGACCTTCAACGCGACGTACACCCATGCCTGGTTGGTGGTCCACGACAACCGGCAGACGACCGGCCATCTCGCCCTCGTCGGCGCGGTCCTGCTGGTGCTCGGCCCCGCGTGCCTGGTGGCGGGTGCCGGGATCTTCGTGTGGAGTTTCTTCAAACGCCGCACGCCCCGGTCCCGCGCCGCCTCTGCGCCAGAGCCTGCGTCTGACAGCGATCTTCCGGCAGCGAACGAAGCCACGACCGCATCCGAACCGGTCGCATCGCCCGCCGCGGAAGCATCCCAGCCCGGATCGCCGCCGCCGACGGAACAGACCGAGCCGCCGGCGGATTCTGGTCCGCGGTAGCCTGCGGGCAGATCTGGTGGCTATCCGGTAGCTACAGCTGCTCGATCGCCCACTCCAACCCGCTCGCCTTGGCATTGTCGGCGCTGGTCACCACCGCGGTGCTGCCGCCTTCGGGTGGCAGCCAGCGCGCCGCGGCGCGGCGCACGTCGACCGCCGTCACCGACAGGATGCGCTGACGTGCCTGGTTGATCAGCGTGGGTCCCGTGCCTTTGAGATCGCCGGTGAAACGCGATCGCGCCTCGCCCGCCGGGCTCCCTGGGGTGTCGAGGTCGGCGACCACGCCCAGGATCGCTTCCTTGAACAGGCGCGCGTCATCCGGGCATGACGCGAGCCAGTCGAGCGATTGGCGCATGTCGGCGTACGTCGCTGACAGGCGCGGATCGCGGTAGCTGGCGAGGACGAACGCGCTCACCGACGACTGCTGTCCGGCGAATGCGCCGTACGCGCCGCCCTGTTCACGGATCTTTGGGTGAAGGACGTTGTTGGTGAGCAGTCGGCCGGCAACGGACAGCGCTGCGGCGTCGGGATCGGCGAGCGGCACGGTGGGGAATACCAGGGCGCAGTAGTTCACCGCGGTCGCCGTGACGTAGGCGGTGGGCGTGATCTGTGCGCGCGCAGGGGGTGTGAAAGGGACGCTCGCTGACGGCTGCGTCGATGCGGGCATCGACCAGGTCTGCGCGAGCGATGCCAGGACATCGGCGCGTTCGGCAGCGTCGCCGATCACCGCGAGGTGGCGTTCTCCGCCGATGAGTTTCGAGACAAGGCGAGACAAGCGTTCTCCCAGCGTGCGCAGGTGGCCTGTCGCACCGGGATTCTCGTCAGCGATGTCCTGGGCGAGCAGCTTCAGACGCTTGAGGCGACCCAGGCCGCCGGTGCGGTGGCCGAGCGCTGCGGCCCCTCCGAATCCGCGCATCGCCGCGCGCGCGGCCAGCTGATGTCCGCGTCCCTGCACCGATCCCTGCAGGCGCTGCAGGGACTCGTCGATCAGCTCGCGCATGCGCGCGTGCTCGTCGTAACGGGTCTCGAGCAGGGTCTCTGCGATCAGCGGCATGAAGTCGGATTGGCGATGGGCCAAGCCCTTCACCTCGCACACCAGGAATCCCTTCACCCGGCTGGCGTCCTCCGGATCGGCGACGATGTCGGTCCAGGCCGACAGCCCGCCGCATACCGCGTTCAGGCGCGCCGCCTGTTCGGCATAACTGTATTTTCCGACGCCCAGCGAACCGAGCATGCGCGTCGCCATCGGCAGCAGGTCGAGCTCGTCGTCATCCAGGCGCGGCAGCGGCATCGCCACCAGCTGGTGCAGGATGCCGTTGGTCCCGGCGGCGAAGGTGGTGACGCCATGCTCGCGCTTCCGGCCTTCCGGCCAGGTGCGCTCGCGCGGGATGTCGGTGAGCGCGAGGTCGGGAAGCACGTTCGGATCATCCTGACGTGCCTGGCGCTCCGCCAGCGCGGCCGCCTCGTCGCGCAGACGCTGCTCATCTGCTGCGGCGAGGGCGGCCGTCTCGATGGCGAGCTGGTCGCGTTCCGCGCGTGCGAGCCGTTGGTGGAAATCCGCTTCCGGCCGCGCGCGCATCCACAGGCGGCTGCGGTTGTCGATGAATCGCCGGCGTATCTCCTGCGCGACGAATCCCGGTGCGGTCGCACGCTCGGTCAGCCGGGCGATGGCCTTCGACTGGTCGAGGAACGGCAGCGGATCGACGCCGTGGTTCCAGGGGCCGATCAGCCGGAAGCACAGCTCCAGGCCGTAGGGATAATGGTCGCCGCGGATCTCGCGCCGCGAGATCTCGACCTGATGCAGTGCGGCATCGATCTCGGAACGCGCGATGCCCTCCTGCGCGATCGCGGCGAGGGTCCGCTCGACCAACGGGGGGAACGCGGCGTAATCCTCGGGCGCGGCGCCCTCCAGCTCGACGGTGAAGACGCCGTTGCGGTAGCTCGAACCGTAGCCGCTCGACCCGATCGAGCGACCGAGGCCGCTGCCTTCGAGGGCTCGACGCAGGGGGGCTCCGGCATGGCCGAGCAGCAGGCGATCCAGCAGTTCGGCGGTCAGCGCTTCATCGAGATCCGCACTGTCGCCCCACACCCAGGTGAGGCTGGTCGCGGTCGCATCGAGCGGATCCTGACCGGTGGCCAAGGGTGCGGGAACATCGATCTGAGTAGCCGTCGGCGCCGATGCCTGCAGCGTTGGCGGCGCCAGGGCCGTTCCCGCATCCGCATCGATGTAGCGCGAGAAGGCAGACTGGAGTGTTGCCGGATCGCCATCGCCATAGGTGATGAAGCAGGCGTTCGCCGGCCGATAGCAGCGGCGATGGAATTCCACCAGATCGCGGTGACGCAGGCGCGGTATGTCCGACGGCTCACCACCGGAGTTGTGCCGGTAGCAGGTGTCCGCGAACAGGATGCGCGCGCTGGCGGCCTCCATCTGCGCATCCGTCGAATCCATCGCGCCCTTCATCTCGTTGAAGACGACGCCCTTGCGCTCCCAGCTGCCGCCGCCGCCGCTGCCGTCTCCTCCTCCGCCTCCGGATTTCGGCTCGATGCGATGGCCTTCCTGGGCGAAATCGAGCGGGTCCAGCCGCGGCGCGAACACCGCGTCGAGGTAGACGTCGAGCAGGTTGTCGTGGTCCTTCGCGACCTGGGTGGCGAAGGGATAGGCGGTCATGTCCGGGAAGGTCATCGCGTTCATGAACGTCTGCAGCGACCTGCGCAGCATCTGGAAGAACGGATCGCGCACCGGATAGCGGCGGCTGCCGCACAGGGTCGTGTGCTCGAGGATGTGCGGCAGTCCGGTGCTGTCTGCGGGCGGGGTGCGGAACGCCACCACGAAGGCCCGGTGTGGGTCAGCGCATGCCAGGTGGTAGTGCACCGCACCGCAGGGATGGCGGTACTGCGCGACCTCGAGCCCGAGCGCGGGCACCTGGGTACGGGCGACCGGTGCGAATCCGGACAGGCTGGACGGTTGGGTCATGCCGGAGTCTCGATGCGCGATCAGACGAGCAAGGTCAGGTCGAGTGGTGTGGAACAGCTGCGAGAGAGGTGGCATTGCAGGCGCCCCTGACGGCAAACACCGCCACATCCTGAAGCGGGCGATGCGAACACTGATTGAATCCGGCCTCTGCTGCGACTAGGATCGCACGAGCATGCTCCGCTGCGTCGCCCTTTTCGCGCTCGTGTTCCATCTCCTCGCTGGCGCTCTGCCGGTGGGGACGTTGGTGCGTGTGGGCTCCGATGGCGTCGCCGTGGCACCACTGTGCTGCGGCATGGACGACGTCGCTCAAGCCCCACGTGATTCGCACACCGTGCATTGCTGCTGCTACACCGGGATCGTCGTCGGCCATCAGGA
Organism: Planctomycetota bacterium; assembly: GCA_013696105.1. Classification (GTDB taxonomy): domain Bacteria; phylum Planctomycetota; class UBA11346; order UBA11346; family UBA11346; genus JACCZE01. The sequence goes on along the minus strand of JACCZE010000386.1, from coordinate 7,430 downwards.
CCTGTTCCTGGCGCAGCCGATCTCCTCCGATCTGCCGGTGATTCCGGCGACCCCGATGCTGTGGCCGTCGTTGTGCGCAGCGCGCAACGACGGACCGGCCATCCACTCGGATCGGCACGTGCGCGATGGGCCTCCGTCGCTTGGTCTGGCGTACGTAGCGACCATCGTCATCCGCTGCTGAGCCTCGCCAGCGTACCGTGCGGCCGTTGGCCGTGCGTGCACCTGCGCGAAAGGGCTCTCCATGTCCCGACTGACGATTCCTTCCTGGCACCTCGTGCCCGCGTCCCTCGCGTTGGCGACCGTGTGGTCGGGGTGCTCCACCGGGCGCTCCGATCACGCCGAGTCGCCACCACCGACAGCTCGAGTCGCCACAGCGTCTCCGAATCCATCTCCGAATCCATCTCCGAAACCATCTCCGAAACCATCTCCGAAACCATCTCCGACTCCATCAGCCGGGCCCGATCCGTTCACCGGCCTTGAACGATTGAGCGGCGATGATCTCTACGCGGCGTTGATGGCGGGAAGCCCCGAGCTGCGCCGCCGACACGCAGAGCTCTCTGCCGCCGAGGCGCGTATCCCGCAGGCGCGCGCGTTCCCCGATCCGACGATCAGCTATCGCATCTCGCCCTGGACCGTGGGACGCGGCAGCGAGCCCGCACACGAGGCGACGCTGTCGCAGCCGCTGCAGTGGCCGGGTAAACGTGGCGCGCGCAGCGATGCAGCGGCTTCGGATGCGGAAGCGGTCGCAGGTGATCTGGGTGAAGAGGAGCGCCACCACCTGCTGGAATCGCGCAGGATCTTCGCCAAGTACTGGTTCGCGCACCGGCGGATCGCACTGGGCGGGCAGGCGCGCACGCTGCTCGAGCGCGCGCGCGATCAGGCCCTCAACGCGGCCGCTGCCGGCGGACCGACGGCTGCGGTGCTCGAAGGCGAGATGGCGCTCTCCGAACTCGAGCGGATCGTGCTCACGGCGGAACGAGAGCACCTCGCGACCATGGCAGAGATCAACGCGCTCGCCGGACGCGCAGCGGATGCGACGGTGCCACCCCCGGTTGAGCAGTTGGCGAAGGTCCTCGCTCAGCCCGATCAGGCTCTGCTGCTGCGGCTCGCGTCGCGTCGCCCTGCGGTGCGTGCAGCCGAGGCGCGTCTGCGCGCAGCCGAGGCGGGACTGAGGCTGTCGCGCCGAAACCAGTATCCCGATGTCACGCTCATGGTCGGATACACCAGCATGGAGGAACGCCACGATGGCGACGTCTTCGTCGGGGCGGGCATCGCGCTGCCTCTGGATCGGCGGCTGCGCCGCGGGGCGATCGACGAGGCCTCCGCGCGTCTGGATGCCGCGCGCGCCCAGGTCGCGCATGCAGTCGCCGAGGCCAATCGCGAGGCGCTCGACGCATCCGCCCGGCTGGACGAAGGCGCGCGGGCGCTCGCTCTGCTGCGCTCGCGCACGCTCCCCGCGGCCGAGCAGGGGGTCGTGGTCGCCGAGGCTGCGTATGCCGCAGGCACCGGTTCGCTGATCGACCTGGTCCGCGCCCAACGCACGCGGATCTCGGTCCGCCTGATGGAAGCGGAGGAGCTGAGCGAGTACTACCACCAGCTCGGCAATCTCGAGTGCTGCATCGGGGTTCCGGTGCAGTCCATCATCGTCGACAGCCCCTCTGGAGATCAGCCATGACCCGCACCCGTATCCTCATCGTGGTCGTCCTGGTCGCGACCATGACCGCGGTCGCGGCCTGGGTGTGGAATCGCCGACATCAGCCCCATGCGGGGCCATCGGCGAGCATGGCGTCAGCCATGAAAAATTTCACCTGCCCCATGCACCCCGAGGTGACCGCTGATCGTCCGGGCTCCTGCCCCAGCTGCGGCATGGATCTGCAGCCCGCTGAGCCTCCACGATCCGATGCGGGGAGTGCGGGGAGTGCGTCGGCCCCCGCGGCAGCGGCAGGCTCACCGCATGCCGACGGCGCGATCGCCTATTACACCTGCTCCATGCATCCCGAGGTCAAGCGCACCGGTCCAGGTACGAGCCCGATCTGCAAGATGGACCTCACGGCGGTCACCGCGCATGAGCTCGCGAGCGGGGTGGTGCTGGTCGACGACGGGCGGCGCCGGGTGATCGGCGTCACCACCGCGGTGGTAGCGTCGCATCCGCTCATGCGGCGGCTGCGCGCGCCGGCGACCATCGCCGTCGACCAGACCACCGTAGTGGAGGTGACCGTGCGTTCAGGTGGATGGATCGCCACCCTGGGTGCGGATTACGTCGGCAAGCGGGTCGCGAAGGGCGACCCGCTGTTCGCGCTCGACAGTCCGGACCTGGTCTCGGCGCAGGGCGAGTTCATCGCCACGCTCGCATCCAGGGACGGTGTCGACGGCAGTCGCAGCGTGCTGGCGATGGCCGCGCGTGCGAAGCTCGGCCGGTTGGGATTGACCGCCGACCAGATCGACGAGATCGCGCGGACCGGCACTGCGAACGAGCGGGTGCCCATCGTCAGCCCCGCCGATGCGACGGTGGTGGAGAAATCCATCGCCGTCGGAGCGCGCGTGGATCCCGGCATGCGCGTGCTGCGGCTGGCCGACCTGTCTCGGGTCTGGCTCGAGGCTTCCCTGGCGGAAGGAGATCTCGCCGTGGTCGCGATCGGCCAGGAGGTGGAGATATCCGCTGGCTCCAGCGGAGCGGAGAGCGCGCGTGGAACGATCGCATTCATCGAACCGACGATCGATCCGGTGACGCGCACGGGGCGCGTGCGGGTGGTCGCCGCCAATCCAGATGGGAGGTTGAAACCGGGGGCTTTGGCGATCATCGCGATCGGCGTCGTTCTGGGAGATCGGCTGGCCGTACCCGAGGACGCGGTCGTGGTATCCGGTGAGCAGCGGGTGGTGTTCCGTGATCTCGGCGCCGGGAAGTTCGAACCCGTGCGGGTGCTCACTGGCGCTCGGGTCGGCGGACTGGTCGAGATCACCAAGGGTTTGGCAGCGGGCGACACCATCGCTGCGACCGGGGTCTTCCTGCTCGCGTCGGAAAGCCGCCTGAAATCGGGAAGCGGGACATGGTGAACGAGCACCCCGGTCCGATCCAGCGGCTGATCGCCTGGTGCGCGCACAATCCCGTGCTCACCGGCATGGGCGTGCTTGCGCTCGCGCTGTGGGGCGCGTACGCTTGCTCGCGCGTCCCGTTGGACGCGACCCCAGACCTGTCGGACACCCAGGTCATCGTCTTCACCGAATGGAAGGGACGCAGTCCCGACATCGTCGAGGACCAGGTCACCTATCCGATCAGCGCGCGCCTGCTGTCGGCTCCGCGGGTGAAGTACGTGCGCGGCGAGAGTTCGCTCGGCCTGTCGTTCGTCAGCGTGGTCTTCGAGGACGGCACGGATCTCTACTGGGCCCGCAGCCGGGTGCTCGAATACCTCAATGCGGTCCAGGGGAAATTGCCACCGGGGGTGACGCCCGCGATGGGACCCGATGCGACCGGGCTCGGTTGGGTCTTCCAGTACGCACTGGTGGACCGTACCGGCAAGCACGGCCTCGCCGAATTGCGGTCACTGCAGGATTTCAACCTCCGCTACGCGCTGGGGTCGGTGCCGGGCGTGGCCGAGGTCGCGACCATGGGTGGACCACTCAAGCAGTACCAGGTGATCGTCGATCCGGTGAAGCTGCAGGGTTACGGCATCCCGATATCAGACGTGGTCAGCGCGGTGCGCCGCTCGAACAACGACGTCGGCGGGCGGGTGATCGAGATCGCCGGGCGGGAACACACCATCCGCGGCCGCGGCTACGTGCGCTCGAAGGCCGATCTCGCGATGGTCCCGCTACGCGCAGCGAACGGCGTCGCAGTGACGATCGGAGATGTGGCGGACGTGCAGTTCGGTCCCGAGGTCGGTCGCGGCATCGTCGAATTGAATGGCGACGGGGAAGTCGTCGGAGGCGTGGTGATCATGCGCGCCGGCGGCAACGCCCTGGAGACGATCCGCGCGGTGAAAGCGCGCCTGGACGAGATCCGCCCAGCGCTGCCATCCGGAGTCGAGGTGGTGCCCACCTACGATCGTTCGGACCTGATCCTGCGCGCGATGCGCACCCTGCGCACGACTTTGATCGAGGAGCTGCTGGTGGTCAGCCTGGTGATCGCTGCGTTCCTGCTGCACGCTCGCTCGGCGCTGGTCGCGATCGTCACCATCCCCATCGCCGTGGTTGCCGCGTTCATCCCCATGCTGATGCAGGGCATCACCGCGAACATCATGTCCCTGGGCGGGATCGCGGTCGCGATCGGGGCGATGGTCGACGCGGCGATCGTCATGGTCGAGAACGTGCATCGCCGCCTGGGCGAACAGCCCGACCGGTCGCGCAGGTCCGAGACCGTGGTGTCGGCGCTGCAGGAGGTCGGTCCCAGCATCTTCTTCGCGTTGCTGGTGATCACCATCTCGTTCGTGCCGGTGTTCACCCTGCAGGAAGCCGAGGGCAGGCTGTTCCGACCGCTCGCGTTCACCAAGACCTGGTCGATGTTCGCCGCCGCGCTGCTGGCGGTGACCCTGGTGCCGGCGCTGGCCGTCCTGCTGATCCGCGGCCGCATCCGCTCGGAAGAGAGCCATCCGGTGATGCGCTGGCTCGGCGCGATATACGCGCCGGTGGTGCGCTGGATCACGCGGCACCCGCTGGTGGTGATCACGCTTGCGCTGCTCGCGATGGCGAGCGCGATCCCGCCCTTCCTGCGGCTGCAGAGCGAATTCATGCCGGATCTCAATGAGGGCTCGATCCTCTACATGCCCAGCAGCCAGGCGGGCATGTCGATCACCGAGGCGACGCGCCTCCTGCAGGCGATGGACCGGGAACTGAAGGAATTCCCCGAGGTCCAATCCGTGTTCGGCAAGATGGGCTCCGCAGAGACCGCCACCGACCCGGCGCCTTTGAACATGGCTGAAACCGTGGTGATGCTCAAGCCCGAAAGCGAATGGCGGCCGGGGATGACCTGGCAGAAGCTGGTCGCAGAGATGCGCGCCAAGCTGGTCTATCCGGCGATGCCGCCGATCTTCTGGATGCCGATCCAGACCCGCACGGATATGCTCGCCACCGGCGTTCGCTCGCAGCTCGCGCTCAAGGTCTATGGGCAGACCGTGGAGGAGGTCGAGCGCGCGGCGATCGGTATCGAGCACGCGCTGCGCGACGATCCACGCACCTCATCGATCACCCAGAGCGTCTTCGCCCAACGCATCGCCGGCGGATCGTTCATCGACATCGTCATCAGGCGCGATCAGGCGGCGCGCCATGGGCTGAATGTCGACGACATCAACGACGTCATCGAGACCGCGATCGGCGGCGCCTCGGTCACGCAGACGGTGGAGGGTCGCGAACGGTTCCCGGTGAACGTGCGCTACGCGCGCGAGTGGCGCGATACGCCCGAGGCGCTCGAGCGCGTGCTGGTGCCGACGCCTTCCGGTGCGCATATCCCGATCACCGCCGTCGCCGACATCCGCTTCACGAATGGACCAGCGATGATCGCTACCGAAGGCGGCCAGATCGTCGGCCAGGTGGTGGTGGATGTGAAGGACATCGGCATCCCGCAATATGTCGACATCGCCAAAAAGGTTCTCGACGGGCGCATAAGCGGCGTGCGCGCGGTGTGGGTCGGACAGTACCTCAGCTACGAGCGAGCGAAGGCCCGCCTGCGCCTGGTAGTGCCGCTCACGCTCGGACTGGTGTTCATGCTGCTGTACCTGAGCACCCGATCGCTGGCGGAATCGGCGATCGTCATGACCGCCGTTCCCTTCTCGCTGATCGGGTCGGTGTGGCTGCTGTATCTCCTGGATTACAAGATGAGCGTCGCCGTGTGGGTCGGTATGATCGCCTTGGCTGGCCTCGATGCCGAGACCGGCGTGGTGATGATGCTCTATCTGATGATGTCCTGGAAATCACGCACCGCCGAAGGCCGCATGGCCACCCGCCGGGACCTGGAGGAGGCGATCGTCGACGGATCGGCGCGGCGCATCCGCCCCAAGCTCATGACCGTGGCCTGCCTGCTGATCGGCCTGTTGCCGGTGATGTGGTCGGACGGAGCCGGGGCTGACGTGATGAAGCGCATCGCCGCGCCGATGGTGGGGGGGATCGTGAGCTCATTCCTGCTCGAGCTGACCGTCTATCCGGCGATCTTCCGCCTGTGGAAGGGGCGCGGGCTCAAGATGCCCTGAGCCTCGGAACGCTGCACGTCGAGATTCCGATGCGCTCGTTGCAGGTGAAACGTTCGATAGCGCTGATCCGTACGCCTGGCGTTCCGACCAGCGACGACACCGTCACCGTGGATTTCCGAATCGCGAATGCCGGCGACAAGCCCGCCGCGAACGTGCCATGGACGGAGGCGAGCCCATCGCCAACGGCACGATCGCGAGCCTAGGGGGTGGCGCGACCAGCGCGCTCCAGTCGTTCACCATGCACGGACTCGAGGGCGGGACCCATGCCCTCTCGGTGGTGGCGGATCCGGGGAACGTCATCGCGGAGGAAAACAACGGCAACAACGCGGCGGATCTCCCTGTGACCGTCACCACCCTGCCGCCGAAACTGGACCTGGACTTCTCGGTCATGCCGACCGTGAACCCGGCGAGTCCGACGACCAACAATGCAGGCCACGGCCGCCAGTCGGCCATGGCGCCGGTCCGGGGGAGGCTGCGGCCAGGGAGATGACGAGTTCCTGAGTATACCCGCAAAACTCCCGCCCATGTTACGGATGCCCGCGCAGTGAGGCGGTTCGTGGGTGAGTCGCTTAAGTCCCTTGCAGGCGTCGTGTTGCGATGTGGGCTTCGATGGGGTATCCTCCCATCACGCCATGTCCACCTCGCAGGATCAGAAGTTGATCGGCGGCCGTTATGGGCTGCTGCGGGAAATCGGTCGCGGCGTCACCGGTCACGTCTTCGTCGCCTGGGATCGACACCTCGAGCGCGAGGTCGCGGTGAAGGTGCTCGACAAGCAGGTCGCCTCGGATCAGGAGATCGTCGCACGCTTCGATCTCGAGATCCGCTACACCTCGCGCCTGAACCATCCCGGCATCGTCAGCGTCTTCGAGGCCGCCGAGACGCCCGACGGCTCGATGTGCTACATCATGTCGCTCGCGCGTGGCGTCACCCTCGACCACCGCTTGGACAAGCTGCGCGACGCTGGCGACCACTGGCGCGAGATGTCGCTCATCGATCGCCTGACCCTGTTCCTGAAGCTGCTCGAAGTCATCTCGTATGCGCACAGCCAGGGAATCGTCCACCGCGATCTGAAGCCGGCCAACATCATCGTCGGGCATTTCGGTGAGGTGTGGGTGCTCGACTGGGGTCTGGCGCGCAGCCTGCGCGAGGAACCGGCGCATATCGAGGAAGCCTACGACGAGCTGTTCAGCGAAGCCAAGGAGGGGCTGGGGAAATCGACGGTGATCATGACGGCGGGATCCGCGGCTGCGG
>JACCZE010000350.1 GCA_013696105.1 Planctomycetota bacterium | reverse complement strand
AACCACATGTTGCCTTCGTCATTGAGCCCGTCCTGCCAACCCTGCTCGCGCGCATGCATGATGCGTGCGCGGATCAGCCCGGTCTCCTCGGCCGACAAGGCCTGTCGCACGAGCGCGAATCCATCGCGCTCCAGGGCGTCGAGATCGACGGTGGTGGCGGGGGTCAGGACGGCGGTGTCGGGCATGGCAGGCTCCTGCGCGCTATGCTACGGCCTCCGACGTGGCGCCATGGACGCGGCGTTCCGGAACCTGGATCTTTCGTCGCCACCGCTAGAGAAAAACCAGATTATGGACACGCGTATGGACACCTAACTGAGCCGGTCGGTCAAGCGAGAATAGGCAGACAATAAATCCCTCTCCCCCTTCCTGGGGGCTGTCCGGTGTGGTCGTTGCCGTCTGCGTTCCCGATTGGCGGCTTCATGGAACGATGCGGAAGGATCCGCACCAGACACCTAACGGTGGTCGACGGAAGGTCGCCACAGAAACCTATCGGTTCCCAGTCGCGCTCAGACAGGTCAGGCGGGGATCCAGTCTCGAAGGAGCTGTCGACGTGGGCGGATCGCAAAAAAGGCGGCAGACGCGCTCATTCAGGTCATGGTGGGATCAGCCCAGTCCATAGCTCGAGCTGTCGTCTGCCGTTGGGGGATTGGTGAAGAGGCGGTCCTCCTGGTAGGGAACGTGGTGTTTGAGGATGTGGTAAACTGCGAGCGCCAAACGATGGGCGACGATTCCGTAGGTGATGATCTTCTGGGTACGTCCGACGTGACGCTTGGCGTGCTTCTCGAAGAACGCCCGGAACCGTGGATCGTGTTGGACGGCGCGGATCGCCGCCTGGTTCAGAGCCCATTTCAGGTACGGGTTCCCTTGCTTGGAGCCGCGGCCGCGGCGGCGGCTGTCGCCAGAATCCGCACACCCGGGAACGACTCGGCAATAGGACGAGAATTTTCGGGCATCGGGAAAGCGCGAAATGTCACCGATTTCACAAATGAGCGTCAGCGCGATGACGATGCCGACGCCCGGGATGGACGTGAGATTCCGGTAGGGATCGGTGTCTTCGATGCTTTTCGAAATCTCCTCTTCCAGAGCCTGTATCTGGGTCGAGTACAGGGCGATGCGCTCGAGCTCTTGCCGAGCATGGAGCCGGAGCGCCGGATGGGCGAGTACCGACGGAATGTCCGCTTCCTCCATGGTCTTGATGTCAGCCAGGGTGATCTCGATGAGTCCATGTTGTGCGAGGATCGTCCGCATGCCGCGGTATTCATCAGCGCGCATCTGCACGAGCTTCCAGCGACGCCGCAAGGCATCGCGCAGCGGTCGTCGGTCGCGGGGATAGATGTAGGCGGGGGGAATCATGTTGCTGCGCAACAGTCGAGCGAGCGTACGCGCATCCCGTTTGTCGGTCTTGATCTTGGCGCGCGTGATGGCGTGCAGACCATAGGTATGCGCCAGGGTGACCGGGATCTGTGCGTCCTGCAAGCAGTCCACCAACCAGTACCAAGTGGCTGTGCTTTCCACGACGGTCCGCACCTGGTCTCGAAAGGGTGTCAGGCAAGCCGTGATGGCTTCTGGTCGATTTGGCAATTTTCGATCGAACAGCACACGCTGCTCCTCATCGATCACGCACACGTGAGAGGACGAACGACCGAGGTCGATTCCGCAGTAATAGGTCATAGTGGCTCCGGTCTCCTGGGCATGCGGGGCCGTGGTCGTTTTCAAGCGACGTGGACCCCGCGGTGGGGAGACCGGCTCAGATAGATTTCAGGTCATCATTGATTGAGTCGAACGGCTTGAGCGAGTCCACGATTGCAATATCCAGTTAAAGCTGCACTTACGGAATTAATGACCTGTCCATGAATCACAATCACAATAATCACAATCACAAATCACAATCCCGTCCAGAGTACATCCCGCCCCCTGTCAAGGAGCCGGCCTGCTCCCGAAAGGGGATTCTAAAACGAAGTCGTTCCCGATCCTATGGCGCGATTACGGCGGATTTTCTCAAGCGTTTCGCGTCGCTAGGCGTTTTCTAACCGGACAGCAGTGGTCTGCCTATTCTAGCTTGACCGACCGGCTCAGTTAGGTGTCCATGAAGATATGGCCACGAATCGCCCTCCAGGGAGGCATTGTCGTCTGGGCCCCGCGTCATGGCCATCGGGCTCGGATAACCCGCCAATTTCCTGAGGAACCCGCGGGCCCTGGCGCAGGCGTCAAACGCCGCGTCCACGGGCGCTGCCGGTACGCGCGGCGCGCGGCGGCTTGCCGGTGACGCGGCGGAAGACCCGGCTGAAATGGTATGGGTCGTCATAGCCCACCGCTGCCGCGATCGATGCCACACTGCCGTCGGTATCGACCAGCAGGCGCGCGGCGCGATCCATGCGCAGGGCTTCGAGGTGCGCGTGCGGCGGGGAGCCCACGGCGGCGATGAACGCGCGGCGGAAAGCGGTGGCTCCCATGCCGACCCTTCGCGCCAGCGCCCCGACCGACCACGGCCGCGCGCAGTCGGAGTCGAGTTCGGACAGCAGCGCGAGGATCCGCGGATTGACGATCGCGGCCGCCGAGGCATCAGGACGTTCGTCTGCGAGCGACTGCACCGCCCAGGCGAGGATCTCCGTCGCGCGCAGCCGCGCTGACAGGGATCGGTGGTTGCGTGCGCCGTACATCGCGATGAGCGGATCGAGACGTTCGCGGAAGGCGACCGGTCGTCGCAGCGGCGTCACCAGGGGGATCCGTAGCGGATCAGTGCGGGCACCCGGCCACTCGAGGGCGAAATAAGGCATCGACGGCAGCTGACGGGGTGAAATCCACTGATCGCGATGATGGAGCATGTCCAGCGGCTCGAGCCTGGACTGGGCGTGGAGATCGAAGTGCACCGCGATGTGCGCGCCCGTGCACACGCCCCAGGCATGGACTACCCGCGGCGGGACGAATGCGATCGCTCCCGCCGGAAGCGCGACGCTGCCTTCCAACTCATGCAGCCAGATGTACGAGGTGCCCTCCAGCTGCAGCATGAGCATGTAGTCGTCGCACCAGCGCACGACGCCGCGCCCCGAAGCGTCGGATCCGATGTCGGTGCGGTGGGCGAGGCGCAGCCACGGAGCGAGCGGCGACGCCAACAGCGAGATAGCGATGCACGCGCGCTGTGGCTTGGCCATGCTTCTATGTTCGCCGTCAGGCCGCGCGAGCCAAGCCTCGTCAACGCCGTTCAGCCTGTTCTGGCGAAGGGAAAGCTGCCGGCGAAGCCCCCGGGGGCGGCGACGTGCCAGATCCCGTCGTACATCGGGCAGCCCTGATAATGGCAGACGATGTTGCTGCGCTGCATGGAGGCATCCTGCTTGGTGCCATGGTGGACGATGTGGCTATAGAAGATCACGCAGTCGCCGGCGCCCGGATGGAGGTCGACCGTCGGCTGGCCTTCCGCCCATTCGTGGAGTGCGTTCCAGTCATGCGGATCGGTGTGCGGTGGCTGGGTCAGATGCGATCCGGGAATGAACGACAGGCCGGAGCGACCCGGGAGGTTATCGTCGAAATAGAAGGTCGTGTTCAGTCCGACCGGCTGGACCGCGAGGCGACAGGAGGCGTTGGCCTTGCGTTCATGCCAGTAGCCGAGGAAATCCATATGCCAGGTCTGGCGATAGACGCCCGGATTGATGTGGGCGCGCAGGCTGCGCAGCTGGCATTGCCGGCCGAGCATGCCTTCGAGGTACGGGCGGACGGACCGGTGTCCGACGACCTGAGAAAAAGTTTCGGGCTCGCGCTCGAGCAGGCCATCGAACCACATGTTGCCTTCGTCATTGAGCCCGTCCTGCCAACCCTGCTCGCGCGCATTCATGATGCGTGCGCGGATCAGCCCGGTCTCCTCGGCCGACAAGGCCTGTCGCACAAGCGCGAATCCATCGCGCTCCAGGGCATCGAGATCGACGGTGGTGGCGGGGGTCAGGACGGCGGTGTCGGGCATGGCAGGCTCCTGCGCGCTATGCTACGGCCTCCGACGTGGCGCCATGGACGCGGCGTTCCGAAACCTGGATCTTTCGTCGCCACCGCCAGAGAAAAACCAGATTATGGACACGCGTAGCGGTCGTAGTCGCTCACATCGGTCGAATCGGCCGGGGTGATCCGGAACCCGCCCTGCGGGGTGGAGCGCAGACTGCCGTCGCGCCAGCAGGCGAGTCACTTAGCGTGAGGTAAATGGGCTATCGCCGTCCCAGTGGAATATGCGCCTACATGGCGGCGTGTTGCTGAGATGAGCCGCTCAATGATCCGCACGAATGGGGGGCATGCTTCGCCATCCGCTCACGGTCGAGTTGAAACCCCGCCACCGATTCCAGACTCGCCGACGCGCGCACGGCCCACGCAACCCTTGACCGTGTAGGCTCGGCAATCGTGGAATGCCGCCCTGTCGCAATCGCCATCGCTTCCGGAAGGCCGCCAATGACCGATGACCCCCTGCTGGTGCCGCTCACGTCCGGGGTGCCGTACTATTCGCTGCGCCATGGGCAATCGGTGTGGAGCCCACGGCAAAAACCCTCCTTCATGGTCTATGACGATTGGGACCTGTTCTGGATCCAGCGCGGGGCGGTGACCATCGCCTTCAAGGATCGGCGGCGGCTGGTCGCGGGCGTCGACGAATTCATCGTGCTGCCGCCATTCACCCCCATCACCATGAGCGCGGCCAAGCCCGGAGTGGTTCTCGCGTTCGCGCACTTCTCGTTCCGCCTTCCTCGGCCCTTCGCCATGGACTCCGCACAGGCCAAGGCGCTCGAAGGCGATGCCCTGGGACCAGGGCCTGATGCGCTGCTGCCGATGAAATTCGACAGCAGCGAAGCACCCGCAGTCTGGCAGGCATATGGTGATCTGCTCCAGCTGCGACCATCGCCGTCCGAGCCGTGGCGGATCGAACGCGCGCTGGTGACCTTGGTGGCGAAGCTCGCCGGGTTCGCCGTTCGGCGCACCCGTGCGCACCCCTCGGGCATGGTGCTGACGCCGCAACGGATCGATGCTCGCGTCGAGACCGTGCGCCAGCGCATCGATGCCGACCCCTCCTTCCATTGGCGGATTTCGGCGCTGGCGGCGGAAGTCGGCATCTCGCCCAGCCAGCTCCAACGCCTGCACGCCACGGCATTCGGCGAGACGTTGAAGCATCATATCGTCTCAACGCGCCTGCGCATGGCCATCACCCTGCTGCGCGGACGCTCGAACGGACGACCGCGGTCCATCCGCGACGTCAGCTCCGCCTGCGGATTCTCATCGCCGAACTACTTCTGCCGCCGGTTCAAGGCCCAGTTCCGCATCACTCCGTTAGCGTATCGCAACGGTGAGATGACCGTGTGAGGTTTTGGCCTGCGTGTGCCACCGGTTCCGCCCTGTGAACCATCGTCGGTGCCTTTGAGCACCAGCACCGCGTCAGGTCTCCCTCGTGAGCACGGATCTGCGCCGCGCCCCCCTCACTTCTTTGCGCCGGCGACCTGCGCATACCGATAATACACTTGCAGGCTCAGGCAGCAGTACTGGGTGGTGAGCATGCGGCCCACGCCGTGGCCGAGGAACTGTCCATCCTTCCAGTCCCAGCTGCCGTCGAAGCAGCCGTCGCCTTTGCGCTGTGCGTTCACCAGCAGATCACGGACCTTGGTGTTCCATTTCTTCCAGCGATCGCCGCCGACCTGGAAGATTCCGAGCGTGTTGTAGTAGAGATAATAGACATTGCATGGCCAGGTCTCCGGCAGCTGGTTTTTCATCACTTCGTTGGCGAGCGTCTCCAGCATGAGGTCGCCGGCGCGATGCCCGAGGAAGACCGCGCATACCATCCCGGCGCACGAGAAGTTCTGGCCACGCTGGTTGCGCGGGAACACCTCGCCGCTCAACCCCGGCTTGCAGTATTCGACGGAGTCCTCATCGCTGTAATAGACGTATGGGAAGAACGACTCGCTGGTGTAGAGGTCCATCGAGGCGCTGTCCGCATTGGCTCGCGACCACGTATCCACGAGCCAGGTATGCGCTCCCGCCATCGAGGTTCCCACGTCCAGCTGCGCGGCAACGGCGCTCTTGAGCGCCATCACGTTCCAGCCGGTGATCGAGGTGTCATTGCGCATGCTCGGAATGAAATAGTCCCAGCCGAGACCGGTGCCCGAGTACGCGCTTTCCTTGCCGTCGCCGGCCTTACCAGGTGCTCCTCTCGGCTTCGGGTTCTGATTCTGGCTGGCGATGATGGCCGTGACGCCGCGCTGCGCAGGGCCCTTGAGCGCGGGATCTCCGGTCATCGCGAAGGCCTCGGCGAGCGCCATCGTCGCGATGGCATTCTCATAATTCGTGATGCCTAACCGACCATCCTGCTTCTGCACCGTGACCAGGTAATCGAGCCCCTTCTTGACCGTCTGCTTGTACTTGTTGGGAGTCTGGTGGTCATACCCGGCGCCGAGGAAGCAGAGCACGCCATAACCGCTGCACGCGACGGTGGCTCCCTCCTCCTTACCCACCCAGCCGGGAGCGCCGGGTTCGCACTTCGGATCCTCGGTGCAGTTCGCGGGATAGGAAACCGGATCCCACATGCCGTTCGGACTCTGGTGCTTCTTCAGCCAGCGCAGCGATGCGTCCACGGCGCTCTCGCTGCCCTTGCTGGCGCCGAACCGTGCGAGTGCCCGCTTCTTCCCGCCTCCCGAGCGGGCGCCGAACATTCCCGAGGATCCACCTCCGGCGCCGATCGCCATGAATGCTCCGCTGCCTCCGATCTCGCTGTCCGCGACCGCCTCCTCGTGACCCTTCGCCACCGGCGCCTCGTTGTCCTCCTCGCGCTCGGAATGCTCGATGGGGAGGTCCAGTTCGGTGATCGGACTCGGCGTGTCGGATTCCGCGACTGCCTCGAGTTCGACGTGCGTCTCGAGCGTGCGCTCTGGCTTCGGCTTCTCCTGGGGTTCCGGCGGCGGGTCGATGCTGGCGTTGCGCATGGGCGGAAAGTCGGCCTCGGGTGCTTTGACCAGGAAATAGATCGAGGTCATGACCAGGATCAGCAGCGAATGCACGGCCGCGCTGATCAGCCAACCCGCCAAGCCGACGCGTCGACGATCCGGTTTCGACATCTCATCAGCATCGTCCTCGTGGTCATCGACCATGGAATCCTCCGGAGCCGTTCGGGTGGCCACCGTACCCGCTGCACGGGGTGGCTGACTTGGATCCTGCCAGACAAGCGATCACGGCAAGGAATCAGAGGCTCGGCACACGATATTTCTGCACTTTTACCGCACAGCGGGACCGAGCCCCCGCAGCCGAGGAGGACGAATTCGACCGTCGTCCAGGGCGATCCATGGACAGGTGAGGAATCTGTCGAGTGCAGTCCGCCATCGCCATTCGCTTCCCGCTTCCCGCTTCGAGCCTCGTGCTTCTCCGGCTTGTCGCCGATCACCAATCCCAAACAAACAGGAGAAGCCGAGAAGTCGAGAAGCCGAGAAGCGACGGCACCCGGGCTCACGTATGCGTCAACGACAGAAACCTCGGACCTCGTGCGCAGCACGACGGCCGCCCGAGGGGCGCTGGCGGATACAATGGCGCCCCGCGCCATCCGCCACGATGTCCGCAGCGCAGCGCAGGACATCGAGCCCCGACCAAGGCCGGGGGGTCCGGGGGCGAAGACCCCGAAACAAAAAGCGGCCGCCCGAGGGGCGCTGGCGGATACAATGGCGCCCCGCGCCATCCGCCACGATGTCCGCAGCGCAGCGCAGGACATCGAGCCCCGACCAAGGCCGGGGGGACCGGGGGCAAGGCCCCCGAAACAAAAAGCGGCCGCCCGAGGGGCGCTGGCGGATACAATGGCGCCCCGCGCCATCCGCCACGATGTCCGCAGCGCAGCGCAGGACATCGAGCCCCG
>JACCZE010000340.1 GCA_013696105.1 Planctomycetota bacterium | reverse complement strand
GCTGGGGTGCGACCGGGAACTGGCGGCGCAGGTGGCGCTGTTGGGGGATCAGCCGTACGCGCTGCGCATCGACTCCGCCGCGACGACGATCGCGATCGCCGTCGCGGAAGACGCGCCGTGCCTATGGATCGCGCGCGATCCGCGCATCGCCCGCGTCCCGCTGCGCCTGGGCGCGTGCGCGACGACGGCGTGAACGCGCGAGCGCGCCCGCCCGCTTCTTCAACGCAGCAGCCAGCAGCGCGAGCTTGGCGCGCCGGTCGAGGCATTTGATCGCGTATTCGCGGCGCAGCGCGGCCGACTTGTCGCGGCAGGGCTCGACGTACACCAGCCGCACCGGCAGGCGCGAACGGGTGTAGGCGGCCCCGCGTCCACCGTTGTGAGCAGCGGCGCGCGCCTGCGGATCGGTGCTCCACCCGCAATAGAGCGAGCCGTCGCGGCAGCGCAGCAGGTACACGAACGCGGGCATGGCGCGAGATTATCGCAGGGCGGCGGCGCGGAAGGAGGGTCGCTGCACGGCGCCGACGGCGGATAGCAGATAGCAGATAGCGGACAGTCAGCCCTTCTTGCGGAAGTACCCGGGGGATACCCGCAGCTCGCGCCGGAACACGTGCGAGAGGTGGTATTCGTCGCCCAGCCCGACGCGGTCCGCGATGGCCTTCAGCGGGAGATCGGTGGTGATGATCAGATCGCGGGCGGCTTCGACGCGCAGGCGACGCAGCGCGGCCATCGGCGTGCTCCCGGATTCGCGCTTGAAGGTGCGGATGAAGTGCGCGCGGCTCATGGAGGCGGAGCGGGCGATGTCCTCGACGCTCAAGGGTTCCGCGATGTGTTCGCGCAGGAATGTGCGCACGCGGTCGGCGAGGGTCGATGCGCGGTGAGCGCAGAGGCGTTCGTACTCGGCGATCATCAGCGCGAGGATCGCGTCGCGCAGGACGGTTGCGGCGTCGCGCTCCTGCATCAGCCAGGCCGCGAGCACGCGCAGGCGGCCGTCGCCATCGTGCACCACCGCACGCGCGCCGAGGGGAGACCCACGGAAGGCGAAGAAGGTGAAGTCGGCCCCGACGCCGCCCGCGACGCGCTCGTCGTGCGGCGTTCCGGGGGGGTACAGCAGCACGTCGCCGACCGCCGCCCGGTGCACGCCGTCGGCGAGCCTGACGTCGAGCGCGCCGCCGTTGATCACCATCATCTCGACGAAGGGGTGCGAATGCCGCGCCGCCGCCCACGACGGTTCGACGGCCATGCGGCCGACGCTCAGCAGCGAGTTGTCCAGGGCCATGAGCACTCCCGCGCAAACCATGCGCACTCGCCGCCATCGACCGCGTGCACCGGCGACGATACGACCAGGTCCGACGAGCACCACCCGCCTCCGACCCCACGCAGGCCCTGCAAAGGAACCCCATGACCAAGCTCCGCCTCGGATACATCGGCTGCGGCTACATGGCCCAGAAGGTCCACATCCCGAACATCGTCGCGATCGACGCGTGCGAGCTGGTCGCGATCGCCGAGGTGCGTCCGAAGCTGGGCCGGATGGTGCAGGAGCGCTACGGCATCCCGAAGCTGTACCAGAGCCATCGCGAACTCGCCCGCGACCGGGACATCGACGCGGTCGCGCTGTCGGGCCATTACGCGGTGCAGGGCGACATCGCCATCGACCTCCTGAACGCCGGCAAGGACGTGTTCATGGAGAAGCCGATGGCGATCAGCGTCGAGCAGGCCGAGCGCATCCTCGCCGCGGAGAAATCCAGCGGCAAGCGCGTGATGGTCGCGTACATGAAGCGCTACGATCCGGGCAACATCCGCGTCAAGGAGCTGATCGATCAGGCGGTGGCGGCGAAGGACCTCGGCCAGATCCGCTACGTGCGCAACCACGGATTCGGCGGCGACTGGACCGGGGGCCTCGACACGCCGTTCGACCAGTCGGACGAGAAGTATCCCGACTGCGCATTCACCTGGCCGGGCTGGCTGCCCGAGAAGAATCGCCAGGGCTACATCGACTACCTGCAGCAGTACACCCACAACATCAACCTCGTGCGCTGGTTCCTGGGCTCGACCGGCGGCGTGACGGTGAAGGCGGCCGAGCTCGGGGCCAATGGCGTCCACGGCGTGGTCGTGCTCGATGTCGGCGGCGTGCCGGTGACGATCGAATCCGGCTGGTTGGACTACGAAGGCTGGGACGAGCACACCCAGGTGTTCTTCGACAAGGGCTGGGTCCGCACCGAGGCGCCGCCCCTGCTGTTGAAGAACGTTCCCGCGACGATCGAGGTCTATCGCGCCGACCAGGCTGAGAAATCCGCGACCAAACTGTTCCCGAAAGGGGGGCGCAACTGGTCGTACCGCGAGGAGATGCGCCATTTCGTCGCGTGCGTCGCCAACGGCGCGCCTTTCCGCTCGCCCGCATCGGATACCATCGAGGATGTGCGCGTGCTCGAGGACATCTACAAGCACTTCATCGCAGCGCGATCGGCTCCGGCACAGGCGCAGTCCCGCGCATCCGCCCGCTGATCGCTCCGTCCCTCATCACTGCCGCTCATCACGGAAGAGGATTCCATGGCCACCACCAAGACCGGTTCCTTCCCCATCGGCTTCCGTCAAGGCTGGAGCGATTGGCAGAAGGATCTCGATACGCTCATCCCCTTCATGCGCGACAACGGCTTCGCGTCGATCGACCTGGCCGCCGAGCGGACCAAGGCCGATCTGCAGCGCCTGGCCGCTGCCGGGATCAGGATCGGCACCGTCGATCCGCTCGGCGCGTGGTCGGATCTCGCCTCGCCCGACGCCGGCAAGCGCGCCGCCGCAGCGCAGCGCACCAGCGATTACGTCGGCTCCCTGGCGCCGCTCGCGCCGCTGGTGTTCACCGTCGCGGTCGCCGAGGACCATGGCCGCCCGCGCGTCGAGAACTTCCGCTTCGTGGTCGATGGCTTCTCGCAGCTGTGCGAGGGACTGGCCAAGCACGGTGCGAAGCTGCTGATCGAAGGCTGGCCGGGCGGCGGACCCCACTACAGCTCGATCGGCTGTACTCCCGCCGACTACCGCGCGCTGTTCAAGGAGCTGCCCGCGAACGCCGGTGTGAATTTCGACCCATCGCACTTGCACCGCATGGGCATCGACCCGGTGCGCTTCGCCGAGGAGTTCGCCGCGCGCATCCACCATGTGCACGGCAAGGACACCGAGCTCTTCCCTGAAGCGCTCTACGAGCACGGCAACCTCCAGGAGCCGACCTTCGCCAAGGGTCACGGCTTCGGCGGCCACCATTGGCGCTACTGCATTCCCGGACGCGGAACCGTGCCCTGGAAGCAGCTGTTCACGCTGCTGCATAAAACCGGTTACCGCGGCCTGGTGTCGATCGAGCTCGAGGACGAGGAGTTCAACACCGATGCCGCGGGCGAGAAGCGCGGGCTGATCGCCGCACAGCGCTTCCTCGCGACCGAGGCGGCTGCCGAGCGCAGCGCGAAGGCCTGATCAGGGTCCGAGGACGCGCCTGAGCGCCGGCTCGATCGCATCCGCGAGCAGCTGGAATCCGAGATCCGTGGGATGGGCTCCGTCGACGGTGCCTTCGTGGTACGCAGTGTCGGCGAGCGCAGCGGCGACGTCGTGGAAATGCAGGTGGGCATCGCCGAGGGAACGCAGCAGCTCCACCGTCGTCCGCGCGATCGCGTGCCGGGCCTGCCGATTACGATCGTCCTGCGGGCGCACGCCCTCCCAGGCATACGGCGGCTTGGGCAGTACGAGGATCGGCACCGTCGGATGCGCGGCGCGCAGGGCGCGAGGCGCGACTCGAACAGCGCGATGTCCTGGCAGTTGGCCTCGAAATCGAGGACCAGGCACGCGGGATCGGGGATCCCGGAGATGACGTGCGCGACCTCGGGTTCGCCGCGGCCGCTGCCGGAGAATCCGAGATTGACCACCTCCGCCTGCAGCCGCCGGCTGAGGATGTTGGTGTAGGCCATGCCCGGGCGCGAGGCGCAGCCGCCCTGGGTGATCGAGGTGCCGTAGATCACCACGGGGCGCGACATGCGCCATGGCTGAGGTGGTGCGAGCGCCGCGTCGCGGTCGAGGCCGATCCACACCGTGTCCACGCCCTGGTAGAGCGGGAAGTACAGTGTGACGTCGCGCAGCTCGCGCGCACTCGATTCGAAGACACGCGCCTGGTAGCTCTGTTTGCGCTGATCGTAGATCGATGAGCCGGCATAACGCTGCGATCCGGCGGCGCCGACGTAGCAGTCGAATCCGCATTGCCCGGTGGACGGCATGTGGTGCATGTCCGCGACCCCGCGCAGATCCACGCGCACCGAGATGTCGCGCGCGTCGGTGCGAAAGCGGATCTGTCCGCCCGCGGTGTGGTTCGCCAGCCCGTCCACCGCTTCCGGCAGCGGATGTGCCGGCGAGACCGGCATGCGGCGGTAGATATGGTCGACGGCGAACCACGGGAACCCGTTCAGCGCGAATGGTGCGGTCGTCGGCTCGTGCCAACCGAGGTCGTCGGACGCGACCGCGTCGGTCGCCATGCGGCGGTCGAAGCGTTGGATGTCGATGCGGCGGTCGGGGGTGGTCATGTCGGGCTCATGGTGGTGGATCGTGCCGCGACGGCGCTCGGTCGCACGCCGGTGATCCTATGGAAGGCGCGCGAGAAGTAATGCTGGTCCGCAAACTCCACGCGCGCCGCGGCCTCCTTCACCTTGTGGCCGAACGCGAGCAGGTTCTCCGCTTCGCCGACGCGCAGGTTGGCCAGGAACCGCTGCGGGGTGCCGCCGGTGTCCCGTTCGAACAGCCGGCGCAGGTGGTCCTTGGACATCGGCACCGAACGCATGGCAGCGCCGACGCCGAAGCCCAGTTCGCGGAAACGCTGCGTGATACGTAATGGGAGGTCTGACGACCGTTCGCAGTCGACCGTTCTCAGTCCTGGGTTCTCCGTTCTTCGTCGACAACAAAAACTTCGATCCCAAAAAAAACCACCCCCCCGGCATCTCCGCCGAGGGGGGGCAACTTTACTCTTTCCGGGGGCAGGGCGGAGCCCGTTCATGGGGGGCGAGCGCCCCGCGAGCCCGATGCCCTTGGGGGCATCGGATGGTCCGCAGGACCGTAGCCCCCCATAGGCGCGGCGAGCGGAGCTCGCTGTGGCGCCGTGCTAAAGACCGAGATGTCGGATGCGGACCGGGCGGAACCGAGGTACATTCACGTATCGGAGTCGTCATGGCCGAGATCACACGCAAAGAGCTGGTTCTCGCCCTCATCGCGGCTGGGGACCGGCCACGTCTCTCCGGCCTCGACCTGTCCGGCCTGGACCTCTCGCACATCGACCTTCGTGGAGCCGATCTCACGGGCGCCGATCTGTCGAGCTGCATCCTGCACCGGGCGAACCTCGAATCGGCGAATCTCAGCCGCGCCAACCTGACCGAGGCCAACCTCTCCTCGGCGAACCTCAGCAAGTCGGTCCTCCACCATACGATCCTGTACAGCGCCGATCTCGACGACGCGATCATGATCAGCGCCGATTGCCTCGAGACGATGTTCAAGAA